>CAVJTU010000021.1:0-40321 GCA_963652495.1 uncultured Oscillospiraceae bacterium
CACCGTCTCGGCTGCCGCCTCGGTCGGTGCTTCTGCTTCGCAGAGGTGTCCACCGGACACCCGCACCCCGTCAGGTGGAGGCAAGAGTTTGTGCGTACCGTCAGCGCACAAACTACCATTACCATCGTCTAGGGTCTAATGTCTATAGTCTAACGTCTAGTACCCCACATCTAACATCTAAAGTCTAACGTCTAACGTCTAGAACGGGAGGCAAGTAGTGGGTGCGCACCGTCAGCGCTCAAACTGCCATCCACCACGTCTAATGTCTAGCGTCTAACATCTAACATCTAGAATGGGTGATATAATTGACTCACATATGCTGCATATGCGGTTACAGAGTTCCGCTTTCAAAAGACTACCCGTTTGACAGCGAGGTCAAAGACCTTTATATGTGCCGCGACTGCAAGGATTATCTTGACCGATTGGAACAGGGCGAGAGCGCCGAACTTTACGGCGTGTCCAAAAAATATATTGCGGCGGCAATAGACTCGAACGGAGATATGGACAGCAGGGTGAAACACTACCTCTGCCTCCTTGCGGGAATTGATGATGAAAATTTAAAAGAAACCGAAAAAACCGATGCGCCCAAAAAGCGGCTGTAGAGGTGAAAAACTTGAAAAAGAACGATGTTTTTAAGGTTGAAATAACCGATATGACGGGCGAAGGCGCCGGCGTATGCCGAATTGACGGCACGGCGGTCTTTGTCCCTTTTTCCGCTGTAGGCGATAAATTAAAAATACTGGTAGTTAAGGTGAAAAAGAACTATGCCTACGGCAAAATTCTTGAAATAATTTCTCCTGCGCCCTCGCGCGCGGAAAATGACTGCCCCGTTTTCGGCAAATGCGGCGGCTGTGTGTTCCGTCATATAAATTATGAAGCGGAGTTGGAAATTAAACTTTCCGCCGTGCGGAATAATCTGCGCCGAATAGGCGGCGTGAGCGGGGATATTGTCGAAAAAATCAATGCCGCGCCCGACCGTGTCTGCGGTTACCGCAACAAGGCGCAGTACCCCGTAACCGAGTCGGACTGCAGGGTAACGGCAGGCTTTTTTTCACCGCGCAGCCACAGGGTCAACCCCTGCACCGATTGTGCCCTGCAACCGCCCGAATTTGCCGCAATCACCGAATGTATTTGCACCTTTTTAACCGAAAAGGGCATTTCCGCCTATAACGAGGTGCTGAAAATCGGGTTTGTGCGCCACATTTACCTGCGATATGCCGAAATTACCGGCGAAATAATGGTTATTATAGTAATAAACGGGCAATCGCTGCCGCACGGTGCCGAACTTACAAACAGACTTAAAAATCTGCTCGGCGACCGACTTAAAAGCTTCGGGATAAACGTCAACACGGCGGATACCAATGTAATTATGGGCGAGGGCTGCACATTTTTGTACGGCGACCCGTATATTACCGATGAAATTTGCGGCGTGCGTGTCCGCATTTCGCCCCATTCGTTTTATCAGGTCAACCGTACCATGGCGGAACAGCTTTACAAAAAAGCGGCTGAATACGCCGCGCCGCAGGGCAAAACCGTGCTTGACCTTTACTGCGGCACGGGTACGATAGGACTTACAATGGCAAACAAAGCCGAAAAGATAATCGGCGTGGAAATAGTGGCTGACGCGGTGCGTGACGCCGCCGCAAACGCAAAGGCAGGCGGCATAACAAACGCGGAGTTCATCTGCGCCGATGCGGCAAGCGCCGCCGCCGATTTAAAACGCCGCGGCATATCCGCCGACACCGTGATTGTCGACCCTCCGCGCAAGGGCTGTTCCCCCGAACTGCTTGCCACGGTAGCCGAGGGTTTCGCACCCGAGCGGATAGTTTACGTTTCCTGCGACAGCGCCACCCTGTCGCGCGATATCAAGATATTAAGCGGCTGCGGCTACGCCCCCGTAAAAGCCGAAACCTTTGACCTCTTCCCCCGCACCGCGCATATAGAAACCGTATGTTTGTTAGAGTCGGGGAAAGATAAAATCGGGAATTAAAAATGCTGAATTAAAATTAACAGGCCGCAGTCTGCGAACAGACTGCGGCCCCTTTTTACCTGCTGTTATTCACCGTCGTGCGGCGCATACGCCGCACCGCCGCTCAGGCATTGTCATACCGTTTCCAAAAACGCTTTACCGTTTCCTCGTATCTTTCCGGTTCAACATAATAACTGAGCGCGTGACCGGCACCCGGAACTACCAAAAGGTCTTTCGGGGAGGCGCAGGCGGCATAGTTTTTGTAGGTCATCTCTATCGGAACAAAGCGGTCGGCTGTGCCGTGAATGAAAAGTATCGGAACCGTCGCGTTCTGCACCGCCGTTACGGTCGAGTATTCGTTCGCGCCGACAAGGAGTTTCCTTTTGCACATAGCGTCGGCAATGCGCTTTTTGGTAACATAAGGCACGTGCAGATTTTTGCGCGCGATGTGCCGCCAGATTTCTTCGGGGGAGGTAAATCCGCAATCGGCAATTATGCCGTGAACATTCTCCGGGAGTTCCGCACCCGACGCCATAAGAACGGTCGCCGCGCCCATTGAAACACCGCACAGATAAATCGGAAGTTTGTTGCCCAATTGCTCGTTTGCGGCACGGATCCAGTCAATGCAGTCATATCGCTCAACAAGACCGAATCCCATATGATCGCCGCCGCTCTCGTTCTGTCCGCGCTGCTCAATATACAGCACATTGCATCCGTTGTCACGGAAAAAATCGGATATAAGCCCGAAATCCTTGTCCCAGGACGAACGCCAGCCGTGCACGGCTATTATAAGGCGTTTTGCTTTTTCACAGGGAATATAATGCCCCACAAGACATGTGCCGTCGTGCGCTACGGTTTCAACGACCTGATTTTCGCTGTTCCGTAATTTTTCGGAGGCTTCCAGCGCCGGTTCGGGAACGGCCGGCTCTTTAGCCGAGCCTGAGATCAACCCGTTCGCCTTTTGCATAACCTTAGGCGGAGTCCTGTCCAGCGCCGTGTTTATAAGCAGTTTAGTCCCTAAATAGGTCAGCGCGGCACCTACCGCCAGCGTTCCTGCCGACGCGCCCGTGGCGATTGCGGCATTGCGTAACGCCTTGTTATTGCTCTTTTTACTCACATCTCATTTCTCCTTTCATTCAGCGGACATTTAAACTTTACTGTTTTATTTTATTATATTTTACCACTTTTATATGATTTTATCAATTAGGCAGTGCCGCCCGTTTGCCAAATTTTTGGGCGAAGCCGCCGAATTACCCGTCGCGCGGAAAACGGGCCGCGCGCAGAACTGCGGCAACCCGTTAGTGTTAAATATTAGTATTATTCTGCTTCAAACATATCTTTGCCGAGTCCGCAAACGGGGCAAAGGAAATCTTCGGGGACATCTTCCCACTTTGTTCCCGGCGCTATCCCGTTATCCGGGTCGCCCAAAGTTTCGTCATAAACATATCCGCAGGGACATACATATTTCATTCTGTTTTCCTCCGTTTTATAAATTATTTGCCGAAATAACGGTTTAAAAGACCTTCAAAAGCCTTGCCGCGACGGGCTTCGTCTTGAAACCGCATTTTAAAAGTGCCCGTAGATACTGCGTTTCAGCAGTTTTTCTCACTGTGGATTTTATAATTTCCCACGGATTTCCCACGTGATTTTCATTTCCCGCAAAGGTGTTATAAGTGTCTTATTTTACCGGCTTTGTGGCTAATATTTCATCGAAGTTCAATCCGTCATTTTTTCTAAGAATTCTATCAAAATATTATCGGCGTGCAACTTTGCAGCACCGCAAATTGTCTGTTTTACATCATCAGGCAGAATGGTATCCGCACCGGTAAGAACCGCACTGATGTGTTCATCTTCTATAAGCATATCATGCAATGCACTTACTTTACGCGCAATTTCGTTGTTCATCGTGATAATACCGGTTTCAAGACTGCGGCAGAATCGCAAGTCCGGTTTACCGTTTTTAAGAAGCAAAACATCTGTCGTATAACCGCCGATGTCTATTACAAATAACACCCACCTCTTCATTTGTTCACTTAGCTTTCATAGGCGTTCAAAAAGTTCAGACGGCTTTATAGCCGTAACTTTACTGCCTGAGAAGTCCTTAATATTTCTTGTAACAATATAATCTGCTTTAATTCTGGACGCACAAACACTTTGGAACGCATCTTCGTAGTCGTCAAACCCAAGCTTGACAGCTTTTGTTAAATCTGAGCTTTTCAAATCCGCTATTGTGAAAATAAGTGAGAGTTTTTCAAGAATGTCACTTATTTTATCTGCATCAAGCTCTTTTCTCATAATATAGATTATGTTTGGAATTGAAAGTGCAGATATATATCCTGTTATTTTGTTAACTTCGCATAATCTGAATAATTTCTGAGCATCTTCGACAAACGGTAATCTGTTGCACAAAACATCAAGAATGACATTTGTATCAATCAGCGCTTTCATATTTGCTCATCCTTTCCGCTTTCATTTTCTTGTCATCATAATCATTTTTTAAGACACCTACCAGAGAGTCGGAAAGAAATGAAACGGTTTTATCATGCGATATAAGTCTTGCCATTTCCAGACCATTACGCAGGATAATGACTTCTTCGCCTGTTTGTACCAATTGAAGATACTTACCGAAATTATTCTGAATATCAGTTGCAGTTACAGTTGTCATATAAAACGCCTCCTTTATTGGCGAATATTATTATACGCTATTTTAGCTAATACGTCAAGGGTTTAGCTAAAATACTTTATATTTATTTTGGGTAATTATTTTGGTTTTATACTTTGTTATTGATAACGCATAAGAAAAGCGTGCATATAATCGTCAAACCCCTTGTATTCGGGATTCCATAGCTCTAGTTGTCGTTGGGACCGTAGAGATTCGTGGGCATGACGGAGATATAGTCCGTGCCATATTGACGGTTCAGAAACTCGCAGTATTTCAGCCCGCTGATCTTTGCCAGCGCATAGGCTTCGTTGGTCTTTTCCAACTCCCCGGTCAGCAGGCAGCTCTCCTTCATAGGCTGCGGTGCCATACGGGGATAGATGCAGGACGAGCCGAGAAACTCCAGCTTCTTGCAGCCGTTTTTCCACGCGGAGTGGATGACGTTCATTTCGAGCAGCATATTGTCGTACATGAAGTCCGCCAGCGCCTCCTGATTGGCGACAATGCCGCCGACCTTCGCCGCCGCGAGAAAGACATATTCCGGCTTTTCCTGTGCGAAGAACTCCTCCACCGCGTCCTGACGCTGCAAGTCCAGCTCCTTATGTGTTCTCGTAATAATATTGTGATAGCCCTGTCTTTCAAGCTCTCTCACAATCGCAGAGCCGACCATGCCGCGATGACCGTGATAAGCGCTTTTTTCATATGTACCTCCACTGCCGCCAACGACGGCATTTTTTTATTTTCCTTATGGCACACGCCATGATATAATTATACAGTAAATTTTCTCCTGACTGAATTCAGTATATTGGCTTGCACTTACGATATATTGGTTTTTTATGAGCCGCATTTTTCGTTACAAGTTAAATTAAAGAAGGGTGTGCCCTTCTTATTCCGCACGGCACACGCCGAGACGGAGAAAAATCGGATAGAGGTAGCTTGCGCCAAACACACCGTCCAGTGCCTTCGGTCCCGGTACGACGACCATTGCCTTTGCTCTCTTATAGGCTAACATCACCGACGCGCGGGTGATGGTCTTTTCCTTCCGATTAACCTTGAGCTCGCCACCCGGCGTGCCGTCCTTGCGCAGTTTGATGCTGTAGGTGAATTTCACGCCGCCCTTCCCGTTTCGACCGGATGTCCGGAACACGCAGCCTTCAAGCCGCACCAGCGTCTGCCAGAGGTAGTCCTCTTCCTTTGCAGCGTCCATTCCGGCTGCACAGTCCATAAATTCTTCGCACAGCTTTACGCGCTCGCGGTAGCGGCAGATACGCTGCGCGTCCCGGCTGATCTCCCGCATGGAATACACCGTCTTGCTGTAGGGCAGATAGCCGATGACCGACGCATGGGAAAGACCGACTACATTTCCGATCTCCCGCACGGTTTTGCCCTGCGCATAAAGCCTACGGATCTGCTCTGCCAGCGGTGAGCTGTAATACACCATGTGATTCCTCTCCCCCGCGGTAATGAGCAGCTTTCGCGCCTTGAGTGCGCTGATTCCAAGCGCATCTGCCACAAAGGAGATGTCGTGCTGCTCATTTTCCCTGCTGTTAAACAGCTTGACAACCGCGTCCAGCACTTCCTTTTCTAATTTCTCCCGGTTGAAGGCTAATTTCTTCATCGGCGCCGCCCTCCTTTCAATACCGTTACAAGTTAAATCAGACGATGGGAAAACGGGTGGTTTCCCCGTTTTCATTCCCATCGGAATTTTCATACCAATTTGCAGTCCCAGACGTTGATGTCCGTATCCGCAAAGACGGCTTTTAATCGACTCTGAAGCTGCTCTTTGGTTGCGTTTTTCTTTAAAATCACCTGCAAGAAGCCGCCTCCGCCTGCGCCGCAGACCATTTTGCCGTCCAGAAGATCCTCCGCCGCGTCGAAGATCTGGTCGATCAGCGTGTTGGTGGAGCCTGCGTCGATTTGCTTGGAAAGCGTCCAGTGCTGCGTGAGCAGTTCCGCGAAATCGTCCACATGGCCGCGCTCCAGTTCGAAGCGCATCAGAACGGCGACGCGCTGGATCTCGTTGAGCGCGGACGCCGTATCCGGCTCGTTGCCGATATAGCGTCCCACTACGTCGCGCAGGAGGTTTCGCGCAAGCCGTCTCTGCCCGGTGTAGATCAGGCAGAAGCGTTCGTTCAGCTCCTTTACGGTTTCTGCGCCGAGACTCAGATGCTGAACAGTCAGCTTCTGGTTCAGTCCCGGCTTGGAAGTGATATACTTCACGCCGTCGGTCACGCCGCCCACCTGATCCTGCCAGCCGCCGCCTGTGGACATGATCTGCTCCATGCACAGCACGGTGGAATACAGGTCGTCCTCGGTGTGCGGGATCGCGAGAAATTCAAGAATCGCCTTGACGCACGCCGCCGCGAGGATAGAGGACGTTCCGAGTCCGCTTCCCTTCGGCACGCCCGTGACCTCCGTGTCCATCCAGATACCGCCGCCGAGTCTTGTCAATATCTCCTGCAAATCGCCACCCGCCGCGGGAATCACGCCGCAGGCCAGCAGCGCCGCCTTCTGAAGCACATAAGGGTCGTAGGGATCGCCTACGGATTGAAGCGGCGCAATCTCGTCAAACTCGCCGTGAACGTCCATGTCCCGGCTCTCGAACACGATCTTCTTTTCCGGAAGCCGCCGGAGGCTCACCTTGACGGGACGTTCTCCGTTCAGCAATATCGCCGCGTTGAGGACCGTTCCGCCGTTTTCGTTGCAGTACGGCGGAGTATCGCTCCAGCCGCCGCCCCAGTTGACGCGCAGCGGAAGCCTGACCTTGGCATAGTCCTTTGCGATTTTGCACGCCGTGTTCTCCTTAAGTCCCGCCATCGTCTCCTTCAGAATGGCGGAGGACAGCGTCGAAAACGCCTTGACGACGCGGCTGTCGCCCTCTTTACCGCCCAGCGCCGTTCCCACATAATAATGTAGTCGCATCCGCTCGCCGTACTGTGCGACGTCGATTCTGCGCTCCAACCACTCGGTCTGGATTTTGGTTAAGGGCGCGGTCAGCTTCGCTTCACGGGCAGGGGCTTTATTTTCGATCAGCTGACGGATGCCGTTCATCTGAACCAGCTCCGCCATGCGTTTATTCCATGCGAGAATCGCTTCAGGGTCCGCATCGCGGAAGCCCGCCGCCAGTGATTTGCCGCGAACAACGTCCTCCCAGCGTTCCTCCGTCACGGCATGGTACAGCCTCAGCGCCGCCGCCACCGCTTCGCGGATGGTATTGCATTCCGGATAGATCGGCGCTTCCCACAGGGTATTGCCAAGTGTTGACGGAATCGTATGCCCGAACAGCTGATTTTCCTTCGGGTTGTCCTGCACGCCGAAGATGCGGGCGACAAATTTTCCGTTCGTCTGCTTCAGTCCGTGCAGCACCACGCCGGAGGGAATAACCTCATCATGGATATCGATATAGGAAAGCACCGTCCCCGCGCCGACGGTCGCCGCGCTATGGACATAGCTCACCTCGCAGTAGACGTTTTCCCCGATCTTCGCGCCCGCAGAAACCACCGAGTTATACCCGGCGCAGGCGCTCAGGCTGCTGTTGACCACGCCGTTCCAGCCGAGGTCGCTGTAGCTCTGCACGCCCGCCGTCATGAGCACGAGGATTTCCTTCGTCGTGCCGAAATGAATGAACTTCGCGGGAGCCAGCCGCAGCAGCTTCAGCCGGTAGGGTCTTAATACTTCCCATACGGCTTTTCTGCACGCCGTCAGCGCATCGCAGTAGCTGCCCTCCGGCTTCTCGCGGAGAAATTGCTCGAGTGTGGAGTCGGTCGCCAGCGGATACTGGAAATCTCCGTACAGCGACAGGCGCACCTCGCTGTTCACGAAGGCGCGGTACTTCTCCTCCGTGGAAATCAGCGCAGCCAATGCGTTCAGCACGTCCGTCCCCATGAGGATCGCGCCGGTGTCGATGTCCACGCAGTTATGCTCGTTCACCGCGCCGACTTGGCGCAGCGTCTCCACCGTCTGCTTATGCAGGAAGGAGCGGACGTTGCCGTCGCCGCCGCGCAGGTACACGCCATGATCCTTGCCCGTCTCCACATCCTCCTTGAAGCTGATGACCGCCGCGCCGCTGCCGTTCCAATCGATAAGCAGCGGATTGAACAGCAGCAGAACGTCGCCGCTGAGCAGCAGCATTCCCTCGCGGATGCGCCCCGGAACAGAGCTCATGCAGATCATGAATTCGTCAAAAAGCGTGGAGCTGCGTCCGTCCGGCAGCTTATGCGGCACGGGAGAAAACAGCTTTCCCAGCGCGCTGTACTGCGGCACGCGCTTGCTGTCTCCGCCGCTGTGAATGACGAGGATGCGTCTGCCCGCCCAGCCGCCGTTTTCAGACAGCCACCTGAGCACGCTCAGCGTTGCGCCGCCGCTGCCAACGCGCACGCCGCCCTCGTCCGGGATCACGGCGAAGGTCGTTCTTGAGGGCAGGAAGCTCCTTCTGTCCTCGATCTGCGCACGGAAGCCCTCCGCCTGATGCGCGTCGCTGGCGGTCAGGATCACCGCGTCCCATGTCGGGAAGGTTTCGCTTCTTAAAGATCGTTCATAGTCGCTCCACGCATCTGCGTAGGACTGCGATAAGTAAAGGCTTGTGTTCATATTCATAGCGGCATCGGCCGTCCTCTCCTATATTGAATTTTTCGTTTGTTTTCCCAGCTATCCCGCCGGGACTGTATCTCCTACCACTGTTCTCTGTATTTGCTGGGAGGAACGCCCTCCACCTCCTTGAACCGTGCGCTGAAATAATGCGCCGCCCCAAGTCCGCACTCCAGCCCGATGGCCTCCACCGTCTTATCCGTAAAGCGCAGAAGGCGCTTTGCCTTCGTGATGCGCAGATTCAGAAGATAGGCGTTGATGGGCTGCCCGTACTGCTCCTTGAAGGTCTTGAGCAGGTAATACTTGTTGATATAGAACTTCGCTGCAAGCTCGTCCAGCGTAATCTTCTCCGCATAATTCGCGTCCAGATATTCCTTCACGGGAACGATCATGGACTTTTTCTTCGGTAAATCCTCCTGATTTTCCGGGTGCCATGACTGCTCCATCAGCAGGGTGAGCAAGCGGCTCAAGCCCTCGTTGATGCGCATATCCCGGATATAGTCGTCTGAGGCGGCGAACGCCATAAGGGACTCCCACTCGGTGTGGAAGGCTGTGGTGTCCTCCGGGCGAAAGACGGGCTTTCCGCCGCGCTCACAGTACTTTTCATAGATTGCCGGAAGCGCCGCGCCGTAGAAATGCACCCAGCGCAGCGTCCAAAGTTTGTCCGCGCTCGTCGTGTGCTTGTACGGCTTTTCGCAGTTGATGAATACCATGTCGCCGGCGGACAGCTGATAGTCCTCGCCGTTATAGGACAGACTTCCCGCGCCGTCCACAACCGAGAAGAACAGGAACGAGGAAAGATTCGCCCTGCTGGACACATGCGGTCTCCGCGCCATCAGTTCGCCGATCTCTTGTAGGTATAGGAGAGATGACCTCGCAAACGTCGACGGCGTATACAGGATGCGGTTCGAGGTCACGATGGAAGCTTTGTTGTTTGTGAAAAATTCATCCATAGGGTATTACCTCGCGTGACATGAAGACAGCGGCGTGGGAGGTGGTTATTGTGTTCATATTGGTCGTCTCCTGATGTTACAAGTTAAATGGTGTATATGTCGCCGCCAGAACCGCAGTTGTACAGACTTTCAACCACACGCCGACGGTCATTGACGGCCCCCATACCTGTGGGGCTCACCTCTGCCCAGTCGCAAAGCATTTTCTCAGTGTATCGCAACAAGCCTTTTTGCAGTCCACACACCTGCCACCGTCCCTGCTGTGTTAAATACAATATCATTGATGTCCGCCCATACACCGACATTCGGCAGCAGCCGCAAGTGAATCTTTATGGTCTCATCATACCCCGGCGCACGGCGCAGGAGGGTGATGTGGAGAATCAGGAAAACGCTGAATATCACAGGAATAATCGGATGGTTCTTTCTGCAAAGCCACGCCAGCAACGCGAGGATAGAAAGGCATACCATTTCCAGAGGTGACAGATTTGCGTTCGTCCTGTAGATCAGTTCATGCGTTAGATCACACCGTCTCAAAAAACGTATCCGGCTTGTTGGGGTCGAACATCTCATTTGCCCACATGAGGGTGACGAGGTTTTCTGTTTTCGATAGGTTGATGATATTGTGGGTATACCCCGGCAGCATATGCACCACCTGAATTCTGTCTCCACTTACCTCAAATTCGATAACCTCATCCGCGCCGATCTTCCGCTCTTGGATCAGTCCGTGACCGCTGACCACGATGAAGAATTCCCACTTGCTGTTATGCCAGTGCTGTCCCTTCGTGACGCCGGGTTTGGAGATGTTCACGGAGAATTGACCGTGATCGACTGTTTTCAGCAGTTCGGTGAAGGAGCCGCGCTCGTCGCAGTTCATTTTGAGATCGAACGCGACCTTCTCTTTCGGGAGGTATGAGAGATACATCGAGTACAGCTTCTTCTCAAGGGAGCCGGGTGCGATCTGCGGCATGACGAGCGTCTGCGGCTGGTCGTGAAAGGTGTGAAGGCACTCGACGATATACCCCAGCGTCGCCTTATGTGTAATCGGCGCGGCACAATATTTGCCCATTTCGGTAATAACGGTGTTCACACCGTCAAATTCACAGCGGTGAGGCTTGCCCTCCAGCGCGTCGTACATCTCCTCCAGAAGATCGTCGATGAAAAGAAGTTCAAGCTCCACCGACGGGTCATTGACCGTGATGGGCAGATCATTGGCAATATTGTTGCAGAATGTGCCGACTGCGCTGTTGTAGTTGGGTCTTACCCATTTGCCTACAAGGTTCGGGAAGCGATAAACATAGCCCGTTGCGCCGGTTTCCTCCGCATAGCGGAAGAACAGCTCCTCTCCATCGCGCTTGGACAAACCGTATTCGGATGTGCCAAAGCGTCCCGCGAGTGTCGCTTGAATGGAGGACGAGAGCATGACGGGACATTTGTTATGATGCTTTTTCAGCGTATCCAGCAGCGTGGACGCAAAGCCGAAGTTGCCCGCCTTAAATTCGGCAGGGTCTTTCGGACGGTTCACCCCGGCGAGATTGAACACGAAGTCGCAGTCGGAGCAAAAAGCATCCAGTTCCTCCGCTGAGTTCTCCCTGTCATATTCATATATTGCTTCGATATTCAGCGCGGGTCTTGTCCTGTTTTTGCCGTCACGGATATTTTTCAGATTTTCAACAAGGTTGCGGCCGACAAAGCCAGCCGCGCCGGTGACTAATATCTTCATCCGTCCTTCCTCCAAACCATCTTATTGACCACGTTCACATATCCCTGAATGATTCTTACCGCCTTCATGGATACTGTCTCGTCCACATAATCAGGGCAAGGCTTGCCAAGAACGCCGTCGCGCTTCATCTTGATTGCCATGTCTGTGGCGTTCAGAAGCTCCTTTGTTGTTATGCCGGCTAAAATGAAATCTCCAGCTTCCAGTGCCTCCGGTCTTTCTGTGCTTGTCCTGATGCACACCGCGGCAATCGGATGTCCGATGGAAAGATAAAAACTGCTCTCCTCCGGTAGCGTTCCGGAATCGCTTACAATCGCCAGTGCGTTCATCTGCAAGCAATTATAGTCATTAAAGCCAAGCGGCTCATTGACCCTTACTCTTTTATCCAACTCAAAGCCTGAACTTTCCAGCCTTTTCTTGCTTCTTGGATGGCAGGAATAAAGAATAGGCATATCATACTTCTCAGCCAGGGCGTTGATAGCTGTAAAGAGGCTTAAGAAGTTCTTCTCTGAGTCAATATTCTCCTCACGGTGAGCAGACAGTAATATATACTTGTCCTTCTCCAACCCCAGTCTTTCCAGCACATCAGACTTCTCAATCTTCTCCAGATTCATCCGCAGCACTTCCGCCATAGGAGAACCTGTCATATATGTTCTCTCCTTCGGAAGCCCCGTATCCGCCAGGTATTTTCTTGCAAATTCTGAATAACACAGATTCACATCAGAGATCACATCCACAATCCTGCGATTCGTTTCCTCCGGCAAGCACTCGTCCTTGCAGCGGTTGCCCGCCTCCATATGGAAAAGAGGAATATGAAGACGCTTTGCACTTATAGCAGAGAGACATGAATTTGTGTCACCCAGAACCAGATATCCGTCCGGCTGAAGTTCTGATAGAAGCTCATAGCTTCTTCCCAGAATATTTCCACAGGTTACGCCTAAATTATCTCCCACCACAGGCACTAAAATATCCGGACCGAAGTCACCGAAGGTATTCCTCAGCTCGAAATCTTCCCAGAAAACGGTACTCAGATTTCTGTCCCAGTTCTGGTTATAATACACCACGCAAGTATCAAAGTACTCGCGGCATCTCTTTATCACAGCCGCAAGGCGAATAATCTCCGGGCGGGTTCCGCAGCCGATCATCACCTTGGTACGACCATCGTTTTTCCATTTGAAATTATGTTCAACCATCTTATGCCCTTTCTGTCAACCGACTGCTTCCTTGCACCCACAGCTTCACTTCTGCATCGACATGGATCGCGTCGTAGCTACGTCTCTCAATGGACAGCGGTACAGTCCGGAACATCCGCATCGTCTGCCACGTTTGCGTTATTACATATCGTCACATTGCTGCCGATCCGCACGCGATCACCTACTTTCGCGTATGTGCGCACAACAGAATTTGGGTAGATCAATGCGCAGTGCCCCACCACGCTGTTATGGTGCAGCTCCACACCGGGATTCAGCAGTACGCCGTTTCCAACGACCGCGCCGTTCTGCACGACCGCATTATTGAGGATCACGCAGCCCCAGCCGAGTTTTGCATAGGGGCTGATATACGCGGTCGGGTGGAGCAGATTTGGAAAATCATACCCGATTTTTTTGCCGCGCTATAGATGCGCTCACGCAGTGCGTTGTTTCCGATGGTGACAACCAGTTTTCGGTACTTGTCAAAGAGCTTTGGCAGATCCGATATTTTCCCAACAACATTCACGCCGCAGAGTTCCGTACCGACTTCAAAGCCGTCATCCACGAATGCGCAGTCGTATTCCTGCCTTGCCAGCTCCGACGCCACGCGCCCGAACCCACCCGCGCCGACGAGAAGTATTTTTTCCTTATACATTGGGGATGCCTTTCAGCGCGTTCTGCACATAGTCTGTAGTCAATATTTTCTTGACCGTACCTTCCACATCCAGCCGGGTCGTGTTGTGGCTGGTATAGGATTCGTCCGCCATCGTATGTACCTCGCCCTTGACAACGAACTTATCATAGTTCAGGTCGCGGTTGTCGGCGGCGACGCGGAAATACTGTCCCATGTCCTCACTGCGCAGACGCTCCTCACGGGTCATCAGGGTCTCGAACAGCTTCTCGCCGTGACGAGTACCGATAATGTTCGTGCCGGTGTCGCCAAAGAGCTGCTGGACAGCCTTCGCCAGATCGCCAATCGTGGAAGCGTCCGCTTTCTGGATGAACAGATCGCCCGGATTGGCGTGCTGGAAGGCAAACATAACCAAATCCACCGCCTCGTCCAGATTCATCAGAAAGCGCGTCATGTTGGGATCGGTAATCGTGATGGGATTGCCCGCCTTGATCTGGTCGATAAACAGTGGGATCACGCTGCCGCGGCTGCACATGACGTTGCCGTAGCGGGTACAGCAAATCGTCGTACCGCCGCGCTCCGCCGCCACACGAGCATTTGCGTAAATGACGTGCTCCATCATGGCTTTGGAGATACCCATGGCGTTGATAGGGTACGCCGCCTTGTCGGTAGAAAGGCAGACCACGCGCTTAACGTCGGCGTCGATGGCGGCGTGCAGGACATTGTCCGTACCGATCACGTTGGTCTGAACGGCCTGCATCGGGAAGAACTCGCAGGACGGCACCTGCTTGAGCGCCGCCGCGTGGAAAATGTAATCCACGCCGGACATCGCATCGCGCACAGACTGTGGGTTGCGCACATCGCCGATGTAAAACTTGACCTTTTTCGCGTTCTCCGGATGCTTCGCCTGAAGCTCGTGGCGCATATCGTCCTGCTTCTTCTCATCGCGGGAGAAGATGCGAATCTCCTTCAGATCAGAGTCCAGAAAATGCTTCAAAACGGTGGAGCCGAACGAGCCGGTACCGCCGGTAATCATCAGGGTTGCGTTGTTAAATGTAGACATTTTAAATTTCCTCTCTTGCTTTGCTTCAAGCGATTTCTTTATATCAGAAGAACAAATTCCCTCTGTTCTTTTCAAATGAACAACTCTTTTATTGTGTTCTTCGCACCACTGCTCCACAGCATCAAAACGTCCACCACGGTGATCTTCGCCAAGCGCAAGAATATCAAAATCAATTGTCCCTAAAAAATTCAGGATCGACAGACTCGTACACTACAACTTTATCAACAATTCGTAATGCTTCTAGCATTTCGTGCAGGGAGTTATCTATTGCGATAAGCTTTTTACCATTGAGCGGTATTGCCGGGAGCACGGCTACAGCGCAGAGCAGCGGCACGAATACCGCTTGAAGAAAGCCCCTGCGGTTCTGGCTGCGTTCTGGAACTGGCTGGATAAGCTGAAGGATTACGACAAGGGCAGTCGTCTGGGGAAGGCTGTTCAATATGCGCTCAACAGAAAGCCGTATCTGGAAACCTATCTCGAAGACGGTCGATGCAGTTTTTCCAACAACGATTCCGAAAAAGCAATTCGCCCTTTCTGTGTAGGTCGCAGGAACTGGCTGTTCAGTGATACGCCGAAAGGTGCTCACGCCAGCGCCAGAGTATATACCATGGTGGAAATGGCCAAGGTCTACCATCTGAATGTTGAGGATTATCTGGTGTTTCTGCTCAAGGCCAGACCAAGCAAGGACATGACTGATGAGGAACTGGCGGAGCTGACACCATGGAGCGAAACCGCCCGCGCCAACTGTGCGCCAGCGTTTGTATAGTAAAATGCTTACAAAACACCTTTGCTGGAAAATGTTTGATTCGTCTCTGTTGCAAGCATTTTACTTTGCTACCCGTGCGATTATGAGGCGCTTACGTTTCTTCAATCCGCACTTGTGCGTTTAACATTTCCTGTAACAATCGGTATGTATCGGTATATCAGATTTGTTATCGGAACGATGATTATCAACGTAAGTAAAAACATACTGCGGCTTCTCATGTATGGACTCAAGAAGTAGTATAGCATCAGATGAATAGGAAAAAGCGGAATGGTTCTATCACTTACCCACAGTATATAACTCATAATTAACTTCATTGGTTGTCTCTGTATGAAAAGAATCCTGCTAATCCAGCTCATGCTAACTGTAAAAGCAACGCTACCACATATGGCACCTATCTGTGCGATAACATAATTTCCATATTCATTAGCATACATCAAATAGCTTCCAGGTTGTATTCTGACACATAAGATTAATCCAATAGTACAAAGCAAAAGCAGTGCGCCTTGTAAAAAAGATTTTGAAGCCAGCATTTTCTTCGCCAATGTACTTCCCTCATACCCTAAAATAATAAAGAAAGCCGCCAGTAACCCATTATCAAGCTGGAATGGTAATTTGACTTCAAAATACGCCAGCGCGAAATCGCCAGCCAAGAACACCACACCGGGTATCATCATACTGATTTTTAACCGATCCGAAAACCGCTTTGTAAGCCAGCACAAAACGCAGGCTGTAAACATACACGCAAGAAACCAGAAATTGTGTCTCAGATAGAGCTCTTCTTTTAAATTTAAGCAAAGAACCATTCGGAGTAGTTCTCTGTACCACACAAATCCTTCTGTTCGAATCAAAATGGAGATAATGATACTAAATGCTCCAAAGCAATAATACGGTATCATTAAGCGTTGAAAACGAGTGCAGACATATTTCTTCCATGGTTTATCCAATGAATGATTCTGCGAAAATAGATACCCGGACAGTAGAAAAAAGAACGGCATATGGAATCCCAGCACATACACAGCGCCTGGGCCATTTGCGTGGTGATAAAAAACGAGAATCATGGCTATGCCACGCAAAAGATCCACAAAGGTATCACGATTTTTCCCAGTAGATAGTCTCGATAAAGGCGCAACGCCTCGATCACAATAATTATTCTTGGATCTACATGGCGCTTTGCCCCCCCCTCAACTCATCCGAGAGTCTCATTCTATTGTGCCTTTCGTCATCTTTTTTTGAGTGCATTATACTTCCACCTCTGATATTCTTTCTCGCCTTAACCGCATTTATCATGCGTACAGTTCTCCCCAAGAGCAATCCCTGTCAAAAACTATTAACTGGTCTTCGGTCTGTCTTTCCTATTCCCCAAAAACAACTTACTGGCAAATGAAAACCGCCCTATTAGCCAATTTCCTGCAACGCAAATTACTATCACAACGGTGGTCTCGCCTAACGTTGAAACATAACTCAAATTCATGTTCCTTGTGAGCACAGGAAGAACGTAGCTATTTAGTAAATTATCAATTGCGTATATAATTAGTGTTATACGTCCGAGAAACGCAAAACATTTATTTATGCTGCTAATGCTGCGTTCAACAGTAGGATACACTAGATAGACTATCCATATAACCAACGCAGAACCGACAAAACCTATAGCATATCTATAAATGTCTATGCCGAATTGCCTCAGATCGCGCACCGCGATTCCCGTTGTGTATATAAAAGAGTCTGTGTTATAAAACATAAACAGCAGCCCGAATATTGCAAAAAGCATAACTGTTATAAGTGCCTTCCGTTCTTTTAATCGCTGTATTTCAACCTTTCTTGAATTCCACAAATACCCTGCCACAAAATATGGATACATATATTTCCAAAGCGATGTATTTAGCCAGTCTGGCGTAAAAAGCAGCGCTATGAATATAAATATATACGCCCATAAATTGTCATTGCAGAACTGGTGGAATATCCAGATGACAAACGTAAAAATGAGGATTGCCCACAAAAACCAATAATATGTAAAAAACGTTTTTCCGGCACTCAGCCAAGACCCCAGCGTAAGATTGTGTGAAACTACTGACTTCGCTAAAGGTAACACCGCCGGAATAGCCGACCATGCTAATGTAGGAACCAGAGTGTTCTGCACTTTACGTTTCCAAAAGTCTGGTTTCGCTATGGAAAAGGCAAAGAAATATCCAGATATCATCATCAAGCATGGCATATGGAAGGAGTATATAAGTTGAAATACCGTGTTCTCAAAATATAATCCTTCCATCAAGACCTTGCTTCCAGACCCGTACTGAATGTTATGCCCAAACACCATAAGGACAATAACAATTCCTCTTACAACATCAATCCATTCAATTCGTAACGAAGTGCTTGCTTGCTTGCTTGCTTGCTTGCTTGCTTGCTTGCTAACAGATTGTCGGCCATTTTACCCTCCATGTCAATTATTATAATGTAAATTTTCAATTCGCTTCGAGACTTTAGCTCCGCCAAACGACACCCTTGCGAAGCACTCCAGTTTCACCTACAATGGCGTTTTGTTCAGTATGTTTTTTCCTTATAACTGCTCCGGCAGCCACTATACAGTCATCTGCTATTTCTGTCCCTTTAAGCACTGTGGTTCGGCAACCAAACCACACATGTTTTCCAATTTGAATAGCTTCGTCCGAATTCATCTTTGTTTCCAATTCATTCATATTATAGATGCCGTGATAATCTGTATCAATGAACATACACTCCCACGACAACAAGCAGCCCTCCCCAAAGGTGATCTCCTTATTGCATACAATAACGCTATTCACATTTGACACGAAATGATCTCCAAATGTCAGCTTTCCATGGCATGAGATTTTGTCGCCAAATGCAAAACTCGCTTTGCCCTTAAACACGATTTCCCCACTATTTTCCCAGATTAGCTTATTTGTTTTCGGATCTGCAATGCCTGTATCGCTAAAGCCAAGCTCTACACATCCTCTGGTTGGATTTTCGATCCTTACAGCGCCTTTCAGCTTCCTAATTTTGACGTTGCGGGAGCAAAGTATATATGGGTGCAGTACCCCCCCTACTCCAAAATAATGGCCATTCATGATCAGTGTCTTGAGAACTGATGTCCTAATGAGTTTTTTCAAGTGCATAGCGAATCTACTCCTTTTTTGTCCCTCCAGCGTTTTTCTGAGTTGCTCTTTCCTGTTATACGTTGCGATTGCAATTGTTAGTTCCACAGGAGAACCTCCTAAATTACTTATTCCTATATTTACCGGTAACATATAAGAGTTCACCTGCCATCCTTGCCGACCTTGCGGCTAGCTTCATCTATCTCGCGCTGTACAACCTTACCCGGATTGCCGCCATTGGAGTTTAATGCCATTTCAACAGAATTTATCTTTTCATACTCCGTTCCTGTTGCGGCTTTTATGTACCTGGCTGCAAAAGAGACCTGAGACAGACCACACACCAAGCTGGTACACGCAACCAAGGTGTATACATCTCGAAGAATTTCATTGCCCAAAGTATAGGGGGATTTCTTTTTTGAAATGTGAACGCCCAGATTTCCCGTAGACCGCGCACAATCGGTATAGTAAACCAACTTCTCGCCAAATTCGCTCTGGAACAATTTCAAAGCCTCTTCATCATCCGTTGCGATGAAAATCTTGTCGTAGTGGTCGCTTTCCAGCAATTCTTTTGTCTTTCGAACGAACACTTCAAAGCCCTGAAATACTGGATGGTAATTTGCCTGGTATTTAAAATCTGTTCCCCTTACATGGACGCCAATCACTCTCTCGCCCTTATTGAAGAGAGTAGCAATTTCCCTCTCCAGATAGTGCGTTGTAATTTCATTAAGTTTAAAGTATTTCTTATACAGCCGCGCGTATTGTTGAAATTCTGCTTCGCTCAAGGTATATGTATTGTTTTCGGTTGTATTTTCCTTTACACACTCTGTATCGCGTCCGTCTGCCACCAAATAATTTCTATTGCGCATTTTCCATTGTGCATATGGTATAGACACCGGTTCAAAGTAGTACTCAAATACATTTTCTGTTTTGGAATCCATGCTCTCATCATAATAGAGAACATTTTTTCCCAGTAAACTACCGGCGTCAGGGGCAACGTTTCTGAAAACGCCAGAAATCGCATCGTTTCACGAACCATTGCGAAAAATCCAGAATAGTACTTGTCTTTTACTCCCCTGTAAATCATATAGTACAATTCCGATTCCTCAGCCAAATTATTATCAACTACAAGAATCGGCTTCTTGGTCTGGAAATATGCGTTTATAATTTTCTCAAATTCGCTGTCGGTGCCTCTTACTGCCCTGACAACGCAATAAGCACGCGGTCTCTTTTTTAGCCAGTTTTTCAGATATGCTTTATAATTGCTCATCACGCCGCACCTCCTCACGCCGCAAGCGGCAGATAACCGCTAAATTGGCATTCAGAGGCGCTGGAAATATAGGTTAGTCTATACCCCCCCAGACTGTCCGAAAACTACCTTTTCAACTTGATTTTGCATAACTTTTCTCCTCTATTGTAGTATAATATAGGCAGAAAACAGCTCTGAAAGTAGGTTCTGCCTCATGCCGTATCTTCCCACCCATGATCGCAACCAATTGATGTTCTGCTCCTTGGATTCGTTCGTTGCCCCTGACAGCGTTGCGAGAGTCATTGGTATTTTTACGCCAAAGACAGCCAGTAAATATTTTTGCCTACATAATGTCATAAAATGACTTAGGGTTCACAGTATCAGCAGGCAACTTCATTAATATCTCCTTAGCTGCTTTGTAATATAGATTTGCAGAATTCTCCTTATAATAAGGATTGACAGGTTTTATTTTATCGTGGTTTTCAAGCACATCTAATATAGCTCTCTCGATATTTTCTTTTCTGCATTCAGTATCAATTACACTATTCCCCCTTATTCTTCCAGTCTGTCTATTCCCTATGTTAATCGTGTATACTCCTAAACTTGGTGCTTCAATGATGCCCGATGAGGAATTGCCTATCAAACATATTCCGCTCCTTAGAAGGTAATGGTATGCATCAGTGTGCAAGTTTTCATAATATATTGCGTTATCATGGTGCTCTACAAATTCTTTTACTGTATTCCTGATAACATCAGAGTTGGTATCCGCATTCGTACCCAAGAAAACAAATGTGTAGTCCTTAAAGCTCTCCACTGCATTTAATAGCTCCATGGTTTGACATAGAGTATCACTATTCGTTAAGGTCTCCGGATGAAACAGAACAGTGAAGTATGTTTTAGGCGGTAAAGCCTTAATCTCAGCCGAAACATTCCTTTCATCAATGAAAAGACAATTTTCAGCTCCTAATGCCCCCAAATTGAACACCCTTTGCGGGTCTTCACCCAATTGAATCACACGCCTCCGATATTCATCTGTTGCTGTAAAATGATAGAGGCTCATTTTTGTTATTGCATGCCTAATAAATTCATCATAATTCCCATATGTCGCTTCCCCACCATGTATATGCAGAATGGGTACTTTTTGCATTGATGCGGCAATCGCAACAGCCAGCATCTCATATCTGTCACCCAAGATGATAATCAAATCATATTTTTTTCGGCTGAAGTAATGGCCAAACTTTGACAGGGTCTCAGCCATGTTATCAATCACTGTCCTATTGGATGATGAATCTATTTTCGTTTTTATCTCGGCATCAACTGTAAACCCGTCTTTATATATGAGCTCCACCTGATGACCGAATTTCTCATCAAGCAAGGCACCTGTGGTGATGATTTTCAGGTCAATTGAAGGATCATTTTGCATCAGGCTCAGGTATCTCCGCATGATGCCATAGTCAGCCCTGGAACCTGTTACAAATCCTATTTTATTCATCTTCTAGTCCTTCCAATCGTTTGTGCATACACATACATGCGAATTCATAATCGAGATGTGTATCGATATCAACGGAGTCAAAACCACTCATCTTATAGGCAACACTCCTCGCGCCAAAGAAATGCTTCTGTTTCAAATAAGCTTCAGGTTTGGCAATAAAAATTGCACCATTAGGCGAATACTCCTTAAAAGCTTGTCTACGATAATTAGAATAATCAACACCAAAATACTTTAGGCTGCCGTCATCCGCGATAGGCTTTACTAAAACAGCGCTACTTTCCGCTTCTTTAACAGAAACCAAAAAATCAAATTCTGATATACGCTCCTCAAACCTGCAACAAGCCTCGGTTATATGTTGTTCGGTTCTCATTGGAGACGTTGGTTGCAGCAAGACAAAGTAATCGGGACTCTCTCCTACACGCCGCAATAAGTCTTCAACAACCATGAATGTCGTAGCACTATCATTTGACAGTTTCTCGCCTCTGAACATCACTTCTGCTCCATACATTTCCGAGATTTCACCATATTTTTCGGAATCTGTCGAGACGATAACTCGACTAAATAGTCCGCTTTTTATGGCCGCTTCTATAGAATAAGCAATCAGTGGCTTCCCACATACATCAATTATATTTTTATCTCTTACGCCTTTTGACCCCGACCTTGCCGGTATAATTGCAATCCTATTCATTCTTCACCACTCCGCTTATAAGTTCATTCATAACTGTATAACCCGCTTGCGACAAATGCAGCCCATCCTTTGTATACTCAGCCCTTAGATTTCCGAATTCATCGTCAAACACAGAAACATCAACTAAAGATGCATCTCGAACCTCACGCAAAAGTGCCTCATTCAACTTGTCAATCTTTGCGTTACTCCTGTCTAATCTCCCATTGACATGTATACACTTAAGCAGGAATAGCCGAGAGTTGGGATTTGACTCTTTTATATAGTCGATATTGGCTTGGATTGAGTCGACAATCTCACAAATATCCTTATCACACACAATATCGTTCGTACCATGTAGTATCACAATATTTTCAGCGCTTGTAGAAAATAGATTTTGCTTCAAAATCAACTGGAGATATTCAAAACTGTTAATCCCGCTGATACCGCAATTCTGAACCGGCATATCTCCAATCATATCAATATCCCACTGATCAAATTGTGAATGCCCGACCAAGCAAATGCTATTTTCTACATTGCTTTTTAGAACATATCTTTTTTCGTCAATTCTCTTCTTTATTTGCTCGATCAGCCAAATACCCTTAGCTCTTTTATTAAGCAACACCAAAGCTACTTCGAACGAGTTTTTAGTGTTAATTACAACCTGCTCATCTTCGGCTATCAACACACATCTACTGTCATTAAATAAATTCTTTTTGTTTCCTACAAATACTACCGGTAGCGGTTTTTCAATAAGACTATTCCAATGCTCAGTTGACGTTACTTTTCCAGAGGAAACGCAGTCCACCCCCCCCTGTTTAAAACAGTCAACAACCGTTTTTATTGTCTCACTTCTCAAAAGTGGGCATCTTCCGTTAAGCAAACAAATCTCATCAAGCAACTCTGCATCCACATCATTTTTAATATGTATAGTCGGATAAGCTCTCCGAATTATATGAGCCAAGAGCGAATCATTTGTTATGTATACAATTCTATCTAAGTCTACTATTTGAGATAAAGCGTCAACTACATACTCTGAGCACGTTTTCCCCCATAAGCCCAAAGTCAAAAAGTTGGTTTCCTCGTTTTCGCATCTTCTTGCATCAATAATATACTGCATATCATTAATCCTCCTGCCATGGAACCCCAGCAAGTTGAATCAATTCGTCCTCATTAAAATCTCTTTCAGCAACCTTACCAAGTATATCGTACCACTGCATTGGAGAAATCCCATTTCCAGGCCTTTTACAAGTGATATTCTTCTCTGTAAAAACATCACCTTTCTTTATGCCGCAGAGAGCAACAATGGATTTTCTCGCAACGATTTTATTTTTCCTCTCCGATTCTGTGACAATTTTTCTGTCGCTCCCGGCCATAACCTCGATTCTTCTCACATTTTCCACAAGGGCTTTTAATTCCTCTGGCGTGGCAGATGCTTTGTGATCGGGTCCCGGAAAGTTTTTATCCAATGTAAAGTGCTTTTCAATCAAAGAAACGCCTAAGATAGAAGCACCCACCGCAGCAACATATCCCACAGAATGATCGGAGAACCCCACTGAAGTCTTCGGAAAATTAGCTTTTAAGTCTTGAATAGCTAAAATATTCACATCACAGTCCGGTGTAGGATATTCAGTATTACAGTGTAACAAAATGATGTCCTCTTCTGCGGTTCCCACGGCGACCAAAACATCAATACAGCTTCTGATCTCATCAATTGTAGCCATTCCAGATGACAAAATTATTTTCTTTCCTTCACGCTTTATCGCCCCAATTCTTTCTAAATAAGGCAGATTAGTTATTTCACCCGACGGTATTTTCCACAGTCTTTGACCGATAGAGTCCAAAAATTCCACCGATTTCAAATCAAATGGCGTAGAAAAAACTACAAGCCCCAAACTTTCTGCATATGATTTGAGTTCAACCAAGTCTTCATGGCTGAGTTCCAATTTGGCAGTCATCTCTAACTGAGTGTCATTAGCGCCAGTTGTTTCCTTTTGGTATTCTGCTTTAGGGGCATATTTTGAAATAAGATCTTTTGCTTTGAATGTTTGAAATTTCACTGCATCGACGCCACAACTCTTTGCTGTCTCCACCATTCTTTTTGCCAATTCCTTACTTCCGTTATGGTTGCAGCCTATCTCAGCAACTATAAAAACGTGATTCATTTTTTCTCTCCGCTTTCTTTGGGCTTTTTATCAACTTTTCTTGCAGGGATACCTACATACACCGAGCGGTCTTCAATATCGCTTATTACGACAGCCCCAGCCCCGACCGTTGCCCACTTTCCAATGGTCTTCTGACCTATAACAACAGCACTACTGCCAATAAAAGTACCATCGCCAACGATTACATCACCGTTTATCACGGAATTTGTAGACAAATTTACATGGCTACCTATCTTTGTTCCGTGTTCCATAAGCGCCTTAGTGTTAACGATGCAGTCATCACCTATTCGAGCCATACTATTAATAATTGCTGATTTTCCTATAAAACAGCCTGTTCCAATAGTCGCTTTCAGCGACACATTGGCGGACTTATCTATTACGTTTATTATTCTCAAATGTCTATTAGTCAGTATATCAAACCAGCGCTTTCTATTTGCATTGTCGCCAATAGATATGAAATAAACATAATCTTCTGGCCTATCTAGTTGATCCAGCGAATGCGCAATGATGGGATAGCCCAAATGAGAATCTCGTTCGATGAATTCATCCAAAAAGCCCACTATTTGATTGTTGTAAAAATCAATCGAATCTATGACAGACTTTGCATATCCTCCGGCTCCGATTAGAATTAGTTTTTCCATTTGTTTATCCCTCATCACATATATTGCTTAGTTTCTTTTTGATGTCTCAGACAACTTATTGCAATGCAATTTTCAATTTGCGCCATTGCTTTAGCTCCGCCAAACGACACCCTTGCGAAGCACTCCAGTTTCACCTACAATGGCGTTTTGTTCAGTATGTTTTTTCCTTATAACTGCTCCGGCAGCCACTATACAGTCATCTGCTATTTCTGTCCCTTTAAGCACTGTGGTTCGGCAACCAAACCACACATGTTTTCCAATTTGAATAGCTTCGTCCGAATTCATCTTTGTTTCCAATTCATTCATATTATAGATGCCGTGATAATCTGTATCAATGAACATACACTCCCACGACAACAAGCAGCCCTCCCCAAAGGTGATCTCCTTATTGCATACAATAACGCTATTCACATTTGACACGAAATGATCTCCAAATGTCAGCTTTCCATGGCATGAGATTTTGTCGCCAAATGCAAAACTCGCTTTGCCCTTAAACTTATGCATTCTCCCTCACTTTTTTACATGAAATACTGCCAGTAACGGTCATACATAATTTTGCCTTCTGTGCAATTGTTTGCAATTTCAGCATCCGGAAGTTTTCTTCTGATTTTTTTAATTGCATTTGAAATGACCTTGCCATCTTTAATTGTAAACGAAGGCTCGTCCAGCGAAAATTGAACAAAATACTTATTATGCGGAAGTCGATGACACTGAATAACAGTCATACCCCCCCCACAGATTTTAAGCGACTCTTCATATCTTGTTCGTTAGATGCAGTAATCACCATAGCCAAGGTATTCCCTGTTTGCACAAGAGATTTCTTGATCTCTTCCAGCTTACATGACACAGTACGGATAAAATCCTCTCCGATGCCATGCTGCCGCATCCAGTCAGGCGTGATACCGTTTGTAATCGAACGAAACACCATGCGCACTGACATCAATGTATTGCCAAAATACAAATTGCATCCGGTACGATGTGTGCCATCCGCAAGTGTAAAATTCTTATCTACCATCAGCACCGAGCTTTCATCATATCCCTTCGCCTTGTAGGACTCAATGAGGCTTGTGAACCGGCTGTCGCCAAGTGCTCTATCGTGCTTTTCTCCGTACATCGCATAGCTGATCGTATTCTGCCATGAGAAATCATTGCTGTCCTTCTCGCAATAATCTTCAACATCCAGTACTCGGCTCGCCACAAGGTAATGCATAGGCGATTGCTGGTTTGTTTTTGCTGTGAGGATATCCCCAATAGATGCCTTTCCCTTTTTTGCTGCGACAGAATCATAGATTCTGATCAGTTTACCTTTTATGCCCATAAAATCTCCTCCCTATCGTATCTTTTGCAACTCTAAGCAATTGTTTCTGTGCATCGTCCTTTGCGAACACGATCAATGCCGTGGCAACTGATATAAACTCTGTAATAGCGCATGCAATAAAGAATTTTACAAGACCATCATCAAAGCCCATGATAGAAACAAGATACATGGATGCAAGAACATCAAATACGGATGTTGCCGCATAAACAGCGTTTTTTGCCCAGTAGCGTGCGTAACGGCTCTTTGACAATTTCAAACAACTTCTGTAGACAACCAAACTTCTGCTCACCCAGAATACAGTCTGGCTGATAACCGTACCAATCAACACACCCTGAATACCAATAAATTTTACAAGTACAATCGATGTGACGATATTGGTAAGCGCTCCGGCCATTTCAACATTTTTTTCCTGCCGATAGAGTCCACCTGCGAAAATAAAGTCTGTACATGAACCATGTACGATATGGATATAGAACTCAATGCCTAACAGGATGACGATGGAATTCTCCAATATCATATTCCCACCGACCCACACAGCTATAAAGCTGTTTATTGATACAATCGTGGGGGCCACGACCATAGCAGCGATATAATATCTGACATGCGAATAAAGCAGGAAAGTCTTCTCACGGTCTCCATCTGCGTTTTCCTCCACAAGAAGATTTCCAATGACTGGCGTGATCGGTGAAAGTAATGCTGAACACAGATTCTTCAAGCCTAAGATAATCATGGAGTAATTCCCCAGATACCCTACGCTGATTGTACTCAAAAATGCGGATATGACGATGTTGTCTGTTGCGCCATATATATATCCAGCAATTTTAGCAGCAAAAATATTTTTGACATCGACCCACACTTTTTTCATCAGCGGTTTGTTCATAGACGCCGTATGCAGATAGGTATAGTGCTTTGAACAATACAAGTGAATAATGCTATTAGAGGCGAAAGTCTGAACGATTTTCAAAACCAGATACACTACATAATTACCCCAAATTGCCAGTGCAACACATTGAATGATACTGATTGCCGTATTAAAAGCTGTGTCTGTTATTTTGGAAACATATTCCTTTTGATCGGCATAAAGGATGGCCCTTTTATAAGCCAAAAAATACGAGCAGGACGAAGCCGCTGCCTGAAGCAGAAAGTATATATAGATTTCCGTTGAAACCTCAAAGTCCGTAATAATGTACTTCAGAAGCGGGAGTATGATGAAAGATACAGCAACAAAGAAAACGCCTATGTAGCGATATGCGACCTTGAGAATGTTAAGTATATCGTTTATCGCCTCATTATCATTTTCATGAAGTGGTTTATATAGGTTATACGCTATTGCAGAATGGAATCCCAGTTCAGCAAGAGACAATGTACTGATAATCGATGTAAAAGTACTGTTTAGCCCCAGCAATTCTACACCTATATATTTTATAAAAAAGCTCCGTGTAACAAATGTAAACAGCGACGACAAAACCTGGCTGATTAGACCAACCGAACTGTTCTTTATAATGACCGCTTTGCGTCCCGTTTTCCTCATAGGCAATTTATCTCATCCCTCTCACCTTATCTTCACAATCGGATTACCGGCCCACACTTCCCCATCAGGAACATCCCGTGAGACAACGGAGCCTGCACCGACAATGGCGTTACATCCAATTGTCACGCCTTTGAGTATAATACTTCGCGCTCCTATGAATGCCCCTTCCCGAATTCTTATCGGCGCGAACTTCACATTACATTTTCCCTTGATTCGCTCATTTGCTCGTTCTTCCGCATTGAGCGAATGAAAATCAGTATCGGCTATCATACAGTTAGACCCGATAAGAACATTGTCCTCAATGACAACGCTCTTTTCTGCCGTGAGCTGAAGATGACTGATCCCTACATTATTACCGATAATCAGCTCGGCATCTTTTCCAACTGTAAAATGACAGTAAGTCCCTCCGGCAGACGGATTTACATTCGGAGAACTGTTGATAAAAACATCATTTCCAAATCTGTATGTGCCATATCCTCGGAAATAACACTTCCCATTGATGGAGAGGTTTTTACCACTTGCAACACGGTGTCTACTAATCGTAATGCGGTTGTAAATGTTTGCGGGAACAGAACTAATCATGTAAATAATTTTGCTCAGCATACCACTACCCCCTTGGAGGGCAATGTCCACGCATCCATTCCCGCAATACGAATTTTCTCGTTATTTCGTCTCAGGCAGATATTCTTCTGCAAAATGTCCGAAGAACGTATACCCCCCCCCCATCTTATCGGGTTGTGTTCGGACATATTTATGTTTCCATGTGAGTGCAAAAAATGTAGTAGCTTCTTTCATCTTTTCCCAAGCAGGCTCGTTCCATGGATCGTTGAGCATACTTTCTAAAGCCAGGTATCCGGCGTTGTTTTTTGGAACACTATCCAGCATGGTTCTGAAATACCCGAAATTTCTGTAAGCAATTTCTGTCACATAGTCAATCAGCCAATACTCAATCAATGAATTTTCATGTTTCCAGTATTCACTGAAGAAGTCTGACATATATTCAAAGAACGGATTTCCTTTCTGTCCGGCTAAGATACCGCCACACCATTTTGCCTGTGAGACACAAAACATTCTCTTTGGAGCAAGTTTGGCAGTAAAGTATGGCATTTCGAATATTTTATTAGGTATATCCTTTGCTACAAATATGGCAGAATCCAACCACATTCCCCCATATTGATTGAGCAGGCTATAGCGAACTATGTCACTGAGATGTGTCAGAGAAATGATCCCTGCGTTCACCTTTTCAATAATATGGTTTGGAAGCTCAATGTAATCTTTTATGTTATGTTTTGTAATAACAATATATTCATAACCTTTGGCGTGTTTTCTCACACTCTCATGGCACATTTTTATCGTTTCCGGCAAGGAATCCACCCCTTGCCACCACATAGCCCAAATGATTTTTCTGGTGTTATCTATATCGCAGGCATGATTCTGTTCATGCCGTTTAATGACATAATCATACTTTCTTTCTAAGTATTTCAAGATTGCTTCATGCTTATTTTGCAATAGTGACCAGCTAAGAGCGGTGCCATGTTTTGGAAACGGATACAGCGCCGCAACAGATGAATGGATCGCCACATTCCATCCGAACGAGTCTTTCTTTTCCTTAAACCTTTTTTTCAAATCAGACATGATAGATTCCTTTCTTATGTCAAAAAGCTAAAACCAATGCGTGGTGTTGTATCTTAAATCCGGCGAGCAGGTAATCTTATCCGGATTATCATTCAGATACGCGCCCCACCAGCCGAATGTGCTGGTCGTAACAATGTTATGTTTGCAGTCCGCCATGAGCTGCATATCCCGGAAGCTGTTCTCGCCCCTGTTCCAGTCAACGAACAGAATCTTATCCTTGTCCTCATTCAGACCAAACTGAGCGTAATTTTCATGACACCACTGGACGCTCCCCGGATCGCAGAAAAAAATGAACACAGGATTTGGTACATTCTTCTTGATGAAGGTTACAGCACGCTTGAAATATCCGTATTTGTAGCAAAATCCGTTTGCTCCGAGCATATCTCCACGTCGAGCATGTATAGTCACAGAATTCAGCTTCCTCAGTTCCTCCGCAAACTCCCCATTCTTCGTATCATACGTTGGAAAGGTAAACGCTCTTCGGAGCTCCTCATCGATTCTCTCAATTCCATTCCCTTTGTATATAAATTTCAGATAATGTCCGTCGTAGTCGTCGGTACTGCTTTCTCTGAACAGCTTCTCAGGATTGCCGAACTGAAACTCATATTTGCTTCGGCACAACTTGAAAGCCATCCTCTTTAAGAAATACTTCCCGCCTGAGATTTGCGCATCCGAGACAGATTCACTCTCCGGTCTTGGCAGCCTTGGATGTACATCTCTGAGTTCCAATCCCTGTTCAGAAAACGCTTGTGTAATCGCATCCGTATATGACCAATGCGTCGTCCAAAACTTAGAATTCGTCACACTTTTTATAATTTGACCCCACTGTTCATCGGAAAAATACTCATTGATGTTGTGTTCATGGATGCCGAAAACCTTTTCTAATTCGTATCCGCCCCACATATTGATTCTATCCTGCGGAATATTATATATAATATTTTCTATATAATAATCTTCCCCCGGGTTCATCTTTCTCGATGCAACCATATCGGCATAATCGAGCATCTGATTTCCCAGTCCGGATTCAATGTGAAATACCTTCACGAGTAATTACCCCTTCATCCTTGCGCGTTTCCTCGCGCCTGAGTATGGCAAAAATGGTAAACCACCAAATTCCCCAGTTGTTGAATGCAATCGTTTGAGTAAAGGATGTTATCAAAATCAAAATCGCAACGAGTCTGGAAAACTTTTTGGAATATATAATCATGCGTAGGCAAAGAAGCAAATAAGTGATTCCACCAATGAGACCATAAGTTATAAATTGACCGAACCCAGTAGTAGTGTAGTTGTTTTCTGTCACTGTTTTTGATGCAAAAGACATATTACTACTACGCATATAATTCGCCAGATTTCCGTTTCCAACTCCGAGCAAAACATCCCTAAACGGCATTACTTTCAATATCTCATAGCCTTTGCTGGTTCTCTCTAAATCCGTTAGGTCTGTGTTTTGGATCTTGTTTATGCCAAATTCAAAGAGTTCACTTCCAACAACCCATGCGGCAGCTCCGGCAAATAACACCATGCAAAAGCCCTTTGCGAACACATTGTCAACCTTGAAGAAGATCCAGTATAACCAAATGGCACCGACTAGGAAGAATCCTGTAGTTGATGTACTCAACAGCAATGTTATAGATGCGATCACAGCCATCGCATACTTCTTCCTATACAACGATAGAATAACAAACGGTGCTATATAGGAGCAATACGCCTGTGGTTCTGAAAAAAAAGATTGTGGGCGCAAACTCATACCTTGCCAAGTAGCTTTAGGAAGTAGCCCTTTCAGAAATGGTATAACAATTCCCGTTGTTTCCTGTCCAAGTATATATGTCTGAAAAGACTGAACGAGCATACCGGCAATACTAACAACCGCAAAGAAGGTAAATGCTCTATAGAACTTATCATCGTCTATATACTTGGGCGCTATTAAGATTATACATATGCTTATGACATTGTTAATTATATTCAGCAAAAGCAGTCCGAAATCCGCCGATGGTCTTAGCATGGCAACAAGCAACTGCTCAAAGACAATATAACACATATAGAATAGCAGCACCTTTTGTTCTGCATTGGATATGATCAGACGACACTTTTCGTATATAGCAAAACAACCCACGCAAACAACGAAAAGAATCATCTTCCCAAGCGATGTGCTGGTTGTTCCCGGAACAACATATGCACCGATGAAAATGCACAGGGGAAGCAGTATGTTTAAGTCTAATTTTCTTCCGGTCTTAATTCTATCGCTCATAACAATTCCACAAAATCCTCGTAGGTAGCCGAAGATTTTTTCACGCCTTCAAAGGTTTTCATATAGTTGTCCGCCATAGTGGACACAGTGTACTTTCTCGAAATGTCCTTGATTGCCTTTTTGTCCCATACTCTGTTGTATGCCTGCTCCATGCCGTGTGAAAAGGCCTCATCGGTTCTTGCATCAACAATTATCATACTTTTCTCATCATATAAGTCAGGCACTGCGTCCAAATCAGAAAAAGTAACGGTAGGAACGCCGAGGTACATTGCTTCTATCATAGGAAGACCAAATCCCTCATCCTTGCTGGCTGATACATTGATGTCTGATGCAGCGTAATACAGATTCATTTGCTCATGCGAAACATGCCCCAAGCAAATAACCTTATCAGTTAATCCGAGTTTGGAGATTTCCTTCTTTATATCCTCCACTGCCGAACCATTTCCGGCAAAGATAAGCTTTGACTTGTTACGGACAACTTCGTCCATTTTGTTAAACGCTCTGACAACCTGAATCTGATTTTTGCGCTCACCAACACTTCCTACACATATGAAAACCTTTTCTCCTTCTTTTATGCCGAGCTTGTTTTTCAATTCATCAACTTCGGCATCAGTCGGCAATTCATCTGGTCTGAAACCATTCAACACAACGGAAAATACATCGTTGTCTATATTAAAATGTTTCATAAATCGTCGCTTTATGCCAGAGCTAATCAGGGTTACTGGAATTCCTCTTTTACTGGCAAGCTCACAGAACTGTCGTTCAAGTTTTCTCTGTTTTTCATCAATCTCATCCGCTGACAAAAACGAGATGACGCCATGCAGCGTGACAACAAATGGAACACCACTCCTGACACACGCTATCATGAATGGAAGCGTATAGCAGCCTATTCCGTGAATATGGACAATTTCCGGCTTTATTTCCTTTATAACCCTTTCAGCGTAGCCCCCGGAAAGGAAGTAATATATAACCTTTAGCTTGTATTTGAACGGTTGGCTAAGGCCTTTGCACGCTTTGAAGCCATTTCTAAGGTAAGACAATCCAGAATTACAAAAGACGTTCTTCCATGTTTTTGGCAAAACATGCAGATTTCCTATATCAAATCCATCGGTAAGGGCAGACTGGGTTAATAAATAAACTTCGTTTGTCTCAGATAATGAGGTGCAGATATCTCCAATAACAACTGCGAGACCTGTTTTATTTCTTTCAAACCCCTTATGTCCCGGAAGAAGTGCATACGGTGCAAGTTCCAGTATTCTCATAGTTCACTGTCCTTTCTGAGCAATTTTCGTAATTACGCATACAGATATAAATAAACAAGCTCTCCCCATCATATGGATGCTGCACATCATCCGTATAGCGACACGCAGTAAAGCGCCTCCGTTGTCTGTGTAGTATTTCCCACCTATACATCCTGCTCAGTGGGCGGTTTCAAATACCTTTCAACATACTCACTCGGACGGTCAAACACATCTATTAGACTGCCTTTTGTGGCGTTGATAATACGAATTCCTTGCTTTCGTGCGTTCTCCGCCAGTCTTGCAAACTCATCTATAGCAAACGCACTTCCAAACAAGTCCTGAAACAGCGTAGCCGTTCTTTCTTCTGTGCCATAGCAGTGAACCATCTTCTGTGAGGCAAAATGATTAAAATCGCACCCCAGAAGGATAATCTCTTCATAGCCCATGAAGATGGCGGTATATATCGAATACCCGACAACATTTAATATACTTGGCGTTACCCTTGTAATATCTGCTTTCTTATTTAACGATCTCGGTCCGCGCCATGATAAGATCCACGCGCATTTTTCCCTGTTCGCAACCTTATTCCTATAACGACCATTTAACAAAAATATAGTATTTGGGAACGTCTGCATCGCTCGCTCTACTGCTTGTCCATACGGTCCATTCAAATCATAAAAAGCCGGATCCATCATCAGATAGTACTTTGGAACTACCTCCTGCGCGTTAGAGAGTCGATAGAATCTATTCATGGCAAAAACATCGCCGTCTTGCAGTTTCTTTAGATCGACATCCTTTAACGATGGTCCTAAGCCCAGAATATAGCACCGCTTATTTTCCCTTTTATTCCGAAAATCATTATTTTTTGATAAATTCGATCTCATCTTAAGATATATTGGATATCGCTTTATACAGAGAAGCACTCCATAAACATCCTTAATGAAGCAATCTAGATTTTTCAGCATTTCATATTTACCCATTCTTGCCTATCTCCTTATCGTTTCCCTGCTGCCGCCCGTATCATAAGAAATCACCCTTGTCCCACAAGCCTGCGCTTCCAGATTAACCGTTGGGTAATTATCTTCATAGGTCGGATTTACAAATACATCCGCCGCGGTATAAATTGCTGCAAGCTCCTGCGGGTTGTTTGTGCGCCGGATGCAAACAATCGTACCTCTGCATACATCATCTATTACCCCCCCCACATGGAATTCGCGACCTGTGATCGCCTGATACAAGGCGTTCACATCCTGCGGAACGACCATGCTCCCGTTTTGCTGCGCAACCTCTTCACAGGCGGTATCCTCATATACAATAGAAGGTGTTCCGCACGCCTGCGCCTCCACCGGGGTCATTCCGAAGGTTTCTTCTACGCTGGGATTCACGAATACGTCGGCAGCAGTATAAATTGTCGCCAGCTCCTGCGGGCTGTTGGTGCGCCGGATCCCTTTAATGTTTTTCGGCAGGTCATTGATCTGCTTTTCGCTTAAACCAACCAGAACAATGGCATACCGCTCATCCAGCATCTGTGCCAGCTTATAAAAATCCATCAGCCCTTTGCGCTCGTCCCAAACGTTGGCGACGCCCAGCACGATGATCTTGTCCTGCAAGTTGTAACGTTCGCGGAAATCGCTGGGGGTAGGCTTGAATACATTCGTATCAATGGTGTTGTAATGCACTTCCACAGGGTATTCCTTCAGAAAGCTCTGACGGGTCAGGTCGGCCAGCCATTTGCTTGGCGTAATCAGCGTCATATTTTTCACGCCGGTAAATGCTCTGCGCTTGCGCTCAAAATTCTTGCTGACAGAGCTCATTAGGTAGCAAGCCGGGTATCGGCGAAGCTGAGAACAGTACGAACAATGACCCTTCCATTGTTCGCACTTTACCATGGTAAAGTACGAACAATGACCCGTAAACGACCAGCAGTCGTGCAGCGTCCATTTCACCTGCATCTGCGGGCGCTTTTTGATCCAATCAAACAGCATCTCCACATTTATATAGTAGCCATGGAGGTTGTGCAGCCACACCACATCCGGATCATACTCATCCGCCCATTTAAGAAATTTCTTCGTCGCGCGCTTTGAGCCAAAGCCGTTTGTATCAAAGAGTCTCGTTTGAAGTGCGTGAAGTTTTACCTCAAAATCCGAGCCGATATAATGGGCAAACCGTTGATATTTTTCCGGCACTTCAGCCCAGCGACCATAGGCGATTTTGACCTCGTTGCCTTCAGCTTCTAACTGCTGTGCAAGATCGGTGCAGATGCGCCCCGTACTACCGATACCGCAAACAGAATTGATGAAAAGAATTCTCATATACATTACCCCATTTGTTCTACCGCATCACAGTGCGCTGCGACGCCTTTGTCCTTTGTAAAATAGCCATTCCACAGTGCTGCATCATCGTACTTCTGGCTGTTACTCTTCAACCGCAGAATAATTTGTTTTACGTTTTCCGGCAGATTTGTCCCTGCATTCTCTATTCCATACCTTTCAACCAGCTTCACAAACTCCGACTCCTCATCAACACAAATAATAACCGGCTTTCCAGCTATCAGACAGTCAGCCGTTTTACTCGGAAGCGCTGCATAGATGAGTCCTTTTTGAAGGGGAATTACATTGACATCAGCGGCAGCATAGAGATCTGCCACTTCTTCAGGCGGCTGCATCCCAACGAACGTCACATTGTTCAATTCGTTTTCTTTTGCAAATGTCTTAAGTCGCTCCTCGTTCACACCACCACCAACGATATAAAAGCTGACATCTGGATCATCTTCCATCAAGGCAGCGGTCTCCAAAATAAGCTCTACATTTTGCATCTTGCCCAGATTACCCGCATACACCACACGGAACTCCCCATGCTTCTTCGGATACTTTTTCAAAAATACGTTATCCTGCTCACTGTGAGCTTTCAGCTCCTCATGTCCCCAGTTGTAGATCACCTGCACCTTATCCTCCGAGATGCTATACCGAGTAACAATAGTAGATTTCATATCATCGGAAATCGTACTAAGCGCTGTTGCATTTTTGTAAGCATATTTTTGCAGCACATGAGCTACCTTATAAACCATGCTGCCACCTGAAAGAATTCCAGCAAAGTAGGCATTTTCAGGGAAGATATCCTGTTCATTGTAAAGTAGTGGGCACTTCAAAATGTGCTTCGCATAAAACACTGTGAAGAATGCTGTGTTGCATGACTGGAGAAAAACCTTGTCCGGTTTATTCTTTTTCATCCATTTGCAAGCCTGTCTGTAATAAGACAAATCCGCCAGATAGCGAGCCTTCAAGTCGGCTTTTGCCTTTTTCTCAAACTTGATATTATGTACTTGAAGCTGTTTTCCAAAATACTTATCAAACTGCTGCGGATATTGAGGTATATCCAAATACTGCTTCTGAATCAGGTTCACCTCATGGCCTCGTTCCAAAAGGCCAAGTATGATATCCCGCATGATATGGTAGTCCGAGTATTGTGTATCAAAACTACCAATCGATACTACAGCAATCCTCATAAAGTATTTTTCCTCTCCGCATATCAAAGATTACAGCCCAGACTCATCTCAAAGAGTCTGATCCGTCTCATTCTTAAGTTCTTATAACCTTCTACTCGCTCATACCGCCATGAAAGCTCTTGTCTTTACCATGTATTTATGCCTGAAATCACTCATATCTCCGATACTCGGATATCTCCGCGACAAGTACATTCGTATGTCGCCTATGTACATTTCAAAATAGCGCCATAGAATGTGTGTTTATGCCCGGGAGCATTTGTTGAATATCGTATAAATTTGTTCTGATTTCACCCTGTATTTTCGTCGCAATGCACCAAAAATCAGCGCTTTTCGGCGCTCATCGCCGTTGTCTGCCCTTCTGAGACACCCTCGGTGCTTTCAGGCAAAAAGAGGACTTTTACCGTAGCCAAGATAATTCGCAAATCTTCCACTAGGCTTGGCTTGGAAATGTACATCAGATCCATCTGGAGCTTGTCATAAGGGGTGGTGTTGTACTTGCCATGGACCTGAGCCAACCCTGTAAGACCCGCCTTGGCTTGAAGCCGCAGGCGAAATTCCGGCATTTCCTTTTCATATTCCTCTGCGATTTCCGGTCGTTCTGGCCGTGGTCCCACAATGGTGAGATCTCCTGCCAAAATGTTGATGAGCTGGGGCAGCTCGTCGATCCTGGTCTTTCGGATCACTCTGCCTACAGGAGTGATCCGATCATCGGCATCGCCGGTGGAGAGCCGGGGCACTCCGTCTTTCTCCGCATCCACTCGCATGGATCGAAATTTCAATACTTTGAACTTCTTCCCGTCTTTGGTGAGGCGCACCTGTTTGTAGATCACAGGGCCTCCATCCGTAGCCTTAATGGCTATAGAGGTAATGAGAAGCAAGGGAGAAAAGATGATCAGGGCACAAAGGGACAAGAGAACATCGAACACTCTTTTAATGAAAAGATACATCACCGAGGGATGATAACGTTCGGCGCGGAGCATTGGCAGATAGAACATATGCATTCGCCTTGCGCCGCTCATGATAACATCGCCGATACGTGGTATCACAAACATCCGCTTGCCATTCGCCACACAGTATTTCAAAATCACATTCCTGTCATGGCTATGGACACCGGTGAGGAACACGACCTCTGCATCATCTAGAACGGAAAGTCCGTCTATACAGGACATGGAATCCACAGTGCGGATAACTTCATATTTTCTGTCAAAACCATAGTCGTTGATAAGATCCGAGATTCCCTCCCTCTCGTCATAAACGACAACCGTTGGCTTTGCGCTGAAGGTACGAAAGTACCAAGCCTGGGCAATGAAAACCCAAGCCACCGCAACGACTTCCTGCGCGGCTATTGCAACCAAAATAGGTATCACCCTCGGAAGATGTTTTGTCAGCAACAAAACCTCTATGTACATAACCGCATCCGAAAACAGCAATGCCAGCGTTTGACTATATACCATTTCCGCTCTTCTTAATGTTGAGATCTGCAGTGCATCATATGTACATCCAAAAAAAACATAAAGTAAAGCGAATAAAAACATTAGAAGAATATTTCCACGACCATTTGAATATGCGATTGCCGCATCCGGTGCATAGCACTTATTCCACAGAAATCCAAATATTATTGTCATACAGAGGACATTAATTGTCTTTACAACAAGAATCGAGACATCGTGTCTTATATTTTTATCCATCTTTCTTTTCAACTCCTTACACCCTTTTGCTTCCGCCAATAGCACTCCTGCAGGCACTGAAAACCATTCCCGTTCCTTCCGGCATATACCTGCCACACATGACACAAGCATCAAGGGCGCTATACCAAGTCGAAAAATCAGTATCGCCACTATTTTTAAAGGGCTCTTTGCCATTTAGCGAACCCATCTCAGAATCATCCGGTCTTGCGGAAAGCAGTAATTCTTTTGTTTCCTTTACTTCCCATCTTTCCATCTTCCAACCAAACTTTCTGATTTTTTGAATGTCATATTTTTTTCGCATGTTTCTTCCCCTCATAAAACCAATTTATGTTTTTTGAGAGAAGTAAGGCTTTACCCCCCCGAAAAATTTGTTGGTGTTTTGTAACTTATGTTTATACAACCGTATTTTTTTAGCACGACAATCAGCCGACGATGATTACTCATCCCCGGCTAATTCAACCCCCCTATAAAATTTTGTGTGCTTATTGATTGGGTCAAAATACGCTGTCAAGAAGCCATTTTGATTGTTTCAAAGGCTGTTATCCGCCTTTTCATGCCCCGCACAAAACCTTATAGCGAAACTGAATTAGCCGCGGCAACCCTTGAAAAATGTACGTTTTTCTTGGTTGCCTCTATTATACCTCTTTCCCCCGCGATACTCATAGATCCCGACAACACATTAAAAAGTTGTGGTATCCCGTCTAAACTTGTATTCCTTAAAAATTTACCGACGCGGGTTATACGAGTGTCATTCTTACCGGAATATACTCCGGAACCTGTTTTTTCGGCACCTGCACACATTGTCCTGAATTTCCATATATTATAAACTTTGCTCTTAATGTTGCAGACGAAAAAACAAAATACTACATATTCCTGTTAGATATAATAGCACAGTTAATTGATTGTTTCAAGGGGTTTCGGTGAATATGATTATTTTTTGTAACTTTTGAACAAGAATCAATGAAATTTAGGCATAAAAACTTAGCAAATGACAAAAAATTTTTTCATTGGCTTATTTCCCGCGTAAGAATTAAGTACAAATAAATACAAAAAACACGATTAACGCAAATTTGTTAATCGTGTTTCAAGACCAAGTAGCTAAAAAACCTTATTTCAAGCCGTTCCCGGATTATATTTAATCGGAACTGACTGTATTTATTTTTAAGCAAAATATCTCTTTAAAAGTCCCTCAAATGCTTTTCCGTGTCTTGCCTCATCGCGCGCCATTTCGTGCACGGTGTCGTGTATTGCGTCAAGCCCCAGTTCTTTTGCAAGTTTTGCAAGTTCGGTCTTGCCTGCGGTTGCGCCGTTTTCAGCCTCAACGCGCAGTTCGAGGTTCTTTTTGGTCGACGGAGATACAACATCACCGAGCAGTTCGGCGAATTTTGCCGCGTGCTCCGCTTCCTCGTAAGCGGCTTTTTCCCAATAAAGACCGATTTCGGGGTAGCCTTCACGGTGTGCCGCACGAGCCATTGCAAGGTACATACCTACTTCGCAGCATTCACCCTCAAAATTCGCTTTAAGCCCCTCGATAATTCTCGGGTCAACACCTTTTGCAACCCCGACTTCGTGCTCTGCCGCCCAGCATTTATCGCCGTCTGCAAGTTTAAACTTGTCCGCCGCAGCCTTACATACGGGACATACAAATCCCTCCGGCAAATCACCCTCGTGAACATATCCGCATACCGAACATACATACTTTTTCATATTAATACCTCCGAGATTTTTTGTTTTTTATTTATTACAGACCCTGCTGTTTGCAAGGGTCGCAGTAACCGTAAAGCATTACTTCGGCAAATTTTACATCCAGTTTAAGCCTGTCAAGTTCCGATAAAAGTTCGGAATTGCCGAAAAGCTCATATTTTTTCAAATCGAATATTTTTTTGCAGCCGATACAGCAAAAATGCCAGTGCCCGTCGGTGTTGCCGTCAAAATGTTCGGCGCCGTCAGGCGACTCAAAGCCGATAATATCGCCGCTTGCCTTCAGTTCGGCAAGATTGCGGTACACCGTGCCGAGGCTGATGTTGGGTATCACGCGGCGGACATCGTCATATATCTGCGCCGCCGTCGGGTGGGTACGCACCGCCTTTACCGCCGACAAAACCGCCTCGCGCTGCTTTGAATTGCGTTTCATAACCTACCTCGTTTCTTAACAGTAACAGTAATCATTACTATTACTTAAATCATAATAACACAGCCCCCGACGTTTGTCAAGGGCTGTTTTTAATTTTTTTAAAATTTTTTCGGACAAGTGAATTCCCAAAGTAAATTCCACAGTGGAATTTGAAGTGGAATTTAGTGTGGG
>CAVJTU010000022.1:0-38195 GCA_963652495.1 uncultured Oscillospiraceae bacterium
ATGTTTTTGAAGATTGCGAGAGTGCAAAGCACGTAGCAATCTGGTATCAAAGGGGTCAAAAGGCATTTTGCCCCTCATTTGATATCTGCGAATGACGTTTCATCCTTTGACAGCTCCAAGTGTGAGCCCTTTAATAAAATAACGCTGCACAAATGGATATAAAAGAAGTATCGGACCTGTTACAATTACGGTCAGAGCCATTTTCATGGACTCAATGGGAACAGTATTGATCACATCGCCGGATTCGGCGGCGATCTGGCGAAGTGCCTGTGCATCGTTTATCAGCTTGTACAGAAGATATTGCAGACTGTAGAGGCTGCTGTTATTGATGAAAAGCATTGTATTGTACCAGCTGTTCCAGTAGCTAAGGGCTGTAAACAGACCAATGGTAGCGATAACCGGTGTAGAAAGCGGCCAGATCAGGCGTATAAAGATGCAAAAATCACCGGCACCGTCAATCTTGGCAGATTCCGTGATCTCGTAGGGGATTCCGGCGACAAATCCCTTGACAAGTATAATATTCCAGACGGAAACAAGGCTTGGAACAATCAGTGCAAGAATGTTGTCCTTAAAGCCAAGAGATATGCATACCATATACCAGGGCATCAGACCACCGGAAAAGAGCGTAGTAAAGAAAAAGTAGAAGGAAAATTTGTTGCGCCAACGAAAGTCCTTTCTCATCAAAACGTAGCCCGTCATCATATTAATGAATGTGCTGAGTGCCGTGCCGACAACGGTGATAAAAATGGTAACACCATATGCACGGACGATGGAAGAACTATTTTTAAAAATAGTCTTGTAGCTGTCAAGTGTGGGCTTTCGTGGAATGAAAGAATAACCATACCGCGCAATTTCCTGTTCACTGGCAAAAGAAGAACCAATTACCAGCAGAAATGGCAGAATACAAATAATGGCGAATAAAATAAGAAACGGATAACCGATAAGACGAAAGGTGAGTTCATCCTTCGGCAAATGACGACGATGTTTCATGGCAGACACTCCTTCTGTAAGTTTTGCACGAACCTTCGCAGGTCTATCGACAATTCAAAACTGTATTGAGATTTTTCAAAAATTAAAACAGGGAATAATCATCGTTCTTTCGCTTTACAATCGCATTTGCAATCAGGATTGTGATAAAACACAAAACAGACTGATAAAGACCGATCGCAACTGTCTGTCCGACATCCGATGCCTTAAGAGTCAGGCGAAAAACGTAAGTATCAATGACATCCGTATAATTGAACAGCATGCCATTCTGACCGACAAGCTGATAGAACAGATCCAGATTCCCTCGAAATATCTTTCCAAGAGCCAAAAGTGTCAGTGTGATAATGGTAGGCGTTAACGAAGGTATTGTGACATAACGAACACGCTGAAAAATATTTGCACCGTCAATCGAAGCAGCTTCCATAATAGAACCATCAATTCCGACAATTGAAGCCAGATAGACAACCATACCGTATCCGACACCCTTCCAGGCATTAAAGAAGATGATAATAAATGGCCAATATCCGCCCTGACTATAAAAATTTATGCGGTCAATTCCGAGTTTGCCAAGTACTGAATTTAAGGTTCCTGTCTCATAATTTAAAATACTGTAAGCGATGGAGCCGACAATTACCCATGATATGAAATAAGGAAGAAAAATGCACGACTGAATCAGCTTTTTGAGCTTATGGTGATACATTTCATTGAGTACGATGGCAAAAAATATCTCTAAAAATGTGCTGCTGAGAATAAATGCAATATTGTAAAGAGCAGTATTTCTTGTAACCATCAGAGCCTTTCCGGATTTGAAAAAGAAAGAAAAATTTTTAAATCCGACCCAGTCGCTGCCAAAGATTCCTTTTTGGTAATTGTATTTTTTAAATGCGATTATTGTTCCGGCCATTGGGATGTAATTAAAGATAAAGACCAGAATAACTGCCGGAAGGAGCATCAAAAGCAAGGTACGTCTGACATAAAGTTCATGAAAAAAACTACTTTTCCTCCCTTTTTTGTTTTGTTTCAAAGTGTTCACAAAAATCCCTCCTTTAAAGTGCATCGTAACGTGTATCTGTTATTAGTATAGTAGCAGAAAATAACCGGAAGAAATATGGAAAAACTTATTTGAAATATGTAATTACATAAAAAACAATGGAAAATACATATAAAAATTGTGAAGAATATACTATAATATAAGTCGAGCGAATATTTGTAATTGAAGAAGGGGACTTACTTGATTCGGTTAAATAGGGTATGTGAGGTGAATAAGATAATGAGGATTGTGATCGCGGATGACGAAATGCATGTAAGAAAACGACTGGAAACGAGAGTCAAATGGAACGAACTGGGGTTTGAAGAACCAATATTGTGCGCGGATGGAGATGAGCTGTTGGAGGAACTTCTGAAGAATGGAGCGGATGTGGTACTGACAGATATACGTATGCCGCGTATGGATGGGATCGATGCAGTTCGAGAGGCAAGAAAAGTATTTCCGCAGTTGGAAGTGATTTTGATGAGTGCTTACGATGATAAGGAATACCTGAAATCAGCACTGGATTTGCATGTACTTGGTTATCTGGAAAAACCATTTTCGATTGAACAGGTATCGGAGCTTTTGCATCAGACATTACAGGGATTCAATGAGAAGAAGGAACAGGAAAATCAAATTGGCATAGCAAAAGAAAATTGGCGATATGATTGCCTGACTCAGGCAGCAAAAAGTCTGTGCCGCTTTCAAAATCAGGATGAAATACAGCATACGTTGTTCAAGGTTTATCCTGAGTTTGTAAGTGCATCATCTTATTGCGCAATTTTGATTCAAAGTCGTGCAGAGGAACTTGAATATTTGCCTATGGAGGAGTCGGCACGATTTTTTAGGCGCATGGAAAAGGAAGGCTGGTGCGGTATCTGTACGGGGATGAAACATGGCGGTATTGTGATATTTTTGGCACATAGTGAGGATAAAGTAAATCGAATTTTGCAGCAGTTGTCAAATGATCCGGATCATGACAGGAAAGTGATCGCAGTTGGGTCATGCGTATCTGACATTGCGATGCTGTATCATTCCTATCAGGATGCAGTGATTACATTAGAACGGCACTTTTATCATAATAGAACAATTTTGAGAGTTCGTGAAAGAGAGCATAAAACAAAAGCGTATGATGCAAAGATGCTTGAGGATGGGCAGGAGAGTTTTTTGTTTGCATTAAATTCAAAAAATCGGATCGCCTGCTGCAGCTATTTGGAGGAACTGAGAGATACGCTGAAAAAATATGATGCGACATTAGTTCGTGTTGCAAAAAATTATTATTTTAAATTGGCAATATATGTTTTGCAAAGCAGAAAACAAAAAAATGCAGGTGTTTCGGAATATTATCTATGGGAATTGATTTATCAAAGCCGCTCGATTGACGAATTGCATCATTTTTTGATGGAGCTTCTTGAAAAAAAATTGATGCAAGAAGAGGCTTTGTCGGGAACTTCAGGAGTTTCAGGAATTTCAATCGACGTTATTTTAAATTATATTGAAGAAAATTTGCAAAATCCGGAGTTGTCATTAAATCAGATCAGTCGCACATATTACGTATCGGTTACGTATCTGTGTGTGTTTTTTAAGGAAAAAACAGGGATGACGATAAAAAATTATATCATAGGGCAGCGGATGAAAAAGGCAGCGAAGCTGTTAGCATACACGGATATGAAGATTGCTGATGTGGCATATGCCGTAGGATTTTCAGATCAGTGCTATTTTGCGAAAAGCTTTGGCCGATATTTTGGAAAGTCACCGAGCTGTTATAGAGAGGAGATGCATGAGAAAGAATAAGTATACAATGAGGCAGCGTTTTCTATATTGGTATGTGCTGCTTGTATTATTGCCTGTGTCAATACTTTCTGTACTTTTTGCCCGGAGTGCATATTATTCATTTGAACGAAGTGTGTTTTACGCATCAGAAGTTTCTTTTACGCAGACAAGGCAGCTGTTGGAATATTATATGGCAAATGTGAATGATGAGATAAATTCGCTGCTTGGGATGGATGAGCTGCATAAGATTCTGGAAAAGGACAATACAGCTAGCAGTCAGTTAGATCAGGTAAATGATATGCTTTACATACGCAGTATTTTAAATAACTGCCGAAGCAAAAAGGAAATAAGCGATGTATATCTGTATCTGGATAATAAAGCATTATACATAGGGAGCAATTCTCAAATTAAAAGTATAGAGGATGCAAGAGCGCAGCCGTGGTATGAATGCGTAGAGGACAGCTATCCTGGCGCGGCAAGGATTCCAAGTCAATATTTAGACGATGATCAGGTAATCGGATATGCAAAAGAAATACGCAGCTTAAAAAATTATAATGTCGGCATAGGAATTATATTTTTTGAAATTAATAAAAGTATTTTGACCTCATATCTTGGCAGCAGTGAAACAGCACAGATTGCAATCATAAATGAAAAAGAAGAATTGATTGCGCAGATAGGCGAAGCACTGGAAGAACTTTCAGCTGAGCTTTTGATGCAGCACACAGGAGAGGAAGCTCAGGTCGTAAAATTCAATGGCAAACGATATTATCTATTTGCACAAAAGTTGGAAAATACAGACTGGTATCTGGCATACTTAGAGCCGTACCAATCCGTCTGGCAGCTTCTTGCCGGGCAGGGAGCGGGATATGCAATCCTTTTTCTGATGATATTGATGATTGGACTGATATTTTTTTACTTATTTTTTCAATCATATTTGAAGAGAATAAGCAGGATGACTCAGCATATGTCGCACATACGGGAGTCACTTCCGTCCCCCATGACAATAAGCAGCAGAAATGATGAGATAGACGATCTGGTTCTTTCCTATAACTATATGATGGGACGTGTGGATACGCTTATGAAGCAGCAATATGAGCTTGGCAATCAAATCAAAGAGATTGAGATGAAGGCACTATATGAGCAGATAAATCCACATTTTCTGTATAATACGCTCACGATGATCAATTGGCTGGCAGAGGATGGACAGACACAGGAAGTCTCTCGTGTGATTACGGCACTTTCAAACTTTTATCGCCTGAGCCTAAATAAAGGCAACGAAAATATATATCTGAAAGAAGAACTGGAAATTGCGCGAAACTTTATTTACATTCAGCAAATGCGTTTTGGAACAAAGATACAGCTTACATGCAATGTCGATACGATATATGACAAGTTTGTGCTTCCAAAGCTCACATTGCAGCCCTTAATAGAAAACTCGCTGGTACATGGAATACTAATGAGACGCGATAAGAGTGGTATAATCAATGTGACAGCCAGTGATTCAAATGGCTGGATCGAATTGGCAGTCTCAGATACTGGAGAAGGAATGGACAAAGATACACTTGAAAAATTAAACAACGGCACATTGCAGTCAAACGGCGCACATTATGGAGTGTGGAATGTGATGAAACGTCTTGACATGTACTATAAAAAACAATGTATACTTACGTATAGCAGCGAACCGGGCGCTGGGACGACAGCGACATTAAGGCTTCCATATTCGGAGATGTTTTGCAATACGGTCATCGTAAGAGATTCTTAAGACTTTTAATAACTTTGAAAGTACTAATTTCGGGCAATGTCTGGTAAGATGGACTCAAACAGAGAATTATTGCCGGAACGTTTGCAGGGCCGGTTCATAGGAACCGGTCTTGTTTTTTTAGAAAGGAAGGGAAAATTTATGAAGGGATCATGGAAGAAGAAAGCGTCTGTATGGACGATGGCTGCTGCGATGACCGTTTCTTACATACCACAGTATGCATCAGCAGAGGAAACCACATATCAGGAAGTACAGACGCAGAACGCTCAGCCGGAAGATACACAGAACGATGCCGTGATGTTATCTGAAAATACGACAGCGGATCACATATCAACAGAGGGTGCAGCACCATCGGAAAGTATACCGGATTCCACTCCGGTTTCGACTGAGAGCATTCTGGAAACATCTGCACAGGTATCGACTGAAAGTGCATCCGAAAGTACACCAGAGACATCCGCACAGATACCGACTGAGAGTATAACACCGACTTCTTCATCGGAAACAGCCTCCGAAAGTACACCGGAAAGTACGATGGAAAGCAGTGCAGAGGAAAGCACCGAGGAGGAAAGCAGCGAAGAAGAGACGAGCGAGGAAGAAACTACACAGGAAACCACACCGGAGGAGACGACAACAGAAGTTCCTGAATGGTCAGAGCAGACTGTGACAGAAGACACAAGAGGACTTACATTTTCATTCAGCGAGGATGGGCAGACGGTAAGTGTCACAGGCTTTGACGGTTCAAGAAGTGTTGTAGAGATACCGCAGACCTACGGCGGCGCAAAAGTAACGTCCATCGCATCGGGCGCATTCTGTGGACAGACGATGATTACCGACGTGGTTATCCCGGAAGGTGTTACTTATATAGGAAGAGAAGCGTTCGCAGGATGCAGTGCACTTGTGCATGTGCAGATCCCGACTAGTGTTACTCAGGTCGGAGCGAACCTTTTTGAAGGCACACCGTATGATTCCACACTGACAGGCGACATTGTTTATATCAACACGATTTTGTATCGCTGTCAGAGTGATGCGGCTGCCGTATCCATCCGTCAGGGAACGACAGTAATCGCAGAGGAGGCATTTCTCAATCGTGTAAATCTGTCAGCCGTCATCGTGCCGGATGGCGTGACCTATATTGGATCAAACGCATTTAAAAATTGCAGCGCGCTGAGTGAGATCGAGATTCCAAAGAGTGTGCGCGATATCGTAGCAAACGCATTTGACGGGACAAAATGGTATGAAGCGCGAAAGTACGAGATGATCTATATCAATGATCTGTTATATCGTGCGCCGGCAGAGAGTATCGTGCAGACCGAGCAGCCGACTGGTTCCTTAAGTGCTCAGGATGCCGCCGCAGCGTCACAGTCTGGTATCGCGACGCAGATTGTTCCAAATACAAATGCAGTTGTCCAGGAAGGAATCACAACGATATGTACACTTGCATTTGCAAATACATCGGTTCAGACAGTACAGCTGCCGTCCACTCTTACGACCATTCACTACGCTGCATTCCAGAATTGTACGGCACTCAGTCAGATTACGATTCCAACCAGTGTGACCTTTATTGAAAGCAGCACATTCCAAAATTGCACCGCATTGCAAGACATAACCATTCCACAGAATGTAAATTACTTGGGTGCAAGTGCATTTGCAGGGTGTACCAGTCTGGCATCTGCGATTTTGCCGCAGAGTATTACAAAAATCAGTTCCGGATTATTTGAAAATTGCAATGCATTGACCACGGTACAGGTGTCCGATTCTCTTAACGCAATTGGCAGCCGTGCTTTTGCAGGAACGTCTGCTCTTGCCGCATTTGGTTTTCCACAGACAATGACTTCAATTGGCGCAGAGAGCTTTTCCGGTTCCGGTATCACGAATGCAAATCTGCCGCAGAGTGTAAATTATCTGGGTGCAGGTGTATTTTCAGATTGTTCGGCACTTGTATCGGCTCAGTTGCCGGCAGCAATCGAAGCAGTGCGTGATTATACATTCCGTAATTGTACGGAGCTAAAGAGTATCACGATTCCGGAAGGCATTCGCTATATCGGCGTAGCTGCATTCCAGAATGCAATATCTCTTCAGAGCATTGTACTTCCGCAGTCTCTTCTTACAATCTGTGACAATGCATTTGAGGGAAGCGGTGTCGGCACAGGATTGGTGCTTCCGTCGGCACTTCGCACGATTGGAAGCCGCGCTTTTGCAGGATGTGTGCGTTTGACCTCACTTACCATCCCGGCTGATGTCAGAAAGATGGGAAATCAGGTCTTTGCAGATGGTGCTTCTCAGAGTATTACATGTGCATTTAGCCGGACTGTATATATGAGTAAACTGTCATCGGGATGGGTATCTGACTGGAGCAGCGGCACGGGTGCAGTTATTTTTACAGGAGGAGCCGTAAATGATGAGCAGAAGGCTGCATTTTTACAGATGGTATGCAAGTTTGTCACAGACTTTAATTCATCCACTGCAGATGGAACGCTGTATACGAATATCATTGGTAATCTTGGTGTCAGCGCAAAGGCAGGCGGTGAGGCAGCGACTCTTCTTGGCATCGCGGCAGAGCAGACCACGGAGGGCTGGATTCGTATACCGGAACTCGGCGCAAGAAAAGCCATATTGAATCTGACCGGTCTTTGGGTGCAGGATTACCATCCGGCAAATACAGGAGTTGAAGATGTATATTATGCAGACGGATGGTATTATATCCATGAGGCTGTATTTGAAAATAGTTTGAAAAAAGGATATATTGCAAAGGGACAAAATGGCAGCGGATATTGCTTCTTTGATGAATATGATATCACGACTGGCAAGATGGAGGGCGCCGTGACTGTGCTTTTAAGCAGTTCGGATACTGATTATGGCATTGCAGCGCAGGCGCGTTCTGGTGAACAGATTACAGATAGTCGCTACATCAATGTATATGAGAGTGTAGAAGAGCGTGAGCTTTCCGAGTCCATCAAGGATACATGGACGACACAGGATGCGTCTTACCAGTTCGACAACTACGCAAGAATTGTAACCATCCAGTCACAGGCAGCGCCGGATGCAGGACTGGAATCTCATTATCGTTACAGCTGCAAGCCGGGTGAGAATGACAACACTTTCACCATGGAATTTGCCGGACTTGACGAGGCGAATGCAGACACACTTATTACGTATGATGTAAGTTACGATGCGGATGAGCATACTATGAAGCTGACCAATACTGAGACGCAGGAAGAAATCATCCTTCAGCTGCAAGTTCAAAGCGAGTAAAAGACAGATCTGGCATGATGCGTGAACCGTAACTTGAAATTACTTACTTTTTACTTAACTTTTACGCAATCTATTGACATTGATGGCAAAAAGGACTAGTATATCAGTTGCCCCCGGAAAAGGTAAGAGGAGTCCGTTTCTGAAAAGTGGGTATTAACTGTTAGAAAGATCTGATGGTTAGAAATAGGAGGAAATCACAATCATGAGAAAGTTTGTTACATCTATCGCAGTAATCGCTATGGCAGCAGCAATGATGACTGGATGCGGAAGCAAGTCTGACAAGAAGGAGACTACAGCTTCTACAAAGGCTGAGGTTCAGACCGAAGCTAAGACTGAGAAGGAGACCGAGAAGGCAACTGAGGCTAAGAAGACTGAGGCTAAGACTGAGGAAGCATCTTCCGAGGAAGCTTCCAGCGAGGCTGACACTGAGGCAGCATCTTCTGAGGAAGCAAGCTCCAGCGCAGCTGAGTAATCTTTACGGCAATACGCGAAAGAGAAAACAAAAATTATAGAGAAGGCAGTTTCGGGTTCGCCCGGAACTGTCTTTTTTGCGCAAATTGAATTAAAATGATTGATGCTTTCGGCAGAATGTGGTATGGTTTACTCAGTGTGCGTGTTGTTTGAAGTTCGCACTCATATGACGTTTGTTCACAAAAACAAAATGTGCTGTGGCATTTAACGGAATCAAGCAAGCCCCTTATTTCGATTGTGAAAAGCAATAAGCAGTGGGTGGGGATTTGCTCGTATCGGGAGGCGGAGAAGCGGATTGCAAATATCCGCTTTGACAAATAAGAATAAAAAGAGAGGAAAAGATGAGACATGCAGACATTTCAGATTCACACAAGGGAAAAAAGAGAAGCAACCGGCGATCTTTTTGGTATATTTTTTGAGGATATCAACCATGCGGCAGACGGAGGACTTTATGCAGAAATGATCCAGAACCGCGCATTTGAATTTGACCCGATCGACAACAAGCAGTATCATGCACTTTATGCATGGGAGAAATGCTGCCTGAATACAGAAGAAGCAGCTGCCCAGGCGGATTCAGAAGCTGTCTTACTGGAAATCCTTACAGACAGTCCATATACACAGAAAAATCCGCATTATCTTCGTATCACTGCGAAGGCTCCATACGCTGGTGTAGAAAATACCGGTTTTAACAGCGGCATTGCACTTGAGGGCGGTGAGACATATCATTTTTCTTGCTATTTGCGAAAAGTAGGCGAGCCGATGACGGTGAAGGTTTGTCTGATGAAAAAGGCCGGAAAAAATGAAAACGATGAGACCGTCGGCATGGATAGAGTCGATGGAAATGATAGAAAAGACAAAGAATATAGCAAAGAATATGCGTCATGTAACCTTACAGCAGATTCGTCAGAGTGGAAAAAGTACACTGCTGATCTTGTGATTCCAGAGGGTGAGAATTGCACCGATGCGCGTCTGGCGCTTGTATGCATGACACCCGGCAGTGTAGAGGCAGATTTTGTCTCGCTATTTCCGGCGCATACCTATAAAAATCGTCCAAACGGTTTGCGTAAGGATCTCTGCGAGATGCTGGAAGCGATGCATCCGAAGTTTATCCGTTTTCCGGGCGGCTGTCTGGTACACGATGGACAGCTTGATCCGAATGCGAGAGATTCAATGTATCGATGGAAGAATACCATCGGCCCGGTTGAGGAGCGTCCGGCAAGACGAAACAACTGGGGCTACAATCAGACGCTTGGTCTGGGCTACTTTGAGTATTTCCAGCTGGCAGAGGATATCGGCGCAGAGCCGCTTCCTGTGCTTCCGGCAGCATACGATCCGCACCACCAAAGAAAGGTGCCGTTTGATGAGCTGGGCCCATGGATTGACGATGCACTTGATCTGATTGAGTTTGCAAACGGAGATGAGACGACTGTTTGGGGAAAGAAGCGTGCCGAGATGGGTCATCCAAAGCCATTTGGTTTGAAATATCTGGCAATCGGAAATGAAGAAGTCGGAGAGGGATTTACCGAGCGTTATCCATATTTCCACAAGGCGATACGTGAAAAGTATCCTGAAATAAAGCTGATTGGTTCTGCCAGTCCGTTTGCCGCAGGCGGCGAATATGAGCGAGGCTGGGCGAGTGCGCGTGAATGCGGATGTGACCTGATCGATGAGCATTATTATATGAATACCGACTGGATGATCGCAAATGTAGACCGCTATGACAATTTTTCGGCAGAAGATCCGAAAGTATTTCTTGGTGAGTATGCTTCCTGGGGCAATCAATGGCAAAATGGTCTGGCAGAGGCAGCTTTTATGACAGGTCTTGAGAAAAACGTCCATGCAGTAGGTTTGGCATGCTATGCGCCGATGTTTGCCAATGTGGATTATGTAAATTGGCGTCCGGACATGATCTGGTTTGATAATCATCAGGTTTACGGTTCTGTCAATTACTATGTTCAGAGCATGTTCATGCGTCATCAGGGAACGCATCGCCTGGATTTTACCGTTTTTGAGCCGGACGCAGAAAAGGCACTTCGTATTCAGAAAGAGGAAGCGATCCGCGCAGGTGCAAAGACGATCAGCGGCCCTGTTCGCGTACTTGTAAACGAAGGACAGGGTGTATTCTTTGATGTAACTGTGCAGAATACAAAAACAGGAAAGCTGCACCGCCTCACAGACTGCGTATGCGGTGAGGACTTGGAGAAACGTCTCGTTTCCTATGAGAATGCAGTAGAAGCAGGTGTGATTCCGTCAGACTGGACTGATTATACACTCACAATGAAGGCAAAAGAGACAGCAGGACGCAAAGGCTTTGTAGTCTACATCGGTGAGCTGCATGACAACATGCTGTGGACGCTTGGAGGCTGGCAGAACCTTGATATCAGTCTGGAACACTTTAAATACGGAAAGGGCGCCTGCTTAAGCGAGGCAATGTTTGCAGCAGAAAAAGATCACGAGTATGAATTGAAGCTTATCGTGAGCGGACGCACCATGAAGGCATATGTCGATGGCGTGGAATATCTTGATACGATTGACAAGGTGCCGGCAGCACAGCCGCTGTATGTATCGGCAGCGTTTGACGAGCAGACTGGTGATGTGATTGTAAAGTCAGTTAATATCACGGGCAAGGAATGCGGGGCTGTGATTGCGCTCGACGGCATAAGCGGCGCACATCATGTGCAGATAGAGAAGATGGCAGCATCGCCATCCGATGAAAATACAATGGAGGAGAAGAAAAAGGTCGTGCCGGTTACGGCAGAGGAAAGAATTGCAGGCGGCACATTTACGCGCACGTTTGAACCGTATTCGCTGACCATTCTTCGCATTCATCCATAAGAAAGGTTTTTAGAAAAAGGTTTTTTCATGTTATATATGATCAATCACGGTGCGGTGTCCTATGGGGCAAACGACATCTTAACCAATATCAATTTTGAAATCAATGCAGGGCAGAAGATTGCCGTAGTCGGACGAAACGGCTGTGGAAAGACTACGCTGCTGAAGCTGATCGAGGGCGAGGTTGCCCTCGAAAAGCGAGACAGCGATGAGGACATTTATATTGCAAAGAGCGGCAATCCTGTCATCGGTTATTTAAAGCAGATTGCTTTTGCGGACGAGAGCATTTCCATGGAGACTGAGGTGCGAAAAGTATTTGAGCCGTACCGCGAAAAGCAGCACGAGCTTGAAAAACAGCGCCAGATTATGGAAGCGGATCCGTCTGAGTTAAATATCCATATCTACACGCAGATGCAGGAACAATTTACGGACATGGGCGGTTATTATTACGAGAAAGAGTATGAAACGATGCTTCGCAAATTCGGTTTCACGGAGGCTGATAAAAAGAAGCCGCTTCGCGAATTTTCCGGCGGACAGCAGACAAAGCTTGGCTTTATCAAGATGCTTTTGTCAAAGCCGGATATATTGCTTCTCGATGAGCCGACGAACCACCTTGATATCGAGACGATTGAGTGGCTTGAGAGTTATTTAAAAGCATATAGTCGCGCGGTTGTCATTGTTTCCCATGACCGACTGTTCCTTGACCGTATCGTAGACACGGTTTATGAGATTGAGTACGGAATCTCGCACCGCTACAGCGGAAATTATACGTCTTTTGTTGAGCAGAAAAAGGCAGCATGGGACAAGCAGGAGAAGGATTATCAGGCGCAGCAAAAGGAAATCGCCCGTCTGATGGAGATTGTCGAAAAGTTTAAAAACAAGCCGACAAAGGTGGCGATGACGCGCTCAAAATTAAAGCAGATCGAGCATATGGAAAAGATTGCACCGCCGCAGCGATATGATTTAAAGGCATTCCATGCAAATTTCCAGCCAGAAGTGGAAACAGGAAAGGAAGTCTTTACTGCGAGAAATCTTCAGATTGGTTACGATCACGTACTCTCTGAGGTAAATCTGACACTTGAGAGAGGACAAAAGCTTGGTATTGTCGGTGGAAACGGGCTTGGAAAGTCTACGTTTTTAAAGACAATGATGGGGATGGTTCAGCCGCTTGGAGGCGAGTATCAGTACGGGATTCGCGTGCAAATCGGCTATTTTGACCAGCAGATGGCGCATTATACAAGCGATGCCACTGTCATGGATGATTATTGGGCGGAGTATCCGAACCTGACGCAGACAGAGGTGCGAAATGCGCTTGGCGCATTCCTGTTTTCCGGTGAGGATGTGTTTAAGCAGGTCAGCATGCTTTCCGGAGGCGAGCGCGTGCGCCTGGCGCTTTGTAAGATTTTAAAGAAAAAGCCGAATCTTTTAATCCTCGATGAGCCGACGAACCATATGGACATCGTGGGAAAGGAAGCACTTGAGCAGATGTTAAAGGGCTATCAGGGAACGCTTGTATTTGTTTCCCATGACCGTTATTTTGTCCGTCAGGTGGCTGATAAGATTTTAAGCTTTGACGGCGGAAAGACGACATATTATCCATTTGGCTACGAGCAGTACGAGGAGGCAACGGTTGATCAGGAGGATCTGGTATCTTTTCATTCGGCAGGCGGCAAGTATGCGGCTGTTTCTCCGGCGGCAAAGCTTGCCATTGAACAGGAGAAGAAGGAGACATCTTCGGCAGAAAAGAAGCCGCTCTATGCAAACCCCGGCAAGGAACGATCCCGTCTGTCAGCGAAGGTCAAAAAGGCTGAGGCGGCAGTCGAGGTCTGCGAGGAGGCACTTTCCAAGCTGCAGGATGAGTTAAATGATCCGGCGATTGCAGCTAGCTACAGCAAGCTGCAGGAGGCACAGAAGAAGGTCGATGCCAAAGAGGAAGAGCTAAATGGATTGATGGAGGTATGGGAGCAGGCCAGTGCCGAACTCGATGCCTTTGAAGAATCTTTAAAAGGCCAAACAAATGTAACGATTCAGAATTTCATTCACAGATAAAAAAGAAATGGTACATTTTGAGTAATATAAACTTTCTGTTCGGGCAACATTAGAGAAAATGATTTGAGTTTCCGCAAAATCTACTCGGAAAATAAATAATTTGTTTGCAATTTGTTAAAAACTTTGCTATTATACTTTGGGCGGTTGATAGGAGGACACAGAGTATAATAGCAAGATTTAATGAGAATGACTCATATCTGCTCTTGAAAAGTGTTTATACTTGATTCCGCAGGAAAATTCTGGAAATATATTTGACTAATGTGGGAGGTAGTTATATGTCAAACTCATCAGAAAAATCAACGTGGAAATCTAAGATGAGGGCTTTAGGCCCGGGAATCCTGATGGCATCCGCTGCTGTCGGTGGTTCGCATATCGTTTCGTCAACTCAGGCAGGAGCTATTTACGGTTGGCAGATGGCTATATTGATCATCCTGATCAATGTATTTAAGTATCCTTTTTTCCGATTTGGTTCTCAGTATACGATGGAGAACAACAAAAGCCTTATCGAGGGATATGCCGAAAAGGGTAAAGGCTGGCTTGTAGTTTTCTTTGTATTAAATGTCTTTTCCGCGCTGGTAAACACCGCAGGTGTGGGCATCCTCTGTGCTGCGATTCTCTTTAACGTTGCGCCGAATGGTTTCGGACTTTCACTTTCACAGCTTACTACGATTATTATTGTCATTATCTGGGCTATGCTTTTGATCGGCGGCTACAGATTCATTGATTCTCTGTCAAAGTGGGTTATGACAGCCCTCACAGTTGCTACAACCTTAGCTGTTGTAATTGCGTTGTTCAGACACCGTGAGTATGCACCGAATTTTGAGGCTCCTACACCTTGGAGACTGGCTGCACTTCCATTCATTGTTTCACTGATGGGCTGGATGCCTTGTCCAATCGAGATTTCGGCGATCAACTCAATGTGGCAGGTTGAGAAAAGAAAACAGGTTAGCGATATGTCTCTTCAGGATGCACTGTTTGATTTCAATGTGGGTTATGTCGGAACCGCAATTTTGGCTGTTATCTTCTGTGCCCTCGGTACGCTGATCCAGTTTGGTTCAGGTGAGGAGGTTTTGAGTGCATCTGCCCAATATATTGCGCAGTTTATCAATATGTATGCGTCAGTATTCGGTGACTGGTCAAGAATGCTTATTACATTCATCGCATTTCTTTGCATTTTCGGTACGGTGCTTACTGTTATCGATGGTTATTCCCGTGCAAATAATGAGGCACTGCGTCTGCTCTTAGATAAGGAAAATTTGGGAAAGTATTCTTTGGCTGTCTGGACAACTGTCACATCAGCCATTGGTCTGATTATTGTTTATCTTTTCTCAGGAAATGTAGCAACTATGCTGCGATTTGCTATGATCGCTTCCTTCATTACAACACCTGTTTTTGCCTTTTTAAATTACAAGCTTGTAAATACGAAGGAGCATAAGATTGAGCCATGGCTCAAGAAGTTGTCCATTGTTGGACTTGTTTATCTTTTTGGCTTTGCAATATTTTTTATTGTAGCTTGGCTGACAGGCAATGCCTGATAAATCAGCTCCCATCCCCCCCTTTCTTGAGGAAAATGGGGTTTTGTAAATAAGAATTGACAAAAGCATTGCTTTCGCCATATAATAAAGTAGGCTGTCGTTTTCTGCGGCAGCTTATTTTTTCTGAAAAGAATGTAAAGGCACCAAATATAGTTGCGAAACAAACAGGATGGCAGATATAGAGGGGAAAAACATGGAAATTATAGCAAGAATACAGACTGATTTTCCTACGAAATTCGGGATTCCCAGACAGAGCGGACTTGTGGAGTCCTTAAAGGGAGTCATTACATTTGAGCCGAAGTACCGTAATCCTCAGGGTGTGTACGGATTGGACGGATATAGCTATATCTGGCTTTTGTGGTCATTCAGTGAGAATCACAGACAAGGATGGTCGGCTACCGTAAAGCCGCCGCGGTTAGGCGGCAACAAGAGGATGGGTGTCTTTGCAACAAGATCTCCGTTTCGTCCGAATGATATCGGTCTTTCCTGTGTAAAGCTAGAGCGGGTTGTCCTCGATGAAAAGAAAGGGCCGATGCTCTATGTGGCAGGTGTTGATCTGATGGATCAGACACCAATCTATGATATCAAACCTTATATTCCATTCACGGACAGTCACCCGGATGCACTTGGCGGCTTCTCTGATGCAGTGCGGGATTATGCACTCGAAGTCGAGTTTCCGGCGCATCTTCTGGCGCATTTTCCAGAAAAGAAGAGGGAGGCTGTGATTTACGTGCTGCAGCAGGATCCGCGTCCTGCCTATCAGCGCGATGAGACGCGCCGTTACGGCGTTGATTTCGCCGGATTTGACGTTCGTTTCCACGTGAAGGGGAATGTGCTTACTGTATGCGAGCTGGAGGAGCGCGCAAGCGGTATGATTTTTCGTTGAGCAGACAGCTTTGAATATATTTCTGTATAAGAAAAGCAAACACAGCGTAAGACGAAGACGACAGCAAAAGTAAAAAACAATGGAGTTGAAAAGTATTATGAAAAACCAGAGCGAAAACAAAGTATATACATTGGCAGAGGTGCTTGGAAAGCATACCATAGCAGAGTTAAAGGAAATGACACAGGTACTTGAGGTAAAAGTATTATCCAAGGCAAAGAAGCAGGAGATCATTGATGCATTATCCGCAAAGCTGTTAGACAAGAAGCTGCTTACTTCATGGATGCTCGCTGCCGGAAAGCAGGAGATCGAGGAGTTGGAGCTGGCAATGGCTGAGCGTGTAGTCATCGCAGAGGAGTCCGGACGCTTCTACTACTGGAGAAACCTTCCTGTTGTATTTGTAACAGGCGACGGTGTGGTTGTAGTACCAAAAGAGACAGAGTCAGCTTACAATGAGATCAAGGCAGACAGCGGGTATGCAAGTAAGAGAGTACGTATCAACGTGATGGACGAGTATCTGGCTGCATGTGTAAACTTGTATCGTGCAATTGATATTGCAACCTTCCTGTCTATCGTAAACAGCCAGACCGGACTGGGCTTAAAGAGACCAGAGCTGGAGAGCTGGTTAAAGGACCGCGAGGCAGTACGCGGACAGCAGCTGTACTTTACAGAGGGCGGCTATCTGTTAAGCGAGGAGTATCGCACCAATAAGAAGGAGGGCGAGGTGGTTGATTACCATCAGCTCTTAGAGCGTCAGGGAGCAATGAACTACTACATCCCGGCAAAGAGCGAGCTTCTTCGCTATGCAGACCCATATTATGTAGAGAAAACACCGTCCTACGCTGCATTCTGCCGTTTTGTAAATGTTCGTCTGGGACGTCCGGAAAACGAATCAGCCATTATCGGTTCTCATATCCAGTTAATCATGCGCCACGGTGCAATGCCGAAGGACATCTTCGCTGAGATGGAACGTTTCGGTCTGACGGAAGAAAACGAGGAGCTGATGAGTGACTTCATCACCGTTATGATGGATATGTACAACAACACCAGAATGCCAGAGACCAGAGGATTCACAACCGCAGAGGCACAGAGCGCAGACCCATCCCGTCAGAAGAAGATTGCAAATGCTTCTGAGATCGTAACCTCCTCCATGCCGATCGTAAAGAATCGCATCGGCGGCAAGAAAATCTATCCAAATGATCTGTGTCCGTGTGGAAGCGGCAAGAAGTATAAGAAGTGCTGCGGAAGAGGAAATCGATAAGGCAACATGAAACATAAAAGAAAGGAAGGTTTCATATGAACTTACATTACCAGTATGCAGACATGCATTGTGACACATTGCTTTACGGTGTGGGAAAAGGTCTAAATGATATCTACGAGATGCCAGAGGCGATGCTTGACATCAAGCGTTTAAAACAGGCCGATGTGCTGTGCCAGTTTTTCGCTGTCTTTTTCCCACCGCGCCCGGATATGCTCACACCAGAGCAGCGCGCAAAGCACCTTCAGTCCAAACGTCCGGAAATGCCGCCGGATGAGGAACTGTTTTCTAAGGCAGTAAAGCTGATGCAGGACTCTATGGCAGCACACAAGGATATCATCCGTCAGGCATATAATTATGATGATGTGATGAAAAACAAAGAGCAGGGTCTTGTCTCAGGTATATTGACCATCGAGGATGGCCGTATTGTAAATGGCAGCTTCGACCGTTTGGAGCAGTTGGCAAAGACAGGTGTGAGAGCGATTGCATTGACTTGGAATTTTGAGAACTGTTTTGGTGCTCCAAATTCCCGTGATCCAAAGATTATGTCAAAAGGTCTGACCGCATTTGGAAAAGAAGCCATAGAAGCCATGAATGAGCTTGGCATTCTGGTGGATGTCTCCCATCTGTCAGACGGCGGATTTTATGATGTCGCAAAGATTTCAAAAAAGCCGTTCGTTGCCACTCATTCCGACTGCCGCGCGCTTGCTGCGCACCCGAGAAACTTAACGGATGAAATGATCCGTATCCTTGCAGAGAAAGGCGGTGTTTCCGGTATCAATTTTGCACCGGCATTTCTGGATGACACACCGGGAAATGAAGAAAGCCGCATAAGCGATATGGTACGTCACGTAAAGCACTTTATTGAAGTCGGAGGAGAAGACTGTGTCGGTATCGGAACGGACTTTGACGGCATTGGCGGTCATCTTGAAGTGGGCGAACCGGGACAGCTTGCACTCTTGTTTGACGCACTTAAAAAGGCCGGCATTACACCGCGTCAGATTGACAAGATCGCATCCGGAAACGTGCTTCGCGTGATGAAGGAAACTATGAAGTAATACAACAAATGTTCCACGAAAAAACGGTAAAAGCGATATAGCAGAAACGATATGATCTTCGTATGAATAGAGACGAAAGGAACGGGGAAAATAGAATGAAATACGATTTTACAACAATTATGGATCGTGAAGGAACAGGTGCCATTGCAGTTGACAGGATTCCTTTTGAGAATGCAGCAATAAAGGAAGGTTTTTCCAAGATTCCAATGTGGGTTGCCGACATGAATTTTGCAACCGCACCGAGTGTAATCAAGGAAATGCAAAAGCGTCTGGAGCACCCGGCATTCGGCTACTTTAATATAACAGATGCATATTGTGAGTCGGTTATCGGATGGCAAAAGGAGCGCAATGGCGTGACAAATCTTCCAAAGGAAGCCATCGGTTATGAGAACGGCGTGCTTGGCGGTGTTGCTTCTGTGCTTCAGGCATTTACTGCACCGGGAGAGCCTGTCCTTCTTCATTCCCCGACCTACATCGGTTTTACACATACGATTGACAACTTGGGCAGAAGAATCGTTCACAGTCCGTTAAAGAGAGACGATCAGGGCGTGTGGCGCATGGACTACGAAGATATGGATAAGAAACTCAGAGAAAATCATATTCATTTGGCAATCTTTTGTTCGCCACACAACCCATGTGGGCGTGTGTGGGAACGCTGGGAGATCGAGAAGGCAATGGAAGTTTATGAGAAGAATCAGTGTCTTGTAATCTCCGATGAAATCTGGTCTGATCTGATTTTAAAGGGACATAAGCACATCCCGACTCAGAGCGTAAATGCATATGCACATGAGCATACCTTTGCCTTCTATGCACCATCTAAGACGTTCAATCTGGCAGGATTGGTTGGCTCCTACCATATCGTTTACAATGAATATCTGCGCGATCGTATGCTGGAGATAGAAAAGTGTGGTCATTATAATAGTGCAAATGTCCTTTCTGTCAGCGCGCTGATGGGCGCGTATAAGCCAGAGGGTGCTGAGTGGGTAGACGAACTGTGTGAGGTTCTGACAAGCAACATTGACTGCGCATATGATTATATTACAACGCATTTTGAAGGTGTCTCTTTGGCAAAGGCACAGGGAACCTATATGCTTTATCTGGATTGCACAGGTTGGCTGGAAGCGCATCCACAGATGTCAATGGACGATTTGATCCGTGCCGGAATCGCAGTGGGCGTTGTATGGCAGGATGGAAGACTATTTGCCAATCCAAATACGATTCGTATGAACTTTGCTGTTCCGCATACACTGGTAAAGGAAGCGATGGATCGTTTGGATAAGTACGTATTTAACGCAAAGTAAAAAATGATATTTAGAGAGGATTTCGCTGTCACAGACAGCAAAAAGGTTATTAGAATGGAAACAATTCGATATGAGAATTCTGAAATTGATGAAAGGATTATCCGCGCCGTAACAGAGATCGGATATGAGGAGATGACACCAATCCAGCAGTCCGCAATCCCGGCGCTGTTAGAGGGACGTGACATCATTGGACAGGCACAGACCGGAACCGGAAAAACAGCGGCGTTCGGTATTCCGCTTGTTCAGATGATCGACCCGGAGGATGAACGCGTGCAGGCAATCGTGCTTTGCCCGACCAGAGAGCTGGCCATCCAGGCGGCAGAGGAGCTGCGCCGCTATGCAAAGTATCTGTCCGGAGTAAAGGTGCTTCCGGTATATGGAGGACAGGACATTGAAAAGCAGATTCGTTCCCTTCGCGGCAAGGTATCCATTGTCGTTGGAACACCGGGAAGAGTGATGGATCACATGAGAAGACATACGCTGAAGCTCGAAGGCATCCGCATGGTAGTTCTCGATGAGGCAGATGAGATGCTGAACATGGGATTTGTGGAGGATATTGAAACGATTCTTGCAGGCGTGCCAGAGAATCATCAGACCGCACTGTTTTCTGCAACAATGCCAGATGAGATTCTTCGCATTACCGGACGTTACCAGAAGGATGCGCAGATGATCCAGATCGAGCGCAAGGAGCTGACTATTCCGCTTGTCAAGCAGTACTACTATGAAGTACAGAGACAGAATAAGGAAGAGGTTGTATGCCGACTGCTCGATTACTACAATCCGAAGCGTTCTTTGATTTTCTGCAATACCAAGCATATGGCAGACGTACTTTGCGAAAACTTAAAGGGAAGAGGCTATTTTGCAGATGCGCTGCACGGCGATTTGAGCCAGATGATGCGCGATAAGGTTATGAACAGCTTCCGCAACGGTACTACTGAGATCCTGATCGCAACAGACGTTGCAGCAAGAGGTCTTGATGTGGACGATGTTGAGGCGGTATTTAACTTTGATATTCCGCAGGATGTTGAGTATTATGTTCACCGTATCGGCCGTACCGGACGTGCAGGCAGAAAGGGCCGCTCTTTTACACTTGTTGTCGGAAGAGAAATCTACCGTATCCGCGATATCGAGCGCATTTGCAACACACAGATCAAGCCGAGAATGGTTCCGTCTGTTGCTGATATCACACAGGCAAAGGCGAGCCAGATCTTCGATCAGGTTATGGAAGTTATCGCAAATAATGATCTTTCTGCACTTCAGAAGAAGGTAGAGGACAAGATTGAGGAAGAAAACATCACGGCAATGGAGTTGTGTGCAGGCTTCTTAAAGCTTCATCTGGGCGATGATATGGAAGAAATTCCGGCAGAAAACTACATTGAAGAGATGAAGAAGAAGCGCGCTGAGCGAAAAGGCGGCAGAGGCGGAAGACGCGGTGAGGACGATGGACGCGAAGGCGGAAGACGTCGCCGCAGACATACCGACGAGGATGTGCTTGATATGCTGCGCCGTTCGGGCAAACGCAAGTCCGACCGCAGAGCAGAAGGCGAAGATGCAGAGTCTTTCGAGAAGAGAGCATATGACAAGCGTTCTTCAAAGAGAGGCAAAGATTCTGACAAACGCTCTGACAGAAAGAAATCGGACAAAAATGCAGAGTATGGGTATGAGCGCGTATTTGACAAAAAGTCCGATAAGAAGTCTGATAAAAAATTTGATAAGAAATTTGATAAAAAAGACTTTGATAAGAAAGAATTGAATAAGAAGGATTTTGATAAAAAGGGAAGTGACCGCAAAAAGTCCGAAAAAGAGAAATCCGATAAGAAGTCCAAGAATTTATTTGGAAAGGAGCGCGCTTCCCAAAAGTACGATATTGACAAGAAGACTGGAAAGGCGAAGAAATGGAAGTAAAACAAAATCCACTTGGCAGTGCGCCGCTTGGCAAGCTGCTTGTGAAATTTGCGATTCCGTCTATTATCAGTATGCTGGTATCAGCACTGTATAATATTGTAGACCAGATCTTTATTGGGCAGGGTGTTGGTATGTACGGAAATGCGGCGACAAACGTTGCATTTCCGCTGACGACACTTGCCACGGCAGTCGGTCTGATGCTTGGAATCGGCGGTGCATCGAACTTTAATCTTGAAATGGGACGAAAGCATGAGGACAATGCGAAGAAAATTGCAGGAACTGCGTTCGGCAGTCTGGTGATTGCCGGTGTGATCATCTGTCTTGCGGCAAGAATTTTTCTTCGCCCATTGATCACGGCATTTGGTGCAACCGAGTATGTAATGGATTATGCCATGACATATGTTGGAATCACATCACTTGGAATGCCATTCTTTGTACTGACAACAGGAGGAACGCATTTGATTCGTGCCGACGGAAAGCCAACATATTCGATGCTGTCAGCACTGGCCGGTGCGATCATTAATACGATTCTTGATCCACTTTTTATTTTTGTGTTCGATTGGGGTATCGCCGGTGCAGCATGGGCGACGATCATCGGTCAGATTTTCTCTGCTCTGATGGTACTCGGCTACCTGCCAAAGTTCCATACTGTAAAGCTTGCACTGTATGATTTTATTCCAAAGCCGCATTACCTGAAGCTGGTGATGGGACTTGGTGCGGCGGCCTGTTTCAATCAATTGGCGATCTTTGTGACGCAGATTGTCATGAACAATGTGCTTCGCCATTATGGTGCGCTGTCCATCTACGGAAGCGATATCCCGCTTGCGGTGGTCGGTGTGGGTTCAAAGGTCAACATGGTATTTTTGTCGATTGTCATCGGTATCTCGCAGGGCGCACAGCCAATCATCGGATTTAATTATGGAGCGGCAAAGTACAGCCGTGTAAAGAAGACGTATCGTTTGGCAGCAACGGTGGCAACCATCATTGCCGTCATTGCGTTTTTAGGCTTTCAGCTGTTTCCGCGTCAGATCACCGCGCTCTTTGGAAGCGGCGATGAGTTGTATGAGCAGTTCGCGGTATCGTACTTTCGCATTTTCATGTTCTGCACATTTCTAAACGGCATTCAGCCGCTGACTGCAAACTTCTTTACTTCAATCGGAAAGGCACCAATGGGAATTTTCATTTCCATGACAAGGCAGATCATTTTCCTGATTCCGCTTGTCATGCTGCTGCCGCTTGCATTCGGCATCGAGGGAGTTGTGTTTGCAGGTCCGATCGCAGATGGCGTAGCCGGTGCGCTTGCCATCATACTTGTATTGCGGGAATTTAAACGAATCAAGTAAGCGAAGATTTTGGCAGAGAGACAGGCAAATGAAAAGTAAGAAAATGCAGTTTTGCATGGTTTTGAATCGTTACAAAATATAAAATGGGTATCCACAGGAAAAAATCTGCGGATACCCATTTTTGATTATGATACGAGTCAAAGCGGTCAAAATGTCTTTTGCCCCTTTGATACCAGATTGCTACGTGCGTTGCGCTCTCGCAATCTTCAAAAACATTCGTAATCTTGATCATGTTTTTTGGCGGGTCAAGAGGTCAAAAATCCTCTTGCAAGCAAGCTTGCATCAGCTTTCTGACCTTTTGACCCTGGTATCATTATAATTCTGACAAGGAGGGAACAATATGGCGAGGCTTCTTGTGGTGGACGATGAAGAAAAGATTCGTTTGATCATCCGAAAATATGCCGAGCTGGAGGGGCATCAGGTGACTGAGGCGAAGGACGGAATCGAGGCGGTTTCGCTTTGTGCTCTGGAAGATTTTGATGTGATGATACTTGATGTGATGATGCCGGGGATGGACGGCTTTGCGGTATGCAGGCAGGTTCGCCGCTACAAAAAAATTCCGGTTATCATGTTATCCGCTAGAGGAGAGGAGTATGATCGCATCAAAGGCTTTGAGTTAGGCATTGATGACTATGTAGTAAAACCGTTTTCACCGAAAGAACTGATGTGCCGGGTACATGTTGTTGTGCAGAGAAATCACACATCAGGTGCTGCGTATGCAGAAGATGCATCGTCAGGTTCGCTATATGCTGCGCAGAAGATACAGGATATAGCGAATGCAGATACACTGCCGGAGCGTAAAATTTACTGTCATGGTGATCTTGTCGTTGACTTTACCGGAAGATGCGTGATGGTAAAAAATCAAAGGCTGGAACTGACGCCGAGAGAATATGATCTGCTATTTTATCTGGTAAAGAATCGCAACATAGCACTCAGCCGTGACCAGCTGATTACAAATGTATGGGGATACGATTATTACGGAGATGACAGGACGCTTGATACCCATATCAAACGATTGAGAAGCAGTCTTGGGGAATATCGCAGCTGTATCGTGACGTTAAGAGGAGTGGGGTATCGTTTCGATGATCACATTTAAGAGAAAACATTTGAGCATTAAGTGGGGGATATTTGCCGGACTGATTGTCTTTCTGGCAATTCTCCTGCTTTTGCTGTTTTTTTTGCAGACGGTCTATCTCGATGATATCTATAAGGCAGCGAAAAAGAATACATTGAACAATGCGAGTACAAAGACGGCACAGATTTTAGAGGAACAGTTAGAAAGCCAGACGGAAGCAGTGACCGGTCAAACGCAGGAATCAGATGCTGCAAATGAAGATGGTACAGCAGATACGGTTGCAGTGGATGAAGAAATACAAAGTGCGCTGGAGCAGAAGCTTGATGCGCTTACAGCAGCATATGACATTGACATACAGGTTTCCAGAGAGGACGGAACGCTTCTTTACAGTTCACTGCGTATGTATGAAAATACACTTCCCAAACAGTTTTATCAGGATTCCTACAAACGTGCAAAGGAGAGTGGCGGAAGTTTTACCGAGGAGATCGAAGGTGACATCCAGCGCGATCCGTTTGAATTGATTGCAGGAAATGAAGAACAGCCCGAAAAGCCGACAGGCGGGGACGATCCGTCTCCACAAGCTATCAATTCCAGAAATGGAATCGGTCCGGAACAGATGCCTGCAAATGCAATTACTCAGGAGAGTATGCTGAATGTAAAGATTTTGACGATCGGCAGTACACCGTATCTGATGATTTTGAGCGCACGTCTTACACCGGTGAATGCCACGGTTCAGATGATTCGTCAGGAACTGGCTGTTGTTTCTGTCATCATGATCGTTTTGGCACTTGGGCTGGCAATGGTGATTTCGCGTTACATTTCAAAGCCATTAAGTCAGATGAATGAGAGTGCAAAGGAGTTGGCAAAAGGCAACTACGAGGTTGAATTTCATGACCAGAGCAGCCTTGAGATCCGTGAGTTAGGAAATACATTGAATTACACGGCAAGGCAGCTAAAAAAAACTGAGCAGCTTCAGCATGAGCTGATTGCCAATGTTTCCCATGACCTTCGCACACCGCTGACAATGATTCAGGCATATGCCGAGATGATGCGCGATATTCCAGGTGAGAATACGCCGGAGAATGTACAGGTGATCATTGACGAGGCAGGACATTTAACCGGCATGGTAAATGATCTTCTTGATATCAGTAAGCTGCAGGCTGGTGTCACTCAGCTAAACAAGACCCATTTCAATTTGACGCAAAATTTAGAAGCTGCTGTACAGCGCATTGGAAGGATGGCATCGGCAAATGAATTTACGATTGAACTGATTTGTGATCGCAATCAGGAGATATTTGTGGATGCAGATGAGTTTAAGATCTATCAGGTTGTGTACAACTTGATTAATAATGCGTTAAACTATTCAGGAGATTCCAGACATGTCATCGTTCGTCAGGAGTGTAACGATGATATGGTAAAAGTGTCCGTGCAGGATTTTGGACCGGGAATCGCTAAGGAGGATTTGCCGCTTGTCTGGGAACGCTACTATAAGGTAGATAAGGAGCACCGCCGCAGTTCAAATGGCAGCGGTCTTGGTCTTGCTATTGTACGAAAGATATTAGAACTTCATCATGCACAGTATGGTGTGGACAGTACGCTCGGTCGGGGAAGTACATTTTGGTTTTGCCTGAAAGTATCGGGTATTAGAAATTAGGATACTGTACGTTTCATTGCAGCTTTGCATGGCTCTGAACAGTTACAGGAACACAAAAAAGGGAGGATATATGATAGAAGAAAATAAGTCTTCGATGAAAAACAGTGTCAGAAGACTCATTATCGCAGGCATTGGTATGCTGATTCAAATCATCTGGGTTGTAATTATCGTGATGCGGCTCAACCAGTATTCACAGATGATCACGCTGCTTACGACTGCGATTGAACTTGTGCTGGTACTTGCCGTCTACAGTATGGACACCAATTCTGCGTTTAAGCTTCCGTGGATCATCTTGATCACGCTGGCACCAATTGTTGGAATCTGTGTATTTTTCTTGTTTGGCCGTTCCGGTGCGACAAAAAGGGTGCGAATGCGATATCGTGAACTTGATCGGCAATTATTTGCCTATTTGCAGCAGGATCCGGCGATTATCGATGAGCTGTCCCAAAAGAATGAGCGATTGGCAAATGATTTTAAATATCTGTGGAAGTATGCATCGAGTCCTGTTTATAAAAATACGGATGTAAAATATTATGGCGATACCTGCGAAGCCATGGCATCTCAATTAGATGATATGATGCAGGCAGAACATTTCATTTTTCTGGAATATCATGCAATTGAGATGGCAGAATCTTTTCAGGCACTGCGTAAAGTGCTGATGGCAAAGGCAAGAGAAGGTGTGGAGATTCGTATCTTATATGATGATGCAGGCTGTATCGGTTTTTTAAATCCGCGTTTCATCAAATATATGGAGAGCATGGGTATTCAGTGCCGCGTGTTCAATCCGATTATGCCGGTAATCAACATTTTCATGAACAATCGTGATCATCGAAAGATCACCGTTATCGACGGAAAAGTGGGGTATACAGGCGGTTACAATCTGGCAGACGAATATTTTAATATCACGCATCCATATGGACAGTGGAAGGACAGCGGAATCCGTTTCGAGGGAGATGCGGTGCGCACGGCAACGATTTTATTTCTGGAAATGTGGAATGCATTGAAAGACCAGGATGTCGATATTGCAAAGTATCTTCCGGTTTATCCATACAAGGCAAAGGAACAGGGCTATTTTGCTCTTTATGGCGACAGTCCGCTCGATAAGGAGCATACAGGTGAAAACGTATATATGAATCTGCTGCGCCATGCAAAGAAATATATTTACTTTACAACTCCGTACCTGATTATAAGCGACGAGATGGCAAGAGAACTTACCGGAGCTGCAAAACGCGGTGTTGATGTGCGTATTATTACGCCGGGTATTCCGGATAAGAAGACGATCTTTCAGGTAACAAAATCCTACTATCCGCAGTTATTAAAGTATGGTGTTAAAATTTATGAGTACACGCCGGGCTTTATGCACGAGAAACAGTGTATCTGTGATGGCGAGATTGCGGTAGTCGGAACGATCAATCTTGATTTCAGAAGTCTGTATCTTCATTTTGAAAATGCAGCGCTTTTCTGTGGCTACGAGGCTGTATCTCATGTAAAAGAGGATTTCGATGCACTGTTCCCAATCTGTAAAGATATGTCAGCGGAACCTACCGAGCGCACAAGGCGGCTTCGCCTGTCACAGCTGATATTACGACTATTTTCACCGCTTATGTGATAACTGTAGATTGCGAAAGCTGCGAAGCAGCAGAACAATTCGCAGATGTCAGATACGATAAATAAACTCACGAAAGGAAAAAAATTATGGCTGTTTTATTTCCAAAAATTCCAGTCCTCCTGCATGGAGGCGACTACAACCCGGATCAATGGCTGGACCGTCCGGATATCTTAAAAGAAGATATCCGTATGATGAAGAAGGCAGGAGTAAACACTGCAACGGTTGGTGTATTTTCCTGGTCCGCACTTGAACCAGAGGAGGGCAAATTTAACTTTGGCTGGCTGCATGACATCATGGATGAGCTGTATGCAAACGGTATTTATACGGTACTTGCGACGCCGACTGGAGCCAGACCGGCATGGATGGATGAAAAATATCCGTCTGTTATGCGTGTAGACAAGGATGGCCGCAGAAATCATCACGGCGGCCGACACAATCACTGTATGAGTTCGCCTGAATATCGTGCACAGGTCGAAAAGATGGATACGAAGCTGGCGCAGGAGTTTGGCAGTCATCCGGGGCTGATTTTGTGGCATATTTCCAACGAGTTGGGCGGAGAATGCTATTGTGATAATTGCAAAAAGCGTTTTCAGGAATATTTGCGAGAAAAGTATCACAACGACATTGAAGAACTGAATAAGCAATGGTGGACTTCCTTCTGGAGCAAGCATTTTAATAATTTTGAGCAGGTTGAGCCGCCATATGACAATGGTGAGCATTCCATTTTAGGATTGAATCTGGACTGGAAACGTTTTAATTCCTGGAATATGAAGGATTATCTTGTATTTGAGCGCAAGATCTTAAAAAAGTACACACCAGATATTCCGGCGACAGCAAACTTCATGAAGCTGTTTGAGCAGTTTGATTATGCAGATTTTGCAAAGGAAATTGACATCATTTCATGGGATGGCTACCCAAGCTGGAACAATGACTATGAGACAGCAGCTGACACGGCAGCAGAGCTTAGCTTTGATCATGCCGTGATGAGAAGCTTAAAGAAAGATAAGCCGTTTATGCTGATGGAGAGTACACCAAGCCTTGTCAATTGGCATCCGTTTAACAAATTAAAGCGTCCTGGTATCCTGCGTGCAAGCAGTATCCAGACAATCGGCTGCGGAAGTGATACCGTGCAGTATTTCCAGTGGAGAAAAGGACGCGGCGCGGCAGAGCAGTTTCATGGTGCTGTTGTAGACCATCTGGGAAGAGACGACACGAGAGTTTTCAAGGAGGTATCTGAGGTTGGCGAGATCTTAAAGAAGTTAGCACCGACAGCAGGCTCTAAGGTAACATCGAAGGCGGCAGTCCTTTTTGACTGGAGCAACCGCTGGGCAATTAGAGATATGCAGGGCATGGCGCGCGATACCAAGAATTATGAGAAGGAAGTGCGCAAGTTCTACAACATTCATTTAAAGAAAGGTATCAATGCCGACATCGTATTTCCACTGGAGGATCTGTCCGCATACAGCCTTGTTGTGATTCCAATGTACTATGCAATATCCGAGGAAGCTGGCGCATGGTTAAAGGAATACGTAAAAAATGGTGGAACAGTAGTCGCAACTTACCTGACCGGTTACGTAAATGAGAACACTTTAGCATACTTAGGCGGCTTCCCAGGTGCAGGATTGGGCGAGGTATTTGGTTTGTATGCAGAGGAGCTTGACACGCTTTATCCATCTGATTCCAATTCTGTCTTAATGAAGGATGGAACAAAGGCGACGGTAAAGGATTACTGCGAGTTAATCAAGTTGACAGGTGCAGAGACTCTTGGCATCTACGAGAGCGATTTCTATGCAGGTACACCAGCAGTAACCGTTCATTCCTACGGAAAAGGAAAGGCATATTATCTGGGAACCAGAATGGAAGAAGCAGATTTACTTCACTTCTTTGCACCGATCTGGGCAGAGTGCGGCATTCAAAAAACCGAGCTTCCAGAGGGCGTTGAATACCTGACACGTACCGCGGATGATGGCAGCACCTTTGATTTCTATGTCAACTATAATGCAGTTCCGGTAACCGTTACACTGGCAAAGGATGGAACCGATCTTCTGACAGGTGAGGCTGTCAGTGGCGAGACCGAGATCGCACCATTCAATGCAGTTGTTATAAAATAAGCAACGATTAAAGTGGTGTTTACGGGTCATAACTTAAATTAGCGGTGAGACGAGTTGCTTTTACGAAGGCGCTAACGTCTGCTGTGCAGCCGCCTGTGTGTGAACAAGTGACGCCGACAAAACAATCGTCGAACCGCTTTCGTAGAATTACCTTCCGTGAACCGTAATACAATAAACGAATGTGAGGTTTTGGGATGAGAAAAGAATTGTTTCATATGGAGCGCGATGTTCTAAACATTGGCGACGATGTCACGATCATCGAGGGACAGCTCCCATTTTCGTATTACTATACGATCGTTCCGGCATTGGCAATGTCCAAGAACTACAAAAATGCGGATCGCATCAAGAGCCGCGAGGGAAAGGTCGTTTCCAAGGAGCGAAAGGGAAGTACATTTGAAATCTATGTCGAGTTCGAGAACTGATTCGGTAAATTTACGAATTTCACAGATTCAGCTTCAATGGATTCAATATGACGTGAATTTGTATGAATTTAACTGCGTGTGCAGGCAACAGACACGAAAAATTTGCAATTTTGCAGAAATTTGTTTTGGGACTTGAAAAATAAATCTATCCATGGTACTATATTTCAGATAACAAGAATCAAGGCGATGTACCGCCTGGATAGAGAATTGCGGACGGTGCACGTATGTGTGCCGTCTTTATTTTTGTCGAAAGGGCATGGGTGAACCAATGAAAGCATTTCTGATTTTAGAGGATGGGCATGTATTTACAGGAACAGCGATTGGAGCAGATAAGGAAATCATCAGTGAGATTGTCTTTAATACTTCAATGACAGGCTACCTTGAAGTGCTCACAGATCCTTCTTATGCAGGTCAGGCAGTCGTGATGACATATCCGCTGATCGGCAACTACGGAATCTGTTATGAGGATATGGAGTCTAAGAGACCGTGGCCGGACGGTTATATTGTACGTGAGCTGTCTCGTATGCCAAGCAACTTCAGATGTCAGGGAACCATTCAGGAGTTTCTTGAGAAAAATGGCATTCCGGGAATCTGCGGAATTGATACGAGAGCACTGACCCAGCTGCTGCGTGAGAAAGGAACCATGAATGGCATGATTACACGCAGAGAGGACTTTGATCTGGAGGAGGTTCTTCCAAAGCTTAAGGCATATACCCCGACAGGTGTTGTAATGGCAACCACTTGCAAGGAAAAGGAAGTTTTACCAGGAGACGGTTATAAGGTAGCATTGCTTGATCTGGGCGCAAAGAGAAATATCGGTGCTTCCTTAAATAAGAGAGGGTGCGAGGTTACGATTTATCCTGCTGATACAAAGGCAGAGGAGATTTTAGCAACGAATCCGGATGGCATCATGCTTTCAAACGGTCCTGGAGATCCGAAGGAGTGTACCGGAATCATTGAAGAAATCAAGAAGCTGTATAACTCCAATGTCCCGATCTTTGCCATCTGTCTTGGTCATCAGCTGATGGCACTGGCAAACGGACTGGATACGCACAAGATGAAATATGGCCATCGCGGCGGCAACCATCCGGTAAAGGATTTAAAAACCGGAAGAGTGTATATCACATCTCAAAATCATGGATATGTAGTTGATACCGATAAGCTCGATCCGAAGGTAGCAGTTCCTGCATTTGTCAACGTAAATGATGGCACAAATGAGGGATTGGCTTATACCGGAAAGAATATTTTCACCGTTCAGTACCACCCGGAGGCTTGTCCGGGACCACAGGACAGCGCGTATTTGTTTGACCGTTTTCTGGACATGATGGCAGCAGGAAAAAACAACTAATAGACGACAGGAGGAGACACAGCAATGCCAAAGGATAGCAGTATAAAGAAGGTTCTTGTAATTGGTTCGGGTCCGATTGTCATCGGCCAGGCAGCAGAGTTTGACTATGCGGGCACACAGGCCTGCCGCTCATTAAAAGAGGAAGGCGTATCGGTTGTTTTAGTAAACTCAAACCCGGCAACCATCATGACGGATAAGAGAATCGCCGATCATGTCTATATCGAGCCGTTAACAGCAGAGGTTTTGGAGCAGATCATTGCAAAGGAGCGTCCGGACAGCGTACTTCCCACTCTTGGAGGTCAGGCCGGATTAAACCTTGGTATGGAACTTGCCGAGAAAGGCATTCTGGATAAGTACGGATGCCGCCTGATCGGTACCACACCGGAGACCATCCGAAAGGCCGAAGACCGTCAGGAGTTCAAGGATACCATGGAGAAGATCAAAGAGCCATGTGCGGCATCAAAGGTCGTTCATAACATCCCAGACGGACTTGCATTTGCAGAGGAGATCGGATATCCGGTTGTTCTTCGTCCGGCCTATACACTTGGCGGAAGCGGCGGCGGAATCGCTTATGATCCGGAGCAGATGGAGGAAATTCTGGGAAATGGTCTTCGTCTTTCCCGTGTCGGCGAGGTCTTGGTTGAGCGCTGCATCGCAGGTTGGAAGGAAATCGAGTATGAGGTAATGCGTGATGGTGCCGGAAACGTAATTACCGTCTGCAACATGGAAAATATTGATCCGGTTGGTGTTCATACAGGAGACAGTATCGTCGTTGCACCGTCTCAGACACTTGGCGATAAAGAATATCAGATGCTTCGTACCTCCGCATTAAACATTATCAGCGAGTTAAAGATCACCGGAGGATGTAATGTTCAGTATGCGTTAAAGCCGGACAGCTTTGAGTATTGTGTCATCGAGGTTAACCCGCGTGTAAGCCGTTCTTCTGCACTGGCATCGAAAGCAACAGGATATCCGATCGCAAAGGTTGCAGCAAAGATCGCACTGGGTTATACACTGGATGAGATTCCAAATGCGATTACAAAGAAGACTTTTGCCAGCTTCGAGCCAATGCTTGACTACTGCGTTGTCAAGATTCCGAGACTGCCGTTTGATAAGTTTATCAGCGCATCCAGAAAGCTGACCACACAGATGAAGGCAACCGGTGAAGTTATGGCAATCTGCGACAACTTCGAGGGCGGTCTGATGAAGGCACTTCGTTCTCTTGAGCAGCATGTCGACAGTCTTGTAACCGATGAGTACAGCAAGCTGTCTGCAGATGAGTTTGAGGAGCAGATGGCGATCGTCGATGACCGCAGAATCTTCCGTATTGCAGAGGCAATCCGCAGAGGTTATACCTACGATAAGATTCATGAGATTACCATGATTGATCCGTGGTTTATCGACAAGATCGCAATTCTGGTTGAGATGGAAGAACGTCTGTCAAAGGAAGAACTTACACCAGAGCTGTTAAAGGAAGCAAAGCGCATCGAATTCCCGGATAAGGTCATCGCAGCCTTAAATGGCAAGACGGAAGCTGAAGTAAAGAAGATGCGTTACGACAACGGCATCGTGGCAGCATTCAAGATGGTTGACACCTGCGCAGCTGAATTTGCCGCAACGACACCGTATTATTATTCTGTATTTGGCAGTGAGAATGAGGCAGCAAAGACCGACGGAAGAAAGAAAGTACTCGTACTTGGTTCCGGTCCGATCCGTATCGGACAGGGTATTGAGTTTGACTTTTGCTCCGTTCACTGTACTTGGGCATTTGCAAAAGAAGGCTACGAGACCATTATCATCAATAACAACCCGGAGACGGTATCTACCGACTTTGATATTGCAGATAAGCTGTATTTTGAGCCACTGACACCAGAGGATGTCGAGAGCATTGTAAATCTGGAGCATCCGGACGGCGCAGTCGTACAGTTTGGCGGTCAGACTGCAATCAAGCTGACAGAGGCACTGATGAAGATGGGTGTTCCGATTCTTGGAACAAGTGCAAAGGACGTTGATGCGGCAGAGGACAGAGAACTGTTTGATCAGATTCTTCGCGAGACTAAGATTCCGCGCGCATCCGGCGGCACCGTGTTTACAGTAGACGAGGCATTAAAGGTTGCTCATGAATTAGGTTATCCGGTACTGGTTCGCCCATCCTATGTACTTGGCGGACAGGGTATGCAGATCGCAATCAACGACGAAGATATCACTCAATATATCGGTATCATCAACCGCTATGCACAGGAGCATCCGATCTTAGTCGATAAGTACCTGATGGGTAAGGAACTTGAAGTCGATGCCGTATGCGATGGACAGGATATCCTGATTCCGGGTATCATGGAGCACATCGAGCGTGCCGGTATCCACTCTGGTGACAGTATTTCCGTTTACCCGGCAAAGACCATCAGCCAGAAGACAAAGGAAACGATTGTTGAGTATACGAAGCGTCTGGCAAGAGCACTTCACGTAAAGGGTCTGATCAACATTCAGTTTATCGAGTATCAGGGCGAGGTTTATGTTATCGAGGTAAATCCGCGTTCCTCCCGTACTGTGCCATATATCAGTAAGGTAACGGGTATCCCGATCGTCGATCTGGCAACACAGGTTATTATCGGAAATACCATTCGCGGACTTGGTTACGAGCCGGGTCTTCAAAAGGAAGCGGACTACTATGCAATCAAGATGCCAGTATTCTCATTCGAGAAGCTGCGCGGAGCCGATATTGCACTCGGACCGGAGATGAAGTCTACCGGTGAGTGTCTTGGAATTGGCAAGACATTCAACGAGGCACTTTATAAGGCATTCCTCGGTGCAGGCTTCAGACTGCCAAAGTATAAGAAGATGATTATCACCGTTCGCGACGATGACAAGGAAGAGATCGTTGATATCGCAAGACGTTTCAAGGCAATCGGCTACGAGATCTATGCGACAAAGGGAACAGGAGCCGCACTGCGCGCAAAGGGTGTGGATACGCTGTATGTCAGCAAGTTACAGCAGGATTCTCCAAACCTGCTTGACTTAATCCTTGGTCATCAGATTGACCTTGTTATCGATACACCGACTCAGGGTGCAGAGCGCAGCCATGATGGTTTCATTATCCGTCGAAATGCAATCGAGACCGGCGTGAATGTACTGACTGCGATTGATACCGCAAAAGCACTGATCACTAGCTTGGAGAATCGGGAAGAACAGCTGACACTGATTGATATCGCTACGATTTAAGACATTAGGAGACAAAAGTCAGAGTGCGCTCGTGCCTGCGCGAGAAAGCACATAGCCTTGGAAAAATTGCGAGAGCAGTGCATCAGCAAAGCATTCGCAGAGTGTCAAAAAAGTAACTGCAAATAAAAACAACAGGAAAACAGCATCAGGGGGACAATAGCGATATTGTCCCCCCGCGTTATATTATGACATTTTTAACAAGAAGGAAATGGAAATGAAATATCAACCAGTATCGAGGCGGCTGATCAATTTGATCTATCCGCTTGTTATTTATATGGCAATCGGTATGGCGGTTCTTGGGGTGTACCCTAGAGGCGGCCTTTTCGCAAACTTGATTGAGAAAGTGTTCTGCATTATTATTATGGGGGTCCTTTTTTATCAGGACTCCAAACAAATTCGCTGGGAGGGGGCGATCCTTTCGCCGGTATCCGCTTTGCTGCTGATTTTAATTGGTGCATCGGCATGCATTGGGGGAAATTTACTGTTTGATCTTACTGGCTTGAAGGCATTGCGGGCAGAGGAGACCGAGATGGTAACACAGGCATTGTATTCGGATTCGCTGTGGCTTCAGATTCTGGTGGTCGGTATTGCTGCACCCATTGCGGAGGAACTTTTATTTCGGGGCATTCTTTATAGGAGAATGCGCACCTGGCTGGGTGTAGGAGCGGCTTCGTCTGCGGCACTTGCGATTTTTGCGGCGGTACACGGAAATTTATTGCAGGCACTCTATGCATTTGTGTTAGGTGCAGTTTTAATCTGGGCATATGAACATTTTGCAAAATTAATCGCACCGATTCTCATACATATCGCTGCCAATCTGATTTCCATATGTGCACAGCAAAGCATATGGTTTGGAACACTTTTGCAAAAATATGAAGTCATTTGGTGTATACTTGGTTTTGCGATAACTGTCGCGGGGATTGTTTATTTGTCGAAAAGAACTTGCAGTTGCCCGAAAAATTGTATATAATACATTCTGTGCGGCTTATGCATAAATTACAAGGTTACTCTTCCTGATTTGATAGGTAAATATTGGAAAATAGAAAGAATGATATATGTAATATGTCTGTAACAGCAGGCAGAAAGGTAAGAATTGTATGAAACTTTTAACAATAACAGTTCCAAGTTATAATTCAGAGGCATATTTGGATCGCTGTATGGCGACGCTGCTTCCGGGTGGTGATGAAGTGGAGATTTTGATCGTAGATGACGGATCAACGGACCGAACAGCCGAGATTGCCGATGAATATGAGCGAAAATATCCGAATATCGTGCGGGCAATCCACAAGGAAAATGGAGGTCATGGTGATGCGGTCACAGTTGGAATACGCAATGCGACAGGTGTATTCTTTAAGGTAGTGGACAGCGATGACAGTCTGGCACCGGAAGCATACAGGCAGGTGCTTGACTTCTTACGCCGCATTGTCAAGAAAAATCATGAACTGGATATGCTGATTTCTAATTTTGTTTATGATCGTCATGATGAGAATGGCAATGTGATTCATCAGAAATCCATTGACTATCGAAAGACACTTCCGAAAGGTCGTTTCTTTAACTGGAATGATATCGGAAAGTTCCAGACGGGTCATTATCTGTTAATGCATGCGGTTATTTACCGTACCAGCCTGTTAAAGGGAATCAATCTGACCCTTCCAAAGCATACCTTCTATGTTGATAACATCTATGTATATAAACCATTTCCATATGTGCGCGTAATGTATTATCTGGATGTGGACTTCTATATGTATTATACTGGAAGAGAAGATCAATCAGTAAATCAGCAGGTGATGATGAAGCGGATCGACCAGCAGGATCGCGTAAACCGCATTATCTTTGATGCATTTGACCTGGAAAAAATCAGCAATCAGAAGCTTCGCAGCTATCTGTACCGCTATTTGCAAATCATGTGTACCGTAACGACAGTCCACTATGCGCTGATTAATACAGAGGATGCACAGCATAAAAAGGAAGCACTCTGGAACTATATGCGAAAGACAAATCCGGCGATGTGGCGTCATTTGCGCTGGAGTGCACAGGGGGTTGCGCTGAATCTGCCCGGAAAGGTTGGCAGAGCACTCGTGCGCAAGGGATATCGTCTGGCGCAGAGATTGTTTGGATTTAGCTAAGTTTGGATATTGGGTTCACAGACGCCATTTACAAAACCGCTCGTTTCGTCACGTGAAAGCAATTCGTCCCGGCACTCACTACGTTATGATATTGCTCCCTCTAAGCAAGATTTTAGTTTGCCTAGAGGGATTTTCTTATGTGCTAATTATGGTACAAAAAAAGGACCGCTCTTCGCGATCCTCACCATCAATAGCGGAAGGGAGATTCGAACTCTCGACACCACGGGTATGAACCGTGTGCTCTAGCCAGCTGAGCTATTCCGCCAAAATGGGGCCTATAGGGCTCGAACCTATGACCCTCTGCTTGTAAGGCAGATGCTCTCCCAGCTGAGCTAAGATCCCATTTTGTATCAATTGTTTCAACCGACTCTTTATAAGCCGCTCTCGCAACTGACTCCGTTAGTATACTATGTCTTTCTCAAAGTGTCAACACTTTTTTTAATTATTTTAAAAATTTTATTTTGTTTATAAATTTCCGACAATTTTATCCTTAAGAATTGCCAGGATCTCTCTTGGTATATAGAGAAGCAGTCTCCAGGAACGATATCTGGATGGAACCGGATAAATATGACGGCATCCACATTTTTTTCCGATCATTACTCCACGAAACACGTGAAAATCATTCGTCACCACTCCGATAGATGGCTCCAGACTTCCAATGAGTTCCAGACTGAAATCCAGATTTTCTTTTGTGTTCGTTGAACGGTCTTCCCTGATCAGACGCTTTCCGTCAATCCCATGCTCTGTCAGGTATCTGTACATGGCCTCCGCTTCGCTGATCCGTTCCCCGTCTCCCTTTCCGCCGGAAAGCACTGCCCTTGTCCGGGGATTCTCTTCAAGATAAAGCAAAGCCCTTCTGGTTCGTTCCAGAAGGGCTAATGTCATTTTTGTCCCATCTACATGAGCGCCAAGTACAATAATATAATCCAGATTCTCTCTGGCCTTCATTATTTACCGCAGCAGTATTTATATTTTTTACCACTTCCGCACGGACAAGGATCGTTACGGCCGATTTTGTGTGGTTTCACAACTGTTCCGGATTTCTTCTGCTCTTTATAGAGTTCTTTACGTTTCTCTTCTGTGAAGATTGCATCCCACTGTGGAAGCTGATACAGCCAGTCTGCCTTTGCATCAACCATGTTCTTATAAAGAAGTTCTTTATCGAATGCAAGTGTAACCTTTGTATTCTCATCCATAG
>CAVJTU010000023.1:0-36833 GCA_963652495.1 uncultured Oscillospiraceae bacterium
AGCTGTAGCAGATATTTGTATTTTGGCAGTAATTGTTAACTGTTCCATAGATGTACTCCTTTCATTGATATTTCAGTAAAATATTATATAATAAATATTAGTGAAAGTCAATGTGCAGAGGTAAACTATGGATAATAGATATAAGCTTCATGGTGCAATTTTCAGGTCAGAGATTGCTCCGTGAATAATTCGGGTTGATTTACTCTTGACAGAGTGTATGTTACTGCGGTATAGTAAAGCACAGTAGTGATAGCGAGAAGAAGTCTGCTGGAAAGAGGCTGAGGCCCACCGAAGGAGTAACACTCTCAGGTACCTTTTTAGGAAGAAACTGCAGATGGATCGTATCTCTGGAGACATCCGTAGAAGCGGAGGCCGAAGGTGCAATTGCGTGACAGCGCAGGAATCTCTCAGGCAAAAGGACAGAGCAAAAGAAAATAAGTACGTGTATTCTTTTTTTATCCTGTGTTTCCGGAAAAAAACTGCCAATCAAAAAAAGATGGGAGAAGGAAACATGTGGAGTGCAATTCAAAGTGTTTTGGCGAAAATCGATGATCTGGTCTGGGGAGTGCCGTTGATGGTACTGATTCTCTCAGGCGGTCTGTTGCTGACGGTTCGGCTCGGACTTTTGCAGGTGCGAAAGCTTGGGCTTGCTTTGAAGTGGATGGTGCAAAACGAGGAAGGGGGCGAAGGCGAAATCAGCAGCTTTGCCGCTCTTTGTACTGCACTTAGTGCAACGATCGGAACCGGAAATATTGTTGGTGTGGCAACTGCTGTCTGTGCCGGTGGTCCGGGTGCTCTTTTTTGGATGATTGTAGCTGCTTTTCTTGGAATGGCAACAAAATATTCAGAAGGTTTGCTTGCCGTAAAGTACCGCGTGGTTGATAAGAGTGGTCACAGTCTTGGCGGCCCATTCTATTACATCGAAAAAGGAATGGGAAAGAACTGGACGTGGCTTGCGAAGATTTTCGCGTTCTTTGGCGCATGTGTTGGTCTGTTTGGTATCGGAACGTTCAGTCAGGTCAATGGTATTTCCAGTGCAATAGTCGGATTTTTTGATCCGAATAAGTCAATGGCTGTCACCATTCCGGGTCTTGGCACTTATTCATGGGTTGTTGTTATTGCATCCCTCGTTCTGACATTTTGTGTTGCCGCTGTTCTCATTGGCGGAGTAAAGCGAATCGCAACGGTCAGCCAGGTCGTTGTTCCATTTATGGCAATTATTTATTTTGTTTTTGCACTGGCACTAGTTCTGTGCAACATTAAGGAAGTGCCGCGGGCGATTGCAGAGATTGTTCAGGGCGCATTTAATCCGAAAGCAGTAACAGGCGGTGTTGTCGGAAGTATGCTCGTTGCCATGCAAAATGGTGTCGCAAGAGGTATCTTTTCAAATGAGGCAGGTCTTGGAAGTGCGCCAATCGCAGCAGCAGCAGCGCAGACAAAGGAGCCGGTTCGTCAGGGCCTTGTCAGCATGACAGGAACCTTCATTGATACGATTGTTATCTGTACGCTTACAGGACTGTCTGTTGTCATCACAGGTGCATGGCAGGCAGAAGGTCTTGAGGGTGTTCAGGTTACGACATATGCTTTCCAGAATGGACTTCCATTCTCCAATACACTTTGTGCAGCGATATTGATGGTTTGCCTTGTATTTTTTGCATTCACGACAATTCTTGGATGGGATTATTATGGTGAGCGTTGTCTGGAATATCTGACCGGAAAGGATCAGAAGAAGATTAAGATCTATCGCTGGCTGTATATTCTTGCCGTATTTATCGGACCATACATGACAGTAGCAGCCGTATGGACTATTGCTGATATTTTTAATGGTCTGATGGCATTACCGAACATGATTGCACTCTTTGCGCTGAGCGGTGTGGTCGTAAAAGAAACGAAGCGTTTCTTCGAGGTTTATGCAGACCAGAAAGTGGCAAAGAAAAGATCCGGTGTAAATGTAAAGAAAGCATCGGAAAATTGAAAAAATAGAAAAATGAAGACAAAACCTGCAAAGCCATCAGAGAATATCAATCTCTGGTGGCTTTGCCATGTCAAGCGGATAGATTCGGGTCAAAGAGGACATTTGCAATCCGCTTCGCTGCTTGCTTGATTTGGTTAAATGGCAGCCACAGGAATACTGATTTCTGTCACAAATTTGCTTGTATCATTTGTAATTCCGTAGTCGATTATCGTAATCTCTCTGGAAAAGCCCGTGATTGTAAGCTGATGTTCGTGAATATAATCAAGAAGCTTGCGATAGCGGATCGGAGCCTCGGCATGGCTGCCGCAGAAGCGCACCATGACGCATTGCGTTTTTGGCAGCACAAGCGGCTCCCCGGCAAAACGATCCTCCGGGTCTAATACAAGAAAAATTCCATCGTATCGATCAAAATGACCGAGATTTAAATTCTCAATTGAAATGCTGATGCCAACCTTTCCAAAAAAGATGGTAGGTTCCACAGCGGGCTCAGAAGACGGATTGGATTCGGCTGCAGCTTCAGTTGCAGCTTCATTTCGCGCTTGTTCGAGCTTTTGAATGGGTGCTTCCATATCCAGAAAATTTCGTATCGTCAGTGAATCCTGCATCCAGAACAGGCGGCACCCCGGCGCAGTTACCAGACGGATGACATCAAGCTCAGATTTTTTGGCATCCTGAAGCTGGCGCAGCCGGTTGTCAATCTTTTTTTCAATTCGTTTCAGCTCAAGCTGCTTTTGAATAACGGCTTCCTTTTGCTGTTTAAGCTTTTCTTCAATCACATCGATGTCACGGTTGTGCAGAAATTCTGAGATTTCAGGAAGCGGCATGTCGAGTACACGCAGATAGCGAAGCATATTTAGAACTTCAAACTGGCGTGTGCTGTAATAGCGATATCCTGTATCGGAATCGATATGCTCCGGTGACAAAAGCCCGAGCTTTTCATAGTGGCGCAGACTGCTGACACTTACATGAAATAGTTTTGCCACATCACCGATACGAAACAGATTTTCCATTCCCTTTTCTTGCATTTGTCCTGGCTTCCTTTCTAATTTTTACGAATGCTTTTTTTCTTTCCTTGTAAAAGTCAAAAATGCAATAACACAGATGATCACAGACAGCAGGGAACCTGTCGCAGTTGCCAGGCCCATCGGGAATAGTGTATCAGAAAACAGCTTCGACGTCAAATAGACACCAGGAACACGCACCAGTGAGATGGCGATAATATTGTGAATAAAGGAAAGAATCGATTTTTGGCATGCACAGAAATAACCGCTGAAGCTAAAGTGAATTCCGGCAAACATGCAGTCCCATATGTAGCCTCGAATATACTGACCGCCAGCGAGGATAACGCCATTGTCTGTTGTAAAAAGACCAACTACCGGCTCTGCGACAAATTGAATAAGAATAGCCATAATCAGACCAAATCCGGCTGTGATGAAAATTGCATAGCAAAGTGTAAGCTTGGCTCGCTCTGGTTTTCCGGCACCGATATTTTGCGCACCCAAAGCAGAGACGGTGGAAAGCATGGAGGATGGCACCAGAAATAAAAAGCTGATTACTTTCTCGACAATGCCGACAGCAGCAGAATCGGTCAGACCACGCCTGTTTGCAATAATGGTAATAATAATGAATGCAATCTGAATCAGACCATCCTGACAGGCGATCGGAATGCCGACCTTTAAGATGGTGCCGCAAACAGTGCGATTTAAACGAAAATCGGACACTTTTAATACGATTTTGTTTTTTTGTTTTACAATTACAAAAAGAGAAATGACAACGCTTATCCCCTGAGAGAGCGTTGTGCCGAGTGCAGCGCCAGCCGGACCGAGATGGCACAAACCGATAAAAATATAATCCAAAATGATATTTGCTGCGCAGGCAACAGCAATAAAGTGCATTGGACTCTTCGAGTCGCCCATTCCACGAAAAATGGAACTGATAATATTGTACGCGGTGATAAAAGGAATGCCGATAAAGCAGATCGTAAGATATGAGATTGTGCCGGAAATCGCTTCCTCTGGTACTGACATGATCACAGTAATCGGACGGATTATGCATAACAGTATGCCTGTTAAACAAAGTGATACGATCAAAAAAAGCGTGACTGTATTTCCGGTAGCAAAAGCAGCAGCGTCCTTTTTGTTGGCGCCGATTGCCCGTGCGATGCTGACTGTGGTGCCCATGGCAAGACCAACAATCATGACGGTGAGCATGTGCATTACCTGGCTTCCAATCGAGACGGCTGTGGTAGCAGCGACATCTTCAAATTGACCGATGATGAAGAGATCAGCCATACCATAGAGTGTCTGGAGAAAATAGGAGAACAGGTAGGGCAGCGAAAAGAAGAGGATGTTTTTAAAAACGCTGCCTGTGGTAAGATTTTTTTCCATAAATAAGCCCCCTTTGTGTTTGGTAAAATGTTTTGCCTTATTATAAACTTTACATCTATTGTAGAGTCAAGCACTTTCGATACTACCGGGCAGAGTGCTGCGTCCATAGAAGACATGTGTTGTGTACCACTGTTGTATATTGCAAAACTTCCTGATTTCAAGTATGCTGTATGTAACACAAACTGTGCGAAAGAGATGCAGTTATATCTCACAAAAAACATAAAAGGAAGCAGGAAAATACAATGGACAAAAAACAACAAGGTCCGCTTTTGAGCGACGAAAAATTCTTTAACGAATGCCTGAATCTGAATTATCCGGGAATGGAAGTTGTGAAGGCCGCAGTAGAAGAGGCATCAAAAATAACAGCAGAGGAAGCATCAAGAGATTTAAAGATAGCAGCCACCAGTCATGATTACTGCAAAGCAAGAAAAGCCATGGCTTCTTACATCCGCCAGACACTTGACGCCGACCGTTTCTTAGAGATTCCATATGAGATTCCGGAAAATATCTATAAACTTCCGGGTGAGACCGATGCCGAGGCTGCAGAGCGAATCTGCAACCACACCCTTGTATCTGTCGGCGTTCCATGTGAGTACGGAAAAGACAATCCCATCGACTGGGAGGCGAATCCGACTTATAACGGCTACAGAGAGTGGACCTGGCAGTTAAGCCGTCATAACGATATCAAGCTTTTGGCACACGAGTATAACAAAACAAAGAATGAAAAGCTAGCCTATGCAGCAGCAGAACTGATGGGTTTCTGGTTTAAGCAGGCAGTGCGTCCGGATGCAGATTGCGTGGGTTATCTGACAAAATGTTGGCGTACCATCGAGTGCGGCATTCGTATGGGGGCAAACTGGCCATATATTTTATTTACGTTTTATAAGACTCCGGCTTTTACGGATGATCTTTTAATTGACTGGTACAAATCTGTTTACGAGCACGGCGAACGCCTTAGTAAAAATCATATGACCGGCAACTGGCTGATTATGGAAATGAATGGTCTCGGACAGATTGGTATCTTGTATCCGCAGTTTAAAAAGTCAGAGCAGTGGTTAAAGCAGGCACTCGAAAGCCTTGAGGAAGAGCTTGACCGTCAGATTTACCCGGATGGCTTCCAGTATGAGCTGACGACAAACTATCACGATGTCGTTATCAATAACTATCAGCGTTTCATCGAGGTTGCCTATAAGTTTGGAAAAACAGTTCCCAAAACACTTCTTGAAAAGCTGTCCAGAGCATGTGAGCTTGATATTAAATTGATGATGCCGGATGGCACGACACCAGATATAAACGATGGATGCAGACGGGATGTAAAGGGCTCCTATGAGATAAGAAAGAGGATCCTTCCAGACGACAAGCGGGCAAAATGGATTACCGAAGGCGATGAGACCGGAATGCCAGAATATACGTCTGTCGCTATGATGTGGTCAGGCTTTGCAGCGCTTCGTACCGGATGGGAGAAGGACGATGCGTGGGTGCTTATGGATGCAGCTCCATTTGGAAGAGCGCATCAGCACGAGGATAAGCTATCCGTTCTTCTCTATGCAAATGGAAAGTTCCTTTTGACCGAAGGCGGAAACTATGCTTATGATGAGTCCGAGATGAGAAACTATGTATTGTCAACAAGATCACACAACACCGTGCGCGTGGATGGACAGGATCAAAACCGCAGAAAGACCTACGAGTGGAAGGAAAACGATATCAAGAAAAAATCCAATCTGGATACTCACTTTTCTGAAAAATGGGACTACGCAAAGAGTGCCTATGATGAAGGCTATGGCGAGGAGCAGGACAAGACTCCGGTTCATGAGCGTTCCATTTACTTCTACCGTGATAAAAGCAATCCAATTTTGATCGCAGTTGATCGTTTATCAGACGTTCAGGATGCAGCAGCCACTCATACATGGGACGTTTTGTGGCATGTTGACAGTGCAGTGAAGGAGAAGACTGCCGATCACATCCGTTTTGCCGATGCAGATATGGCATGGTCAGCAGGTGACACAACTGTAATTACTGGTCAGGAAACACCAGAGTGGCAGGGCTTTGTCGCAACCGGAACCAAGCAGGGCATGTACCGTGCCGTGCCGTGTGTCGATACAAAAGTGACTGGCAGCGCAGTCCGCATCGTGACCGTACTTGCACCATATCCGGCAGAGAAATCAGGTGCAATGAAGCATCTCATCGGTGTGAAGGCATCCTCCGACATGACTGATACTGAGATTACACTTACTTTTGATGATGGCAGTGTATGGACACTTGATGAAAATACATTGCAGGAGCAGTAATCGGCTGAATGCTCGTGGCAGGATAACTGGAAGGTAAATAAAAAAATAAGAGGAAAATACAAGTGAAAACGGTTTCGCAAGGCTTTTTATAGTCCTTGAGAAACCGTCTTCATTTATTTATTCAAAAAATCAGGAAATAAATGCAGGAAATTCCTGCTATTTAAGGCAAAGCAGCTTATCCAACATGTCTCTCAAAGCGTGTGAAATTGAGAATCTTTTCGATTTCCGCAAGTGCATCTGCCGGAATTACAAATCCGCTTGCAGCAAGATTGGACTCTAACTGACTCTTCTTGCTTGCACCGGTGATGACACTGCTTACAATATCTTTTCTGAGAATCCATGATAGTGCCAGAACAGACATTGTCACGCCAAGTTCGCCAGCAATCTTTTCAAGTGCTTCTACCTTGTTAAGATTCTCGTCGGTCAGCAGGTTATTGATCTGTCTGTCTGCCTGATGAGTTGCGCGAGAGCCTTCTGGGTATGGCTGACCCTTCTTGTATTTTCCGGTCAGAAGACCCTGTGCAAGCGGTGAAAACGGTGTGATACCGATGCCATATTTCTCACAGATTCCCATGATTTCATGCTCAATATAGCGATCCATCATATGATACTGCGGTTGGATAACGGTCATTGGATGCAGATGATATTCCTTTATAATGCGCTGTGCTTCTTCGAGTCTTGCACCGCCCCATTCTTCGCTGACACCATAGTACAGAATCTTTCCCTGATCCACGAATCCGCTTAAGGTGCGAAGCGTCTCCTCCATCGGGGTAGACTCATCGTAGCGGTGGCAATAGTACAGATCTAAGTAATCCAGCTGCATATTTTTCAAGGAACGATCAAGATTTTCGGTGATGTGCTTTCTGGAAAGGCCGCGCTCATTTACCGAGTCTCCAGTTCCAAAATAAACTTTACTGGAGACAACTAAGCTGCTTCTTCTGTAATCCTTTAACACACGTCCAAGAAACTTTTCAGCTTCTCCGCCGCTGTAAGCGTCGGCGCAGTCAAAGAAATTAACACCATTCTCATAGGCATAGCGGATGGTTTCCTCTGCTGTTTTCACCTTGTCGGAACCTGCCAGATCGGTCATCCAGCTTCCTACTGCAATCTCACTTACCTTTAATCCTGATTTTCCCACATTGCGATACTTCATTTCTTTTTTCCTCCGTTTCATTTTCATTTTTTTGTTTCGTTTTCAATGTTGAATCGTTTTCCAATCAGATTGGGATATCTGTCTTGTTTGTCACTATATAGCTTCAAGTGTACTTGAAGTCAAGTACTTTTTTGAAAATTTTAATTTGAATAATTTGGTTCAATTTGGTGCTTGCATTTTGAAAGAAGGGGTGCTATAGTGAACACAGATATCTGATATGATTAGAAATACGACTAGCTGAATAAATCGGATGATGAATCGAAATGAATTGAATCGAATTGGATCATAAAATTGATGAAGGAGGATCAAAAGATGAACCAGAAAGTAAATGTCTATGTAGATGCATCAAAGGGCGTTGGTGTACAGGAGCATCTGTGGCGCTATATTGGATATGACGAGTGCAATTATACATATATCCCAGAAGGAAAAGAACTGCTGAAAAAGTTCGCGTCACTTGGCGATGCACCTTATTATGTGCGCACGCATTTTATGTTCTGTACCGGAAATTGTCATGGAACCTATAAGTTTGGCTCCACGAATATTTATTGGGAGAATGAGAATGGTGAGGCTGTGTATGATTTTACCTATTACGATAAAATCATGGATGCTATTCTTCAGACGGGAAACAAACCATTTGCTGAACTAGGCTTTATGCCGTTGGAACTTGTGGATCAGTCGTATTTGAAATCATCCGAGGGAAGATGGGAGCGCTATGGCGCATATAAAGAAAAAGGCTGGACCTGTCCGCCAAAAAACTATGAGAAATGGGCCGACTTCATTCGCACATTGATTACGCATCTTGTTGAGCGCTATGGTGAAGACGAGATTCAAACATGGTACTTTGAGTTGTGGAATGAGCCAGATATTTTCTATTGGAGCGGCACAACAGCAGAATATTGTAAGTTGTTTGATTACACAGAATATGCGGCTCATCAGGTACTGCCGGGGCTTCGTCTCTCTGGACCGGCTACGACAGGCATTACCCCGGAAAGTCATTCTGGAAAATTTTTCACCTATTTTCTGGAGCATTGTAAGAACGGGGTTAACTTCTGTACACAGAAGACTGGAACCAGATTGGATTTTATCACCTTCCACGTAAAGGGTGGCGGTTTCCCGTTTGAGATGCATGCGCCAAAGGAAGTGCCATCAGTAGAGAGTCTGGTAGATCAGGTGAGACGAGGTTTGGACATTATTCAGGAATGCGGCTACGCAGATCGTGAGGTCGTGCTCTCTGAGGCAGATCCAGATGGATGGGCAGCAGGCGGCATGTACGACAATATCAATATGAATTTTCGAAATACCGAATATTATGCTTCCTATGTGGCATCTACTTACCAAAAGATTGACCAGTTAAGTGTTCAATATGGAATAAAGGTGCGCCCACTAGCTTGGGCATTCCTATTTCCAGGAGAGCGCTGTTTTGAAGGAACGAGAACCTTTACCACACAGGGAATTGATAAGGCTGTCTTTAATCTGTTTAAAATCTATGGCTCACTCGGACATGAAAAACTTGCATTTTCAAGCGATGGTGTTCATGATCCTGAGTTTCAACAGCCTTATCGAAAAGTAGACGTACACACCGGATGTTACACAGGTGAAGGAGAAACGACAGAAGTTGCAGGAATGGCCATAAAGGGAGATAATGGGGAGATTCAAATTCTTGTGTTCAGCCATAATAATGACTGTGATAAGAAAGAAACACATAAGGTTTGTGTGACAGTAAGTGGACTTGATGAAAGAACCCGAGTGCTGGAGCATTACCGAATCGACGAGACTCATTCCAATGCATATGCGGAGTGGATTCACCAGGGAAAGCCACTGTTTCCGCAGGGGGAGCAGTATGCGTTAATTAAAAAGAGAGATGGACTCGAAAAATATGAGGAAGATAGAACCGTTACAGCAAAGGACGGTAATGTACAGATTGAATTTTCAATGCCAGCACATGGTGTTTCCTATCTGGTGTTGAGATGAAAAGAAAAAACAAGTATAGAAAGTATAGAAATTCTGAACCAGTCAGCAAATTGATTAAGTGTGTTTGTTGAAAGAAAAAGTGCTGTTACAATTGCAAATAAACTTTGCAAGTGGCAGCACTTTTTGAATATAGACAATGCTTATAATAAAACATTAAAAAGACAGAAAATTGCGAGCAGACAAGAAAGAAAATAAAAAAATATAAAATTTCCTATTGCATTTTTGAATAATCGGTGCTATAGTAACGGTATAGCTGATATGATTAGCAATATGAATAATAGCATGCTTAAAAATGTAAGCAGAAATCTGGAAACAGAAACACATAGGGAACGGTAACAAACCTGTACACTACATCCTGATAAGGAAAGGATGAAGGACGGGAAAATAGATACACATTAAAAGGAGGAATTTACATGAAGAAGAGAAACAGCGCATTATTACTGGCAGCAGCGATGACACTGGGCAGTGGAATTGTACCAGTACTGGCAGATGAGACAGACGGCAAGATTGCTGATGGTGACGTGACTTTGACTATTTACTGTTCATTCCAGGATAGTGCAAGATCCCACTACAAGGATTTGGGCGATAATCCTGTAGTACAGAAGATTGAGGAGATGACTGGATTAAATCTAGAATTTGTTCATGCACCAGCAGGTGATGATGGAAGCTTCTTCCAGCAGCTGATTGCATCCGGTGAACTGCCAGATCTGTTTGCTACTAGCCAGTTCCAGACAAAGTACCCCGGTGGAGTAGAGGGTGCTATGAATGATGGCGTGCTGATGAATGTGGATGATTTAATTGAGGAGTATGCAGTAAACTTTAATAACTGGGTAGAAGAACGAAAAGAAACCGATCCAATGATCGAGAATAAGATTCGCAGTGATGATGGAACAATTGTGAAGTTTGGAACGATTTGGCTGCCACCTTTCGATGATGGAAAGATCTGGTACGGAATGATTGCCAGAAAGGATTTGCTTGATAAGTATGGTCTGGAATCACCGACTACTCTGGATGAATATACAAATGTTTTAAGAACCTTTAAGGAGAATGGTGTTGAGGTACCGTTAGCACTCTCCAAATTTGAAGAGTCATCTATGATGGCAAATAATCCGATTGCAAGTGCATTTGGCGTAGCAATTAATGATTACCAGCTGGCAGAAGATGGAAAGGTACGCTATTCCAGAACAATGGATGAATATAAGGACTTCTTACTTCAGTTAAATAGCTGGGCAAGTGAAGGTCTGATTGATAATGATTTTATCAGCAGAAGCTTTTCAGATTCCACTAAGCTTTTCCAGAACGGAACCGCTGGTATGGTATTTGAACATTCCATTACCATTAAGGGAGATTTAACGGCAGGACAGGCAATTGATCCAGATTACGATGTAGTGGCAACAGAATATCCAAGAATTAATGAGGATGACGAACTGCATCTGTCTCATATGGTAAGTTCAGTCAATTCGTATTCCTGGCAGGTAGCATCTACATGTAAGCATCCGGTAGAAGCTGTAAAGTTTGTCGATTTCCTGATGAGAGATGATATCGTGAGAATGACCGCATGGGGAACTGAAGAATCTGGAACCTATACAGAGGATGCAGAGGGTAATAGAACTTATACGGATTTTGTTTTGAATAATCCAGATGGTCTGGAATATGGTACTGTAAGAGATTTGTATGCTTGTGCACCATTCCAGATTAAGTATGATGAACAGCAGGAAGAGCAGATGTATACCTTGCCACAGGATACAGGCAGCTGGCCGATCTGGCAAAGAGACAATGATAATGCATGGAGACTTCCAACATGGATTACTTTAACAACAGAAGAATCAAATGAGATGGCTTCGATTAAGACTAAGATGAATAACTATGCAGATGAGATGGTTTACAAGTTTATCTTTGGTGAGGTTTCAATTGAAGATGAATGGCCGACCTTTGTGCAGACATTAAAGGATCTTGGAAGTGAGCGTGGTGCGGAGATCTATCAGGCTGGTTATGACAGATACCTTGAGAGATCCGCAGATGTAGAGAAAAAATAAAGAAGATTTACGCTGAAATTTGCAAATGAGCTGCAGAATAGTGGATATGTAGCGTGCATGAACAGTAAGTTTTGTTAAGAAAGGAAGCATATAAAAACACAACAGCCCGGAGGATATGACGCTGGGCTGTTGTGGTATCGTGACAAGGTTCGTAACACTGTTTGGCATTGGCATTTTGTGTATCTGACAAAAGACAACTGGAAAATGCGGTGGACAGTAACAGGAAGGAGAAAAGTGCATGACAAAGAAAAAGAAATCTTTTATTGTGCGTTTGTGGGACAACATGAGACGGCATCCACTGCTTTATCTGATGGCAGTGCCGGTTATTCTTTATTATCTGATTTATCATTATTATCCAATGTATGGAGCGTTGATTGCATTTGAAGATTATGCCCCCATGAAAGGAATGATGGGAAGCAAGTTCGTAGGATTAAAACATTTTAAAGAGTTTTTGGAAGATCCATATTTCTTCCGAACTATGCGAAATACGCTAATGATCAATGTGAAAATGCTTGTCTTTGCATTTCCATTTCCAATCATTTTTGCAATCCTTTTGAATGAATTAAATTTGAAAAAATTCCGTAGCATGATGCAGACGGTTACCTATATGCCACACTTTATCTCTACAGTCGTTATCTGTGGTTTGGTGTTGGATTTCTGCAGTTCATCTGGTGTAATTACCAGTATTGTTTGCTCAATTACTGGCATGGAACCAACAAATCTGATGTCGAAACCATCATTCTTTCAGCCAATCTATGTGCTGATGATGATTTGGCAGGAATTTGGCTGGGATTCTATTATTTACTATGCAGCGATCACCAGCATTGATCAGGAGTTGTATGAGGCGGCAACTATGGACGGTGCAGGACGTCTTAGAAGAATTTTACATATTACGCTGCCGGGTATTTCCACCACAATTATTATGCTGTTGATTCTAAGAATTGGAAGCTTGATGAGCCTTGGCTGGGATCGAATTATATTGCTGTATAATCCGATGATTTACGAAACTTCCGATGTTATTTCTACTTATGTATATAGAAGAGGTCTTTTGAACTTTGAGTATAGTTTTGCATCCGCAGTAGGATTGTTTAACTCAGCTATTAACTTTGTTCTCCTAATTGGAGCAAATGCTCTGAGCAGGAAGCTGAATGACACCAGCTTGTGGTAAGGAGGAAGACAAGTATGAAAAAATATCGCACACCGGCAAATATTATTTTTGATGCATGTAATTTTTTATTTATGCTATTTCTTTTGTTTATAACGCTGTATCCGATTTATCATGTGGTTGTTGCATCCTTCAGTGATCCAATTCTTTTGATGTCCCATAAAGGACCATTAACTTGGATTCTGGGAAATCCTACATTAGAAGGTTATAAGAAAACATTTGCCAATAAGAGTCTATTGACGGGTTTTCGCAATACACTTTTTTATGTAGTAGTGGGAACATCTATGCAAGTAATTCTGACCAGCTTTGCAGCGTTTTTACTGACTAGAAAAAACTTCATGCTGAAGAATTTTATGATGAAGATGATGATCTTTACCATGTTTTTCAGTGGTGGTTTAATTCCTTTATTCTTTGCAATCAAGAATACTCATATTTACAACACCATATGGGTTTCCAGTATTCCATATTTGATCAGTACTTATAATGTAATTATTATGAGAACATTTTTTATGAATTTGCCGGATAGTTTGGAAGAAGCAGCGATTATTGATGGAGCCAATGATTTTCAGGTATTTAATAAAATTATTTTGCCACTGTCAAAGCCTGTTATTGCAGTAATTGTGCTTTATTGTGGTGTATCTCAGTGGAACTCCTGGTTTCCAGCAGTTATGTTTACAAGAGACAGAGGCTTGTATCCACTGCAGATGATTTTGCGTGAAATTTTGATTCAAAATGAAAGTTCTACATTAACCGATTCGGTAGTAGCAGCTGTAGAGGAGAGTTATGCGAAGGAACTTGTAAAATATTGTACTATTGTAGTGTCTACAGTACCGATTCTGGTTGTGTATCCGTTCTTACAGAAATATTTTGAAAAGGGTGTTATGATCGGCGCTGTAAAGGGATAAAGAGTGATTTGAAAAAGAGAAAGAAGCAAAAATGTAGAAAATATTGTGGAAAGACGGAGGCAGAGAGTGTGATAGTTGATCAAAAGATATACGAACAGGTTCATCAGTGGATGGAAGCTCATAAAGAGAATATGATTCAGGATATTCAGCGTTTGATAAAAGTTCCTAGTATTTCCAATCCGAAAGAAGCGGTAAAGCCATTTGGTGCTGCTTGCAGACAGGCTATGGATGAGATGCTTCAGATTGGAAGAGAGCATGGATTTTATACGGAAAACTATGAGTATTATGTAGGAAGCATTGGAGAAAAAGAAAAAAAGTGGGATGATATGATTGGCTTCTGGAATCATCTTGATGTTGTACCAGTAGGAGAGGGCTGGGACTTTGAGCCATTCGGTGCAACACGAAAAGGTGATTTATTGATTGGAAGAGGAAGTCAGGATAATAAAGGGCCGGCAATTGGAATGCTGTATGTGATGGAATGTATTCGTGATCTGAAGCTTCCTATAGGCCATCAGCTGTGCTTGTTTGTGGGATCCGATGAAGAGAGAGGAATGGCTGATCTTGAATATTATACAAAGAACTATCCGACACCTGCTCTTTCGATGATTGCCGATTGTGGTTTCCCAGTTTGCTATGGCGAGAAAGGAATTATAGAAGGAAAGACCGTCAGTCTGGGAACGATGAGTGAGAATGTGTTGAAGTTTTTTGGAGGAAGTGCAGGAAATATCATTCCAGATAAAGCTGTTTTTGCAATCAAAAAAGAAAGCATCAATGAAAAACAGTTGAACACTTTAAAAGCATTAGAGCAGCCGTCACCAGAAGAATCTCTGATTACAGTGGAAGAGAAGGAAGACAGAATTGTTGTGACTGCTAAGGGAAGCGGTGGACATAGCGCATTTCCAGAGGGCAGTACAAATGCAATTCAGGTTCTGTGCAAGGCGCTTCTTTCTGCCGAGGTTCTTACAGAGCGGGATCGAAAACTCGTAGAAGCTGTGTGTGAAGGCACTTCAGGCAATTATGGAGAAGCGTTTGGCATTCAGTACGAAGATACGGAGTCAGGTCGCCTGACTTGTGTGGGAACTGTATTGCGATTAAAAGAGGGTCATGTAGAATTGACATTTAATATTCGCTACAGCATCACAGCAAAGGGGGATGAGATTACAGAAAAATTGACCGATTACTGGAAGAGAAAAGCGTTTGAATGGAAGACAGATCGTGATTCAGCACCAAGCTTTTTTGATCCATCTCATCCGGCAGTAGATGTACTTACGGAAACTTATAATGAATTGACAGACCGCAGTTTAAAACCTTATACCATGGGTGGTGGAACGTATGCAAGAAAGCTGCCGAGGGCTTTCGGATTTGGCATTGGAAATATGCCGGAGGCCAAAAAGGAAGAAAGCAGCTGCTTACGTCCGGGACATGGAAATGCGCATGGTGCGGATGAAGTATTAGACTGTGAACGCTTATCGAAAGCGTTGGAAATCTATGTGATGGGATTATTGGCGTTGAAGGATGTAAAGCTGTTGGCAGATTAATTTGACAGGATGGAGGCAAATTGATATGAAACGTCAGAAAAAGGTGGAAGAGATTCAGAAATGGATTGATGCGAAGATGCCGGAATTGATGGATGATTTTTTCACAATTTTGCGAATTCGCAGTGTGGCGGAGCCGAAGACATTGAATCCTGTTTACGGGGAGGGCTGTGCCAAGGTATTGGATAAGATGCTTTCCATGGGGGAAGACTATGGCTTTTTGACACACAATTTTGATGGCTATGTAGGAAAAATCACTTGGAAGGGAAAACAAGAAAATTCAAAAGAGGTAGATGGCTCAGAAAGATCGGAAAATCAAGAAAATCCAGAGAAGCAGAAAAAACGTGAGGAAATTGGAATGTGGGCACATCTGGATGTGGTCGATGACTGCGATGGCAGAGGATACACATGGAAATATCCGCCGTATGAGCCGACTATGATTGAAGGCGGCGTGGTGGCCAGAGGTTCTCAGGATAATAAGAGTTCGGCAATTATGGCATTATATGTGCTTCGCTATCTGCAGGAGCATAAGATTCAGACAAAAAGAGATATTTCTTTATATTGTGGTACCTGTGAGGAGCAGGGTATGTTTGATTTGGATTACTTTACTGCTCATTATCCGTGCCCGGATCTGTCGCTGGTACCAGATGCCGGATTCCCGATTTGTCAGGGTGAGAGAGGTTCTTTTAATGGAGAGCTTACTTCTTTGGAGGATCTGGATGGGGAAATCCTTTCACTTGAAGCAGACAGTGGTCTCTATATGATTCCAGAAAAAGCAGTGATAAAATTGTCCTATAGCGAAGAGAAGGCACAAAGACTTGGTGCACTTCCAGACCGAATTACAGTTGAACAGGCAGAAAATACAATGACAATCACCTATACAGGAGTATCATCACACGCGGCAAATCCGTATGGCGGTGTGGATGCCTTAAAGGGGCTGGTAGATTTTCTGTTCGACCGAAAACTTCTGACTGGAAATGCAGCCACATTACTTGGTTTGATAAAAGAATTAAATAAGGATTATCATGCACAGGCGCTTGGTCTTAACTGCAGCGATGAATTGTCTGGACCGATTATTTTGGCGGTAACACAGGCAAAGATTGTAGATCGAAAACTAGTACTGTCCTTTATTTCCAAATATCCGGTGAGTCAGACTGGAGAAACATTTGAAAAAACGGCATCAGAAGCAGCAGGAAAAAGAGGTTATCACTTAAAGGTAACGCGCTATAGCAAGCCGATCTCGTATTCATCTGCCCATCCAGCGTTATCACTTTTAACAGAAGTGTATAGTGATATCAGTGGCGAAATTGCACGTCCGTATATTATGAGTGGCGGCACCTATGCCAGAAAACTGCCGAATGCGTTTGCTTATGGTGCAGGAATCCCAGAGCAGTGGCCACCGAAGGGCGTATTTTTGCCGGGTCACGGAGATTTTCATCAGCCAGATGAAAGTGTTTCGATAAAAAGAATTAAGACAGCACTTTTACTCTATATTTGCAGTATTTGCGAATTGGATGAACTGGATTGTCTGGGCTAAACGATTTAAAGTAAACAGAAAATATAATTATTCAGAGCAACATTTTGATTTCACATGGCTCTGAATAATTATAAAAAACACTTGCTTTTTTGAGTGAAATGGTGTATAAATATATTATCATATTACTAATATGATTAGTAAACTATCAGGTGATGAAAAGTAAAATAAGAAAGTCAATAAAACCAATACAGGAAGGAGAATAATTAGAATGGATAAGAGAGAACGAGTACTTGCAGCAATGAATGGAGAAAAGGTGGATCATGTTCCGGTAGGATTTTGGTTCCATTTTGGCGGAGATGAAGCTATGGGAGAGGCATGCGTGAATGCACATTTGAAGTATTACAGAGAGACCGATCTGGACTTTGTAAAGATTATGTGTGATGGCTATTTCCCATTCCCGCTTCCACTGATTCGTACAGCAGAGGATTGGAACCGTGTAGAGCCGTTAGCAGCAGATGACCCGTTTATCACAGAGCAGGTAGAGCGTGCAAAGGCAATCGTAGAGGCAATTGGAAAAGAGCGTTGTGTATTTTATAATGTATTTGCACCGTTCTCATCCCTTCGTTTCGGCGCAGGTGCAATTGGTATGAGCGAAGAAAAGATTATGGAGCATGTGCGTACCAATCCGATCGCAGTAATGCGTGCACTGGATGCGATTGCACAGAGCAATGCATTGTTAGCAGAAAAGCTGATTACTGAGGCTGGCTGTGATGGTATTTATTATTGTGTACAGAGTGGTGAGCCAAATCGCTTTAAGCCGGAAGAGTATCGCAAGATCGTTAGACCGAGCGATCTGTATGTATTAGAGCATGCAAATCGTTTCTCAGAGAACAACATCATGCATATGTGTGGATGGTCTGGAGAGCCGAATCGGATTGAACTTTGGAAGGATTACCCGGTAAAGGTTGTAAACTGGGCTGTATTTGTAGAGAATATGACATTGGAGCAGGGCCGTGAGTTTTTCGGTGGCAGAACCTGTCTTGGTGGATACGAAACTCACTGGGATGGTCACATTCAGCAGGGTATCATTTATCATGGAACAAAGGAAGAACTTCAGGAGTACACCAGAGAACTGATTTTAAATCATGGAAAGTTAGGCTTAATGTTGGGCGGTGACTGCACCATTGATGCCAAGATTGATTGGGAAAGACTTCGCTGGATCGTAGAAGCCGCAAGAAGCATTTGAGAAAATCCCCACTCTTTTGCAGTGAAAGAATTGCTTGTCTAAAAACAAAAGTTGGGTTAAAATAAAAAAGAATATGAACTGCAATGGAGAAAAGGAATGACAGATAAAAAGAATGCATTTTCAAAAAGCAAGAAGCAGCTTTTATCGGAGAAAATTCATGATGAGATTCTGGAAATGATCATCAAGAATACAACCGATGAAGAGATGGTTTTAAACGAAGGACGTCTGATGGAAGTTTTTCAAGTAAGTAAAGCGCCTGTCAGAGAAGCACTGATTAAGCTGTGTGCGGAGGGCGTTCTGCAGAGCGTACCTCGTTATGGCTACCTGGTAATTCGGCAGCAAGAGAAAGACAGACGAGAAGTGACTAGAATGCGTGTCCTTTTGGAATTAGAAGCACTGAAAGAAGGATATGAGGAAATTGTCCAGTATCATTTGCCAGAATTGCTGCAGCAGATTGATGAAACCGATGGAAACAAAAAGCTGGATGATGTTTGGGCTGTCTGGGAGGATAATTGTGAATTTCATTTGCAGCTGGCATCGTATTCCAGAAACCGCCTGCTGCTTCGATATTTACAGGAAACGATGGATCGCCAGAAGCGAATTTATGCACAGCAGGCGTGGGAATCGCAGAAGACGTTGAAGGCAACCTTTCATGACGATGCACATAAGCGTATCTGGCAGGAGCTGTCGAACCATAATCTGGAGCAGGCTTTGCAGTGTCTTGAAAAAGACATTTCCCATTAATCTGGTAAAGATGGATTCTTGTATTTGAGAGACAACTTCGGTGAAACTGATTATACAGTAGATACCGAAGTTGTTTTTTTAAAAAATTTAATATGACTAGTAATATTACTAATAGTAGACGATGAAAGAGAAAAGAGGAAAGAGGAAAACAAATATGGGAGAACGATACGATTTTGAAGAAAATTATTTGAAAATTTTAAATGCCGAAATGATTCCAGCAATGGGCTGTACGGAGCCAATCGCAATCGCATTTGCGTCAGCAAAATTAAGAGATGTACTCGGAACGGTGCCGGATGAAATGGTTGCATTTTGCAGTGGAAATATAATCAAAAACGTAAAAAGCGTAGAAGTGCCAAATGCAGGTGGACTTAAAGGAGTAGAAGCAGCGGCAATCCTTGGTGCAGTTGCGGGAAAGGCAGAGCTGGAACTTGAAGTCATTAGCCAGGTGACAGATGACGAAAAAGAAAAAGTAAAAGAATTATACAAAAAGCATGTTTGTCGATGTGAACTTGAAGTGGGAAAAGAAAATTTATATGTGAAGATAGAAGGCAAAAAGGGTTCTGAAACAGGCTCTGTTACGATTCAGGGTGCCCATAATCATATTGCGCAGATCACAAAAAATAATGAAATTTTATTTGAGCAAGCTTCTATTTCTTCACAGGACAAAGGGGATAAAACGCAGCTAAATATTCATGACATTCTTGAATTTGCAAAAACGGTTCCGTACGAAAAGATAAAGCCATTGATGGAGCGCCAGATTGCGATGAATTCTGCAATTTCGCAGGAAGGAATGAAAAATCCGTGGGGTGCGCAGGTTGGACAGACAATTTATGAGATGGAAGGAAGTAACTTAAAGAATAAAATGAAGGCGGCTGCAGCAGCTGGATCGGATGCGCGAATGAGTGGTTGCTGTCTTCCAGTTGTCATTAATTCAGGATCCGGCAATCAGGGAATTACAGTATCTGTTCCAGTAATTGTCTATGCAAGAGAAAAGGGAAAAAGCGAAGAGGAACTTTGCCGAGCATTGGCTGTGTCTAATTTGATTTCTCTTCATCAGAAGCGTTATATTGGAAACTTATCGGCATATTGTGGAGCGGTATCGGCGGGAACAGCTGCTGCATGCGGCATTGCATGGCTGGATGCAGCAGGATACGATACAATAGGAAAAATCATTGTCAATGCGTTGGGAACAGTCGGGGGAATTGTTTGTGACGGAGCAAAGGCTTCCTGTGCAGCAAAGATTGCAAGCTCGGTAGAGGCAGGTATCTTTGCCTATGAAATGGCACAGAATGGAAGAGTATTTGCGTTTGGTGATGGTCTTGTAGAGAAGGATTATGAACAGACCATTCGCAATATTGGCAGAATGGGCCGAGAGGGAATGAAATCAACAGACGAAGAAATTTTACACATCATGATTGGACAGTGATATAATAAGAAACCTAATGTTTTAAATAGAGAACCTTTTGCAGCGCACTTGCGTTTTGCAAAGGGTTCTTTTATAATGGAACGGAGAAGAAAGTAGTAATGAAATTATAGTAACAATCAAAATACAAGAATAATGGTTTTACCGGCACTCTATGATGGGCATATGCAGAAGGTAGTCACATTCCCACATGATGGTTATGCCATTCATGCAGATCTGTTTGGCAGAGGAAAAGAGGATGTAATCGTGTATGATAAAAATATCGCGTGGATTTGCAGCGGCACTCCATATGATTTATCACAGGCACCATCCGGCAAGTCGATTCCACAGACAAAACGTCTTTACTCTTCGACCTTATATCCAGGAGGCGTGTGCACGCGAAAGACGGACAGCGGAAACGTACAGGGATACCACAAATAATAGTATGATACCAGGGTCAAAAGGTCAGAAAGCTGATGCAAGCTTGCTTGCAAGAGGATTTTTGACCGCAACATCATAGTATAATAGAAGAAATAATAGAAGAACAAGATAGAGGAAAGGAAACTAGAAAATCATGATCAAAAGAAGTGAATATCGCGGTTGCGTAAAGGCGGACATTTTAAAGGAAGATTGGGAGGCAGCACTTGCTCAGGCAAGGACACTTGTGCAGGAGCAAAAGGAGCAGGACAAGGTACTGACGGTGTGCCTGTATCAGCATAAAAATATGCTGTTTTTATACATGGAAACCTTACAGGATGGCATTTGCCCTCAGACACTTCTTGCACCGCTTGCGCCGTACCTGGAGCAGTGGCCGGAGGAAGATGGATTAACACCATGGGCACCGATGTATCACATTTATCATCACAGCATTCCGGGGGATGTTTCCGAGTGGGTAAAGGAGCGTGCCACAAATGAAAAGCGCATCGGCCGCATTGCATTTTTAAAGCCGGAAAAACTGTTTTCTTATACATATTGGCACTACGCAATTGTTCAGGAAGGTCTGCTAAAGGGAGATAAGTATCAGTATATTTCTTTGCATGAAAATGTGTTGTTTTCGTACTTTGAAGAGCCGCGTCACAACGTAAATATCACCGGAAAAGAGGAAGAATCAAAAGTAATTGACGGCTGGATGGCAGTTGATCCGGAGAGTCATTTTGATCGTGAAAAGGCTTGTGGAAACAACTTCCTTGTGATTGCTCCGGTTTTGATGGTATAAAAAGCTTAACAGCATACAAGAAAGGAAAAGAGTATCATGAGCAATAGCAATAAATATGAACTTCTTGCACAGCAGCTGCAGGCTTTAACCGAAGGAGAACCAGATCTGATTGCAAATCTGTCCAATGCGTCCGCTGCAATTAACGAGGCACTGGGCAATATTAACTGGGCCGGATTTTATTTAGTGAAGGATGGAATGCTCGTATTAGGACCATTTCAGGGAAAGCCTGCCTGCATCCGCATTCCACTTGGGAAAGGTGTATGCGGAACAGCGGCGCAGAATGACCAGACACAGCTGGTAAAAGATGTGCATGAATTTACGGGACATATCGCGTGCGACAGTGCATCGCGCTCAGAGATTGTCATTCCGGTTCATGACAAAAACGGCGCAGTAGCCGCAGTACTTGATATTGATAGTCCGTATTTGGCGCGTTTTGATGAAAGCGATCAAGCAGGACTGGAGCATTGTGTAAAAATTCTGGAAGACTATTTGGTATTATGAACTACTCGGTCATTAAATAGACAGGATGAAAGCACCGGATTCCTGAAAAGTCAAATAAGAAGACTTATTCGAGAGCAATTCAGGCTGCTGTTCGGATCGGTCTTTTTGTCTCTTTTGGCATCAGATTGGCTGCCCCTTCGCCTGAATCATAGCCGGAATTGAGTTATGCGTCATGGCTGTCATGTAGTCAATCAGCTGCTCCTTGCCGAAAAGATCAGGTGAGTGGAACATCTCAATCAATAATCCGGCGATGCCTTCGGTATAGAGCGTACAAAGAAAACGGCGAAATTCATCCGGTATTACAAGCTGCATGGATTTTTCAGTACTGCGAATTACATTTTCTACGACGCCGATAAAGTCTTTAAAGAAAAAGCGTTTTAACTCATCGCGGCCGATCGAGTCATACATACAGTTTAAAATAAAGGAATTTTGTTCCACATAATCAAAGATGAAATTGAACACTTCCTGTTCATTTCTCATCAGGTCAAACTGACGTACAACATCAAATGCCTCCTGCTCAAGCATCCATTTGAGCAGATCATAAATATCCTGAAAATGATAATAAAATGTTTTGCGGTTCACATTGCAGTCACGGATCAGCTCGCTGACGGTGATTTTTGAAAAGGTTTTGTGCATCATCTGTTTTTTTAAAGAGGCGCACAGAGCCTTTTTTGTGCGCAACGAAATTTCCTCATGTGTCATATTTTCTATAACCTTGCCTTTCTACAACCCACAGTCCGAAGACGAATCGATTCATTTTGGAAGTGGTGGAATGATTGACAATAGTATACCCATCTGTCCGGTAAATTTGCAAGTCGAATTCTCTTAAATTTCCCCATCAATCGCCGGTCATTTGTCCGTAATTGCATAGATGCCCATAAATTGTCCGTAGAATTGCCCCACACCTGTGGATATAATAAGGCAGAAATCGGGAAGAGAAAAGCAATAAACTCACTCATCACAATATGGGTTCCCCGAAAATTTATAACAGGGAGGAAGCTGCAAGACAGCCAGAGAAAATTATGAAGAAACTTTATCAGAAGATTATGAATCATCCAAAGCTGATTCTTATTTTGGTTTCCGTACTTTTGATCGTCTGCATCATGTGCAAGCCGTTAATCTCGGTTAACTACGATATGAACGATTATCTGCCGCAGGACAGTCCGTCAACTGTAGCACTTGACCGTATGACCGAGGAGTTTGATGGAGGAATCCCCAATGTCCGAGTTATGATTGAAGATGTGACCATACCGGAAGCACTTGCCTATAAGGAGCAAATCGAGGCAGTGGATGGTGTTACCGATGTCACATGGCTCGATGATGTCGTGTCAGTCGAGGTCCCGCTTGACACACTTGATGCGGATACGGTTGAGACCTACTACAAGGATGGAAATGCCGTGTTTTCAGTAACCGTTGATGAGAGCAAAAACTTGACAGCGATTGATGCGCTGCGCGAGGTCATTGGCGATGACAATGCGATGACCGGAAATGCCGTTTCTACGGCAGTTGCAACACAGAGTACCGTGAGCGAGATCAGCCGTATATCAGTCATTGCGGTTTTATTTGTTCTGTTTGTTTTGATTCTTACAACAACATCATGGGCGGAGCCAATCCTAATTCTGGTGGGTTTGGGTGTGGCAATTTTTATAAATGCGGGAAGCAATCTGATTTTTGGTGAAATTTCATTTGTCACAAATGCGGCAGGAAATATCCTGCAGCTTGCCGTATCGCTTGATTATTCCGTATTTTTGCTTCATCGATTCCAAGAGTGCAGAAAAAGTCATGAAAATACAAAAGCAGGTGCGAAGGCTGCGATGGTGGATGCACTTACCATGTCCACATCTTCGATTCTGTCAAGTGGATTGACAACTGTTATCGGCTTCTTAGCACTGTGTCTGATGCAGTTTCAGATCGGACCGGATCTTGGCCGTGCACTTGCAAAAGGAATTACAATCAGCTTGATTGTTGTATTTGTTTTTATGCCGGTTTTGATTCTGGCATTTTATCCGCTGATTGATAAGACAAAACATCGTTCGTTTTTGCCGTCGTTTACCGGAGTTGGAAAGCTGGTGCAGAAGGCAATGATTCCATGTGTGTGTCTCTTTGTACTCATTGTTGTTCCGTCTTATCTGGCATCCAATGCAAATGATTTTTATTATGGTGCATCCCATATTTTTGGACCTGCGACACAGCTTGGTGCGGACACCGAAAAGATTGAGGAGGCATTTGGCAAGAGCGACACTTATGTATTGATGGTTCCAAAGGAAGATAAAGAGCGTCAGAAGGAGCTTTCCGATGCACTTCATGAGCTTGATGGTGTGAAGAGTATTCTTTCCTATGTGGATACCGTAGGAACTGAGATCCCGGAAAGCTATCTGGATGAGGATATCTATAATAAGCTTTGTTCCGATACCGACACGCGAATGGTAATCACGGTTGACGTACCGTATGAGGGCGAAGAAACCTTCAATCTTGTGAAGAACATTCGTGAAACTGCGCAGGAATATTACCCAGATCAGTGGTATCTGGCAGGTCAGGGTGTTTCTACCTACGATCTGATGGATACAATCACAGCGGATATGCAGAAGGTAAATCTGGTTGCGATTGGTGCTGTATTTGTCGTATTGCTGTTGACGATGCGTTCGGTATCACTTCCAATTATTCTGGTACTTAGCATTGAGACAGCGATCTGGATCAACTTATCGCTTCCTTATTTTACTGGAACATCTATTTTCTATATTGCCTACTTGATTATCAGTTCGGTACAGCTTGGTGCCACTGTGGACTATGCGATTTTGCTTACCGAGCGTTACAAGGAGTATCGCGAGAGCTTAAACAAAAAGGATGCAGTTATTCAGACTGTTTCCACTGTATTTGTATCCATTATGACATCAGGAAGTGTCATGACAGTAGTTGGATTTTTGTTAGGTTATATGACGACACACGGTCTGTTGTCACAGCTTGGCTTCCTGCTTGGAAAGGGAACCATTTGTTCATTGATTATCGTATTTTTTGTCCTGCCGGGCCTGTTGTACTTGCTTGATCCTCTTTTTGTTCGAAAAAAGAAGGAGTCAAAGGCAACCGTGGCAGCAGAAAGAGAGGAAATTTGAGATGAGAAAGATGAGAGAAAGTAAAAATAATAAAAAAAGCAACCAGATCAAGCAAATTGGAAAAAATAGAAAAGTAGTTGGCAGCAAAATGATGGCAGGTGTGCTTGTTCTTTCAGCCAGCGTGCCGTTTGCACAAGGGATTTCCGGTCTGAACGTGCCGGCATATGCAGCAGAGGCCACAACGCAGGAAAGCGAAGAGGCTCAGATGAGCGAAGCAGCGCAGACAAGTGAAACAGCTAAAACAAGCGAAGAGGCTCAGACAAATGGAGAGAATCAGACAAACGAAGCAACACAGACAAACAAAAAGACTCAGACAGTTCAAGCGAGTCAGATGAATACAAATAATAAAGAAGAAGTCGTGTACATCATGCTTGATGCCGAGGGCAATGTAGACAGCGTCAATGTAGTCAATATTTTCGGCAAGGGTGAGATTACCGATTACGGTGATTATTCAAGCGTAAAGATGCTGACCTCCACCAACCCGATTTCACAGGATGGCGATAAAATCACCTTTGTTTCCGATCAGGATCGCCTGTATTATCAGGGAACACTGGACAATACGCAGATTCCGTGGGCGATTTCGATTGAGTATACACTCGATGGCAAGAAAATCACGCCGGAGGAATTGGCAGGTCAGTCTGGTGCATTAGAGATTCATGTTAAGATTACCGAAAATGAAAAGTGTAAGAGTTCCTTCTATGATTCCTGCGCACTTCAGGCATCATTTGCACTTGACACCAAACGCTGCGAGAATATCGTGGCAGAGGGGGCCACACTTGCTAACGTTGGGGCAAATAAGCAGATTAGCTATACCGTGCTGCCGGGCAAAGGATTGGATGTGACGATTCGTGCGGATGTAACGGATTTTGAGATGGAAGCCGCAGCAATCAACGGCGTAAAGCTGAATCTGGATGTTGAGGTCAATGATGCCGATCTGATGGATCAGGTTGATGAGATTATGGATGCGGCAGAGCAGCTTGATGATGGTGCAGATGAACTGTTAGATGGCACCGATGAGCTTTCGGATGGAAGCAACGAACTGTTAGATGGTGTATCTGATCTGTGTGATGGAAGCAGCGATTTAAAGGATGGCGCATCGGATCTGTACGATGGTGTACAGGAATTATCAAACGGTACTGCTTCTTTGAGGGATGGAATTGACACGATGCAGAGTGGGGTTCAGACATTAAATGGTAAGTCAGCAGACTTGGCAAATGGATCAGCACAGCTTTTATCCGGTTTGCAAAATCTTCAGGGTAGCTTGGCAAATGTATCTGTATCAACCGATCAGCTCTCTTCACTGACATCTGGCGCAGCTCAGATTAGTGAGGCAGCAGGACAGCTTTCTGCTGGTGCTGCAAATCTTCAGGGAGCAATTAACTACAGTGCATATCAGTCCACACTTGCTCAGAATGGACTCGATGTGAATGCACTCGCCGCAGCAAACACTGATGCAGCAAACACCATCACGGCGCAGATTGGCCAGTTGCAGGCAAGCCTTGCACAGATCACATCCATACCGGGTTATGAGAATACCGAATACGCAGCACAGGCAGCACAGCTTCAGGCGCAGATCGACAGCCTGACAACGGTTGTGAGTTTGCTTGGCGCAAACAATGCCGCAATTTCTGGCACACAGACCTATTTTGATTCTGTTTCCTCCGGTGCAAGTTCACTTGCATCAGGACTTTCTCAGTTAAGTGCAAGTGCGCAGACCTACAGTGACGGCGTGTCCACGGCAGCCTCCCAGCTGTCAGGTCTTGTAAACAACATGGAAAGCTTAAAGAGCGGAGTCAATGAGTTCGTAGCAGGAAGCCAGTCGTTAAATCAAGGCATAGCAGATTATACAGGTGGTGTTGCCCAGATTGCAGAAAACTTCCCGCAGCTTGCAGACGGTGCAGCACAGTTGTACGATGGAACCAATACACTTCTTGACGGTGCTTCCCAGTTAAAGGATGGCGCAAGTGATTTATATGATGGAGCAGAGAAGTTAAAGGATGGTGCAACTGATCTGGATGATGGCATCAGCACTTTAAAGGATGGCGTGCAGGAATTAAAGTATGGAACAAGTGAGTTTCATGAGAAGACATCCGATATGGACGTACAGGTATCCGATCAGATCGACGAGATGATTAGTTCCATGTCTGGCAGCGACGAGGAGGTTGTCTCCTTTGTATCCGATAAGAATACAAATGTGGACAGCGTTCAGTTCATCATTAAGACCGCTGCTATAAAGAAGGCAGAGGTTGTCGAGGAAGAACCTGAGGAAGAAGCACCGAAGAGCTTCTTAGAAAAGTTAAAGGATCTGTTCTAAATTTCTAATTTTTTATTGATCAATTTTATATTTATTCAAATTTATTTAAAGTTATTTAAAGCGAATCAATTTAAATAGATTGCCCTTTGATACTCCTTTTGGTACACTGTATGGTATACAGAAAATCAAAAGGAGTATTTTATTATGCGGTGCCTTCTAGTGGCAATTAATTCAAAATATATTCATTCCAACCCAGCAGTCTATCTGCTTCGCGAGTGCGCGCTGCGCGATTTACAGCAAAAGCAGATAGACGGCGTAGAGGTGGAGTTAGCGGAGTACACGATCAACCATCATGCCTCTGAAATCTTTGATGATATCTATCTGCATCATGCTGATCTTATTTGTTTTTCCTGTTATATCTGGAATATCGAATATGTGAGACAGTTGGTGCGAAATTTGAAAAATCTCTGTCCGAATGTCAAGATCTGGGTCGGCGGACCAGAAGTTTCTTATGACTGCGAAAGCTTTCTTCGGTCGCTTCCGCAGGTAGATGGAATCTTGTACGGAGAAGGAGAGCGAAGCTTTCCTGCGCTGTTGGAATACTATGCAGCACGCGAAAGAAAAGCAAAATGTGAAAATGATTCGAAGAGCGAGTGCAATGCAAAAAGTGAAAAAAGAGATATGAGAGACGCGTCGGATCAGACAAAGGAAGTGAATCCATCATCTGAGATGTTTCCAGACGGTGCAGCCTGGTTGGATAAAAACGGAGTTTTCCACCAGACAAGCCCGCAACCACTCACACCGATGGATGAGCTGCCATTTATCTATGAGGAGGCAGGCCGGATGGAGGGCTTCCAGAATCGAATCATCTATTACGAGACGAGCAGAGGCTGTCCATTTTCCTGTAGCTATTGCTTGTCCTCAATTGATAAAAAGCTTCGTTTTCGTACGCTTAATACAGTAAAAAAAGAGCTTGCCTTCTTTTTGGAGCAGCGTGTGCCGCAGGTTAAATTTGTGGATCGTACCTTTAACTGCAAAAAATCTCATGCGATGGCGATCTGGCAATTTATCCGCGACCATGACAATGGCGTGACTAATTTTCATTTTGAGATCGCAGCAGATATTCTCGATGAGGAAGAGATTGCCCTTTTGCGGACAATGCGTCCGGGTCTGGTGCAGCTAGAGATCGGCGTGCAGACGGCAAATCCGGACACGATTCATGCGATCAATCGAAAGATGGATCTGGCGCGTGTGGCACAGGTGACAGAGACAATTCGTCAGGCACACAACATTCATCAGCACCTTGATCTGATTGCGGGATTACCGCTAGAAAATTATGAAAGCTTTGGCCATTCCTTTGATGTGGTGTATCAGATGAAGCCAAGTCAGCTGCAATTAGGCTTCTTGAAAGTATTAAAGGGTTCCCCGATGCAGGCGCAGGCAAGTTATTATGGAATTTTATCACAGGTCGAGCCGCCATATGAGGTGTTAAAGACACCGTGGCTGTCCTACGATGACATTATTCGTCTAAAAGGATTGGAGGAGATGGTCGAGACCTACTATAACAGTGGCCAGTTTCTTCACACGATCGAAATTTTGCTTGGTCAGTTTGAACGACCATTTACCCTTTTCGAGGCACTGTCCGATGAGTACCGTGCACGCAAAATGCATGAGAAAAAGCACAGCAGAGAGGCGCAGTACCAGTTTATTCGTGACTTTGCCGCAGCACGCACCACACTCGATGAAAAGACGGTGCGACAGGTGCTGACGCTTGATTATTACTTGCGTGATTATGCGAGAAAGCGTCCATCCTTTGCGCTGGAGCAGGATTCCTATAAAGAAGAGATTCATGCAGTTTGCTTAAATGCATTTCCGGACAGCTCCTATAAGGATGTCATTCGTGATTATCACATTGAAGTTTTTGTGCCACCATTTACGGATACGAAGCAATTTGTCCTGTTTGATTATCAGCATCGCGATCCGCTTGACCAGAATGCAACGATACGAACGCTGGCTTAAATTCGCACCATCACATAGCCTGGACTGTTACCTTCGGTTTTGGCAAGTGAGCCCCGATCTGTCCCCGGAGGATGGCCGAGAATGCGCACATAAGAACGATAAAAAGAAGAATAATCCGAGAAGCCGCTGTTTGCAGCGGCTTCTTTTGCATGGCAGCCATTAAAAAGAAGCATCTGTGCATAAGCAATACGTTTTCGCAACAGATAGTCAATTACCGTTGTTCCTGTTGCTTTTTTAAATACTTTATTGAGATGATGCTTGCTGATAAAAAAATGTCCGGAAATTTCATCAAGCGTCAACGGTTCTTTTAAATGCTGATTTAAATAGAACAAAATAGAACTCATCTGTGTTTGACGGGCATTTGTTTCTTTTGAAAATGAATTGCACGAATCACTCATATTGGCTATCTGCGCAAGCAATGCCTCAACACAGATCGGAAGCATCTGTTCCTGAAAGGCATCCGATTTTTTCGCACAGGACTCAAGGCTTTCCAGATAAGACAGCAGATGAAAACGCTCAGTGTGCTCAAAGTAGATGGGCTGTCCAAAGGAATCGCCAGCCTGAGGAAAAGCGCGAAGCAAAAAATCTCTTCGCTCAGGAAGCAGCAGATCCGGGTGAAAATGGAGCGAATAGCGTCGATAGGGAGACATGCTGTTGACACGCACTCCGTGGAATGCATGCGGTGAGAGAAGCAGAATACTTCCGGGTGTCGGCTGGTAGTTGATACCCTCCACCAGATAGTCGGCATCGCCCGAAAGAAAATAGAAGACCTCGTAGAAATTATGACAATGAAGTGCGTAGTCCTTCATTACATAAGTGCTTTCTGAATAACCAAACGAAACAAAATCAGTATTGATGTGTGCCGTTGAATCCATAAGATCAAAACCTTTCTTTTTTGAAAAAGTGGTTGTTTTGCCATATAAAATTATCTTCCTGTTTGAGTGTATCCTAACGGAAAACTTTTCACAAAGAATAACTTACATGGTTTTGAATTGCTGCAAATAAGATATCACAAAATCGCTATATATGCAATGTTTTATCCCCTTTTTGCAATGGATTTTTCCATTAAAAAGAAGTATAGTAGCGACAGGAACACAAGAGAATATTACAGAAATATAGTAGAAATGTAAAGAAGATGCATTGGAGTATTGAAAGTTAAAGGAAAAACCAACAAAAAATAAAATAGAAAAGGAGATTCATTATGAAAACAGGTGCACAGCTTTATACGATTCGTTCTTATACACAGAACGCAGCAGATTTTGCATGTTCTATGAAAAAAATTGCAGAAATGGGCTACAAGACCGTCCAGATTTCCGCAGTTGGAAGAGAACTGAAATCGGAACAGATTAGAGAAATCTGTGATGCAAACGGTCTGGAGATCGCATTGACCCACAGTGATGTAAATCGTATCCTTTACGATACCGATGCGCTGATTAAGGAGCATGATATCATGGGATGCCGCTATATTGGACTTGGCTGTATGCCGGACAAGTACCGCACAAAGGAATGGCTAAGCCATTTCATGGCTGATTTTAAGGAGCCGGCAAAGAAAATTGCTGCAGCAGGAAAGCTTTTGATGTATCACAATCATAATCTTGAATTTGAAGCATTTGAGGCTGAGAATCTGCCGAATGCAGCTCCAAAGAAGCGTATTATCGAGTATTTAATGGAAGGCTTCGCGCCGGATGAGATGGGTATTACAATGGATACTTACTGGGTAGCGGCTGCTGGTGCAGATGTATGTGAGTGGATTCGCCTGTTAAAGGATCGCATTCCATGCGTACATTTAAAAGATATGCAGGTAAAGGGAATGACGCAGCTTATGGCACCGGTTATGGAAGGAAACTTAAACTTCCCGGTCATCTTTAAGGAACTGGAGAACAGCTGCTGTGAGTATATGTTAGTTGAGCAGGATGTCTGCACACAGGGAAGTCCATTTGAGTGTCTGAAGACCAGTTATGACAACCTAGCAAAGGCAGGTTATCGTTAATCTTTTAAGACTTCTCGACAGACCGCTTGCACGTCAAGCCTGACCGCTTCGCTTTACGGCATTGCCGTTGCAAGGGTCTGCTCTCGAAGTCGTTCGTGAATTATCAGAAGGGAGAAAAGATAGATGGAACAGGTAAGACTCGGAATTATCGGTGTCGGCAACATGGGAAGTGGTCACACCGCCAATATCATGGCAGGAAAAACTCCGGAGATTCGTATTACAGCTGCAGCCGATCTGCGTGAGAGCAGACGAGCGTGGGCAAAAGAAAATATGCCGGAGGGTACTGCAATTTTTGAGGACGGCGATAGCTTAATCAAATCTGGAACCTGTGATGCCGTATTGATTGCCGTACCGCACTACGATCACCCACGTTTGGCAATGCTTGCACTGGAAAATGGTCTCCATGTAATGTGCGAGAAGCCGGCAGGCGTTTATACAAAGCAGGTAAGAGAGATGAATGAGGCTGCAGAGCGCAGCGACCGCGTATTTGGTATGATGTTCAATCAGAGAACAAATTGCATTTACAGAAAAATGCATGACATGGTACAGAGCGGTGATTATGGAAAGTTAAAGCGTGTGAACTGGATCATCACAGACTGGTACCGCACACAGGCTTATTACAATTCCGGCGGCTGGAGAGCAACCTGGGACGGTGAGGGCGGCGGTGTTTTGCTGAACCAGTGCCCGCATAACCTGGATCTGCTGCAGTGGATTTGCGGCATGCCATCAAGAGTTCGCGCATTCTGCCATAATGGAAAGTGGCACGATATTGAGGTTGAAGACGATGTGACTGCATATCTGGAATTTCCAAATGGAGCGACAGGTGTATTTATCACGACAACAGCTGATGCACCGGGAACCAACCGTCTCGAGGTAACACTTGAAAAAGGGAAGCTGGTTGCAGAGAATGAAGAACTGAAATTCTATGAACTTGAGATCAACGAGAGAGAACATTGCTATCAGGCAACGCAAGGTTTTGCAAAGCCGCCATGTCATGAGACAAAGTTAGAACTCGACGGAAAGAATCCGCAGCACATCGGTGTCTTAAATGCATTTGCAGCGGCGATTCTTCGCGGTGAGCCGTTAGTGGCAGATGGTGTTGAAGGTATTCACGGACTGGAGTTGTCCAATGCAATGCATCTGTCATCCTGGCTTGGAGAAATGGTCAGCCTGCCGATTGACGAAGACCTTTTCCTCGAGAAGTTAAATGCACTTCGCGCAACTTCCAAGAAGAAAGAAAATGTACAGGATATCACATTTGATACAACTGGAAGCTACGGAAGCAAGACAAAAGAGTAAATGGGGGTGCCTTATGAAACGTGCAGTGATTGCTGGCTGCGGCAATATCGCCGCGGTCCACGCTGCCATACTGACTGCCCAGAAAGATACAGAGCTTGTCGGTGTGGCAGATATTCATTTTGAGAAAGCAAAAAGCTATGCGGAAAAATTTCATACAAAGCCGTATGTATCACTTGAGGAGATGATTGAGGCCGAGCGCCCGGATGTACTTCATGTCTGCACACCTCACTATCTGCATGTGCCGATGGCACAATATGCACTTGAGCGCGGCATCCATGTATTTATGGAAAAACCGCCGGCAATCACCTTTGCACAGCTCGATCAGCTAAAAGCAGCAGTTGGTGCATCTAAGGCAAAGCTTGGATTGTGTTATCAGAATCGTTATAACCCAAGCTATCGTGCGGCAAAAGAATTTATCAAGTCTGGTGAGGCTGGAAAGGTACTAGGCGCGAGAGGACTTGTCACCTGGAATCGCCCTGCTGTGTATTATACGCAGAGCGAGTGGCGCGGAAAACTCGACACGGAAGGCGGCGGTGTGCTGATCAATCAGGCCGTCCATACACTCGACTTGCTTTCCGATCTGCTTGGCAAGCCAGATTGGATTGATGCTTCGTTATCCAATCACCATTTAAAGGGTGTCATCGAGGTGGAGGATACCTTAGAGGCTTATATCCGTTTTGGTGAAAAGGCAGCGTGTTTTTATGCAACAAATGCATACTGTGCAGATGTTCCGCCGCTTATCGAAATTTCATGTGAGAAAGCGACAATTCGAATTGAAGACCTGGATGTCTCTTACCGCTATCCGGATGGAACTATCGTAAAGCCAGATGTGGAGCGTCCTGTTCCAATCGGAAAGAGTTACTGGGGAAGCGGTCATACGGCATGTATCGGTGATTTTTATCAGGCACTTGAAAACAATACTGACTTTGCACTGGAACTTCGGGCGTTAGAAAATAGCATTCGCCTGATGCTTGGCGCGTATGAATCAGCGAGGGAGCATCATATTGTAGAATTTCATTGAATAAGGAGAGATAAGATATGAAAAGACCAGTACTTTCAGGTTGCCCGATCAGCTGCTTTGCTGATGAGATTAGTGCATCGCTTGAGCGACAGATTCAAGTATTAAATGAACTTGGAATCAAATTTGTGGAATTTCGCAGCGCAGACGGCACAGGAGTAGCCGATTTTACCGATGAAAAGGCAAAAGAGGCAAAGAAACGCCTCGATGCTGCAGGTATTCGCGTATCTGCAGTTGGTTCTCCAATCGGAAAGATTGGCGTGAACGATGATTTTGCATCTCATATGGAAAAGCTTCAGCGTATTGAGCGCATTGCGGATATTTTTGAGACACCATATATCCGTATGTTCAGTTTTTATTTGCCAGCGCATACCGATCCGAAGGATTCCCGCGACGAGGTAATGCTTCGCATGGAGCGCATGGTGCAGGAGGCAAAGACAAATCATCTTGTTTTGCTGCATGAAAATGAGAAAGGCATTTATGGTGATAATGCAGCGAGATGTCTGGATCTGATGAAGGAGTTTTATGGTGATCACTTTAAGGCAACCTTTGATTTTGCTAACTTTATTCAGTGTGGTCAGAATACACTCGAAGCATATGAGCTGTTAAAGCCATATATCGAGTATGTACACGTAAAAGATGCACGTTTGGCAGACGGTGAAGTCGTTCCGGCAGGAACAGGAGACGGTCAGGTAGCTGCAATCTTTGAAAAGCTTGACCAGACAGGCTTCAAGGGATACTTAAGCCTTGAACCACATCTGGCAAACTTTACGGGCTTAAACAACCTGGAAAAGGATGCCGCAGTCCGTGCAGAGAACGATACCGAGAAGGCATTTTGTGTCGCATATCGAGCACTCGAAGGACTTATTAGAAAAGAACCATTGCTTTGAAAGTCCTGTTCCAACGTTCACGGTTGTGTAGAAGACGATTGCTTCAGTAAAACATAGCCGTCTCGGCGCCAATTACAGTTGTTCTGCACCGCATGCAAGCACCGTTTTACTCTGCGCGCGCTCTGTCATGACGCTCTCATAGAAGCGATAGCCTCCGGCAAAGTTATAGCAGTCAAAGCCGTATCCGCTTAAAATGCGGGTCGCGATGTAGCTGCGAAGACCACTCTGACACATTACATAGATGGGCTTGGTGGAGTCAAGCTCACTGATATGATCGCGAAGCTCATCGACAGGAATATTGACAAAACCCTCTGCGTGACCGCGGCTGTATTCGACTGCGGTTCTTGTGTCAAGTAAAGTAACACTGCCATCTTGCGGAAGAACTGCTGCATCATCCACAAAAAACTGCTTTACGACACCATGCTTGATGTTGTCAATCATGAATCCCGCCATATTGACAGGATCTTTTGCGGAAGAGTACGGCGGTGCGTAGGAAAGATCAAGATCCATCAGCTCATCGGCTCTCATGCCAGCGCAGATCGCGGTGGCAAGTACGTCGATTCGTTTGTCCACGCCTTCAAAACCCACAATTTGTGCGCCAAGCAGGCGATATGTTTCCTTTTCAAATAAGATCTTCATGGTCATCACATGACCACCCGGATAGTAGCCGGCATGATTTGACGGAGAGAGGATCACTTTGTCAAATGAAATGCCGGCATTTTTTGCGGCTGTTTCATTTAATCCGGTTACAGCGGCAGTCATATCAAACAGCTTGATTACGCTGCTGCCAAGGGAACCGCGAAATGCACGGTCGCCGCCGCAGATATTGTCGGCTGCAATGCGCCCCTGTTTATTGGCAGGGCCGGCAAGCGGCAGAAGAACAGACTTTTCAGAGACAAGATGCTTGACGGATACGGCATCGCCCACTGCGTAGATATTTGGAATCGAAGTCTCCATGTGGTCATTGACAACGATCGAATCGCGAAGACCAAGCGTCAGACCTGCCGCCTTTGCAAGTGTGGTTTCCGGTTTCACACCGATCGCAAACACAGCAAAGTCCGCAGTTAAGGTACTTTGGTCAGAAAGTGTGACGGTAATACGACTAGAGTGTGAATTGGAAGCAGAATCTGAATCGGAAACGCAACCTGATTTTTCTTCTGTGCTTACATTTTCTACGCTCTGACCCAAAATCAGATGAACACCTGCCTTTCGTATCCGCGCGTGGAGAAACGAAGCCATGTCTGCATCAAAAGGATTCATCAGATGATTTGGCTTTTGGACAATTGTGACATCAATTCCCTGGCGGCTCAAATTTTCGGCAAGCTCCAGTCCAATGAAGCCACCGCCTGCAAGTACGACTGTTTTTGGATGAGTTTCTTCTATATAAGTATGGATACGAAACGTATCTTCCACTGTGCGAAGCACAAAAAGATTTGCGGCAGAGGCAAGTTCGGTATGTGCATCAGCACCAGTTTTTTTATTGATGGCGGGTAAGATCGGAATCGCACCCGGAGCCAGAAGAAGCTTGTCATAAAAGTCTTCAAATACCTCATCTGTAGTTAAATTTTTTACGGTAACACTTTTCGTTTCCGGATGAATGGCAAGCACCTCATGGCGCACCTTCATGTCCACACGAAAGCGAGAGTAGAAACTTTGCGGTGTTTGGAGAGTCAGCGCATTCCGGTCAGTAATCACACCGCCAATATAATACGGAAGACCGCAATTGGCATAGGAAATATAGCCAGTTCGCTCGTATACGGTGATACTTGCGTGCTCGTCCAGACGTCGGATTCTGGCAGCGGCAGTGGCTCCTCCGGCAACACCGCCAATAATAATGATTCGGTTCTTTTTCATAAATAAATCCTTCCTGTTCGTTTTGTGTATTGGTTTATTGCTTTATTGTTTTATCCCAAAAAACTTTTCAAAATCGAAGAAAGATAGAGACATTTCAGGAACAATGATGTATACTCACAGTAGGCAAACATGTGGTGATTTTACCCAATAAAGTCTGGATAATGAAATCTGTAAAAGGAAAACAGACACCGTCAGTATAGCGTAAAAAGGATGATTTGACAATCCGTACTGTCAGCCACGTGGAAAAAATAAGAATTATCAGGCTGCTGTGTAAAAAATACGCAGCAACTTGAAGAATCATAAAGAAAAATAAAATGATGTTGGGGTCAGAAGGCATTTTGACCCCTTTGATACCAGATTGCTACGTGCTTTGCACTTTCGCAATCTTCAAAAACATT
>CAVJTU010000024.1:0-35885 GCA_963652495.1 uncultured Oscillospiraceae bacterium
TCAAAAGGTCAGAAAGCCGATGCAAGCTTGCTTGCAAGAGGATTTTTGACCTCTCAGCACCCCATTTTCAAAACTTCCTCTTGCATGGCTCTGAATCGTTACAGATCTTTAATCAGCTTATCAAACTCGGCATCCGTCACATTGCGGAAATTGCCCTGCGGAATATTGCCCAGATGAATGTTCATAATGCGGATGCGCTTTAATGTCTCTACATGGTATCCGCAAGCTGCACACATACGACGAATCTGGCGATTTAATCCCTGCTTTAAGATAATATGAAACTCTCTGTTTCCAGTCTTTGTGCAGACGCACGGCATCGTATCCGCATTTAACTCCTTCAGGTGCATGCCTTTTCTCAAACGGTCTAAGAAACTCTCTGTTACCTGATTGTTGACAGTAACAACATACTCCTTCTCGTGCGCATTGCTCGCCTTTGAGATCTCATTTGCCAATTCTCCGATATTCGTCATTAGAATCAGTCCCTCAGACTCCTTGTCCAGACGGCCGATTGGATAAATTCTGGTCGGATATTTTACCATATCGACAATATTTCGCTCACCCTCAAAGCGTGCTGTGGTACATACAATTCCAGCCGGTTTATTGACTGCGATCAATACCGGCTTTACTTTCTTTGTGCTGACTTTCTTTCCATCAACAACGATCTCGTCTGCGCTGCTGACCTTCTGACCCATAACGGCACGCACGCCGTTGACTGTGATCTTTCCCTCATCTACGAGACGGTCAGCCTCGCGGCGGGAACAGATTCCTTTTTCGCTCAAAAATTTGTTTAAACGAACTGTTTCTTCCATATATAAGTATCCTTTCATTATAATCAGTGATAACTATCCCAAATCCCATTCACAGCAATCAAGCCTGCGAGGCTTTGAATCGTTGCCAATTAGTGAATAAACATAGCATCTCCAAAGGAGAAAAAGCGGTATTTCTTTTCAACAGCTTCTTTGTAAGCTGCTAAAATGTGCTCTCTTCCTGCCAGTGCCGACACAAGCATTACAAGTGTAGACTTCGGTAAGTGGAAGTTTGTAATCAACGCATCCACCATCTTAAACTGATAACCCGGATAAATAAAAATATCGGTCCATCCGCTTTGTGCTTTCAATATGCCATCTGGAGCAGAAGCAGACTCAAGTGTACGACAGCTCGTAGTGCCAACTGCAATGACACGCTTTCCTGCTTTCTTTGCTGCATTGATCTTCTCTGCCTCTTGTGGCTCGATGCGGTAAAACTCGGAATGCATATGATGCTCCAATACATTTTCTACTTTAACCGGACGGAACGTTCCCAGACCGACATGAAGCGTTACGCTTGCAATGACAACGCCTTTCTCCTCGATCTTTTTTAACAATTCCTTTGTAAAGTGAAGTCCAGCTGTCGGTGCAGCAGCAGACCCCTCATACTTTGCATAAACCGTCTGATAACGATTCTTATCCTGCAGCTGGTGTGTAATATACGGCGGCAGCGGCATCTGACCAAGTTCGTCAAGAATCTCCTCAAAAATGCCCTGATACGAGAAACGGATCTTTCTGTTTCCATCCTCTACAACTTCAAGCACCTCTGCCTTTAAGCGGCCATCACCAAACGTGATCACAGCACCCGGCTTTGCCTTCTTGCCAGGCTTTACAAGTACTTCCCAGACATCATCCTGCTCTCTCTTTAACAAAAGCACTTCAATATGTGCGCCCGTGTCTTCCTTTACACCCATCAGACGTGCCGGAATTACCTTTGTGTTGTTGATAACCAGACAATCGCCCGGATTTAACTCGTCAATGATATCTCTGAAAATCTTATCCTGCGTCTTTCCTGTCTTTTTGTCAAGCAAAAGAAGTCGTGAACTGCTTCGATCCTCAATCGGATCCTGCGCGATCAACTCCTGCGGCAGATCATAATCAAAATCATTTATATCCATCATTTTTTCCATTGTTTATTGCCTCCAAATATAAAAAAACGCTCTAACACTCCCGTAGCATATCATAATTTTTTCGTAAATACAAGCAAATCCCATTTTTCGGTTTCGGCGTGAAAACTTTTTCCGCGTATTTTCGTTTTTTCGTTGATTTGTGATGGGCGCAATGGTATGATGATTACAGTTCACTCGTCATGCAATCTCATGCTTGCATGAAACGAACCTCGCGTAAACACAAGGTAACAAGTCAGCAGGACGAAGTGAGCGCCCGTTCATGAATAAAACACAGCTGCGTGCGGATTTTGTTCGCGTTTTGCAGAGCGAATGGGTGCATCGTGAACTGTAATATAAACACAACAGGGAGGTTTTCACTATGCCGAAACAAAGAATAGTTGTTGCTCTTGGCCGCAATGCATTCGGAAAGACGCTTCCAGAGCAAAAGGTTGCCGTAAAGGCCGCCGCAAAAGCAATCGCTGATCTTGCAGAGTTAAAGTATCAGATCGTTATCACACACAGCAATGGCCCACAGGTTGGTATGATCCACATGGCAATGACCGAATTTGGCAATGCTCATCAGGATTTCACCGTTGCACCTATGGCAGTCTGCAGTGCCATGAGCCAGGGCTACATCGGATTTGACCTGCAGAATGAGATCCGTACTGAGCTGCTTCGCAGAGGCATCTTCAACACTGTATCTACGATTATCACACAGGTCAAGGTTGATCCGTTTGATCATGCATTCAGTCATCCGCTCAAGTCGATCGGACGTATCATGACAGCAGAGCAGGCTCAGGTTGAACGTGACAAGGGCAATTTTGTTCGCGAAGAAGAGGGTGGGTTCCGCCGTATCGTTGCCTCTCCTGCTCCGATTGAAATCTATGAGATTGATGCCATCCGCGCACTTGCCGATGCCGGACAGGTCGTTATCGCAGCCGGCGGCGGCGGTATTCCGGTTCTGGAGCAGGGGCCTGTCTTAAAGGGTGCCAGCGCTGTTATCGAGAAGGATGCAACTGCAGCCAAGATGGCGCACGAGTTAAATGCAGATGTTTTGCTCTTCTTATCTGCCACCGAGCGCTTTGTTATTCATGCCGACACACCGCAGGAGTTCTCCCCGGATCATCTGTCCGTTGAAGATGCAATGGAATTGATTGACAGCGGAACCATGGCAAAGGAGACGAAGCTTCCAAAGCTGTCTTCTGCTGTAAGCTTTGTTGCTGCCGGAGAGAACCGCAAAGCAATCATTACCTCTCTGGACAAAGTAAAGGAAGCTCTCGCCGGAAAGACTGGTACTTTGATTACTAAGTAAGCAGGTATGCTTTTGTTGTCAACTTTTCGTAATTCAATATTTACAGACAGCCAAGAGGCCATGTCCCGAAGGACATGACCTCTTTTTGTCAGGTTCTATTTTTATTTATACAATAAACCGATCTTTGCACAATCACTATAATGCATCACTCGTAATAAACTGTCTGGAACAGTCCAACACTTCCAAGAATCGTTGCCGCATAAGAGGAATCACCGCTTGGACTTCCGGTGCGGTATGCAGTCAATGCCTGATTCCAGCTGCCATATGTATAATAATATTCCGCAAGCAAATCAATTCCGACTAAGATATTCGACGCCGGATCGTACAAGTTGGTAACACCAAGCTTTGCCATGCGGTCTGTACTGTATCTCGGAATGATCTGCATCAGTCCCTGCGCACCCTTTCCACTTGTCGCACCTGCATTAAAGTGGCTCTCGTGATACATAACAGAGAAGATAACGGAACTGTCTACACCATACTGACTGCACAGATTCAGTGTATACTGAGTCAGATCGCTGCTAAGCGAAACATTGCTGACACGAATACTTCCGGTTGGCTGTGTCTCTGTCGGTGTTGTCTCCGGTACTGTTTCTGTCGGCTGCGTCTCCGTCGGCTGCGTTTCTGTCGGCTGCGTTTCTGTCGGCTGCGTTTCTGTCGGCTGCGTCTCAGACGGTGTTGTCTCCGGTACTGTTTCTGTTGGCTGCGTCTCTGTCGGCTGTGCAGATGATGCTGCCGCTGCCGTAAGCACGATATTGGAAGAGAATCCACCGTAAGAAAGTGTGATTACATTCTCTCCTGCATGAAGCATCATGCCAATGTCATTGCTGGACCATCCTTCCGTGATGGTAGCAAAATTACCATCGCTATATGCGGCCACTATGTAAACCTCGCTGCTGGATACCACATCGCCCTCAGTCTTGGCACTGCCAATGTAAAATGCCTCAATACCAGTCAATATTACTGCTTCGGTGGATGGCTGTGTCTCCTGTGTACTTGGCTGTATGTTCTCGGACGTCGGCTGCTGCTCAGGCTCGGATGGAGTAACCATGCCATTATCAGAAGAATCCGCTGCTGAAGATACTGATACTTCATCCGATGCTGCCGATGTTTCCTGCTGTGCTGCTGATGTCGAAGCACTTGCTGTTTCCTGTCCCTGAACGGACTCCTGCGCTGCCATCTGTGCCGGTGTAAGTACGCTCAGTGCTGCAGTGGACACATCTGCTTCTGCTGCAGATGCTGCACTCTCATTAACTGCTGCACTGCTTGTCTTTGCAGAATCAACAGCATAATTCTCAGCACTGCTCTCATTTACCGCAACGCCAAGCAGCTTTGCATTTTTCTCTGTCAATGTGATATCGGTATTAATCCAAGTCTCACCAAGAGAATAAGAAACTGCCATACAGTCTGCCGAAAAATATCCTTTCATTGGTTCATCATATACACAGTATACCCAACCGTCCTCCAGCATGCTGACCTCATATGCATCATACTCATATGCCACATCCAGAATGTCAGCAGATGTAGACGGGCGAAGACGAATGTTCATATTCGGAACGATAACTCTTGCATAAAGCGTACCATTTTCCTGCATATACTTAGCTGCATCCTCTCCTGTCAGAAGATACTCGCTCTTAACCCAACCTTCTACATCATCGATGCTGATCTTTGTCCAGTCGCCGTTTTCTGCCAAAACAGAAACCAGTTCCTCACCACAGATGGTATTGACTACCTCTGCACTCTCATCTGCCTGCGCACGCACATTCAGATAACTGCTTACGGTATCCGGATCAACCAATGCCTGATCGGAAAAATAATCCGCTAACGGACTTCTCGCAGACGCTGCGCTATAAGAAACCTGTCTGGTCTGTGTATTCTTTGCGTCCGTTTCATCTGTCTCTTTCGTTTCCTGTGTCGTTTTGTTTGTTGTCAGCTCATTCTCCCACAGCATGCCAAGCTGATTACGGTCAGCACTGATAAGTTCTGCATCGGCCTCACTCTGTGGCTCCTGCTCTCTTGTCATCTCTTCTTTCGTCTCATCAAGCTCACGTGCAGCGAGAATATCGTTATTCTTTGTCTGGAGTGCACCTGTTGAGGTAAAAATAAGTCCGGCTGCAACTGCACCTGTTAAAAGCGTCGCCGCCGCTCCATTCACAAGAATTTTTACTCTAGCTTTCATAAACAACCTCTCCCAATTTTGGTTTCGCTCCCAAAGAGATCAAAAATCGACTCTCCAGACGCGAAAAATATCACATTTTTGTAATATCTGTCTCAACTTTATTAAACTTATTACAATTTTGTTACAGACGCATTGTAACATTTTTAATAAAGCTTGTCAACTGCTTTCTGGGAGAGGTTATCGCGCAGAGTGCGTATCCATTCACCCTTAATTTCTTCTCTGTCTTGCTGCCTCAAACATCAAAACAGTCGCCGCCATGGCTGCATTTAAGGACTCCACCTTTCCTGCCATCGGAATCAAAATCTTGCAGTCGGCAAGTGCTGCCACCTCGTCAGACAGACCATTTGCCTCGTTTCCGATCATGAATGCACAAGGCTTTTTATAATCGGCTCCTTCGTAACTGATCGTTGCACCCAGATGAGCCGCATATGTGCTGATGCCCGTCCTCTTTAAACGCTCAATGTCGCCTGCAAAATCCTCCGACACGACAAAGGGCACACGATAAAGAGCACCCATCGTACTGCGGATGGTTTTGGGATTGTAGATATCAACACAGTCATTGCTCATCAAGATACCGGTCACACCGGCTGCCTCTGCCGCACGCATGATGGTTCCAAGATTACCCGGATCCTGTAAATGATCTAAAACAAGCACAAATGACGGTGTACTCTTGCCTAACAAGTCCTCAAATGCGTATGGCTGCTGCCTGACTACTGCGAGAATGCCCTGCGGTGTCTTTGTATCGGAAAGTGTCTCAAAAATGGAGTCACTTACGACGTCAAATTTCTTTCCCCTAAGAAGCAATGCTCCTTCCTTGCTTTTGCAAAAGGATTCGGATGCAACGACCGTAGTCACACGATCAGCCGGAGCCTCCTCAAACATCTTTCTTCCTTCAATTACAAATGCCTGCTCGCGCTTTCTCTCTCTTGATTTTCGCTGCAGGTTTAGAATATATTTTTGCTGCTGATTCATAAAACGCCCTCATTTCCTATTTCTGTCTATCTTGAATGATTTCATAAGTCAAACAGATATTCGCAATTTGCTTCGTTACCTGCTTGATTCGGTTAAATGGGATTTTTCTTACAAAGAGAGCCCACAGATAATACTGCGGGCTTCTCACCATTGTTACTTCTTATTCACTTTTAATTCAAATCAAATTTTAATCCAAAGCATTCACCCTATATCAACTCTCAATGCTTATCTGGAAAGCATCTTACTTACTTCATACTCATATGGAGAGATGTGCTTCTTCATTGCAAGTGCCTCATTGATATCATAGTCAACAAACTTGCCATCACGATATGCTACGACACGGTTGCTTGCACCCTCGCACAGAAGATCAACAGCACGCGCACCCATCATGGACGCATAGTAACGATCCATACAGGTCGGGCTTCCGCCACGCTGCATATGACCAAGGATGGTTGCTCTGGTCTCGATACCGGTTGCAGCTTCGATTCTCTTTGCCATGCTTGCGGAATGACCGACACCCTCTGCATTGATAATCAGGTGATGCTTCTTTCCTTTCTTACGATTCTCGATGATCTGGTTGATCAGTGCCTGCTCATCACCGTCATAGTACTCCGGCAGAAGAATGTTCTCTGCACCATTGGCAACACCGCACCACAATGCAATATAGCCTGCGCTTCTTCCCATAACCTCGATGATACTGCATCGCTCATGAGATGTAGAAGTATCTCTTACCTTATCAATCGCTTCCATCGCGGTGTTGATTGCAGTATCAAATCCGATCGTATAATCGGTACAGGCAATATCCTGATCGATCGTTCCCGGAATACCGATTGTGTTGATTCCGAGATTTGCAAGCTTACATGCACCATTAAAGGAACCATCACCACCAATTACAACGACACCATCAATCCCGTGCTTTCTGCAGATTTCTGCTCCAAGCTTCTGACCTTCTTCACTACGGAATTCTGAAGATCTTGCCGTATAAAGGATCGTACCGCCCTTCTGGATAATATCAGCCACGCTGCGTGAACTCATATCAATTATCTCTCCCTTAATAAGACCGGCATAGCCTCTCATAATACCCTTTACATTTAAGCCTTTTGCAATACCGGTACGGACAACCGCACGGATCGCAGCGTTCATGCCAGGAGCATCTCCTCCACTTGTTAATACACCGATTGTCTTTACTTTATTTGCCATGACGTTTCCTCCTTGCTGTCTTGACATGTGTCTCATCATCTTATTACTTTGCATTTCGTGTTTTTCGTGCTGTCTGGTAAAGTCTGTTAAAAATTTACCAATACCTATTCTAATTGATTTTGCCGAGTTTTTCAATACAAATTAGAGCTTTTCCCTGATTTTTTTCAATGTTTTTATATTTTCTTTTCCAAATACCCGGTCAAGCTGGTCGATAAGTTCCGGACAGATACCAACATTTCGGCTCGGCGGCAGCTTCTGATACTGTCTCTCATTGGAAAGGTAGACCACTACTGTGTCCTTGCCGCTCCACGGTGTGAGCAGTGACAGCATCTCGCGCTCTCTTAACTGGTACGTCTCAAAATCCGGAAACTGAATCCACAATTCGCCCAAAATCTCAGAAAAAGCAACAATCTTTTCGCAGATCAGCTTGCCTTGCACCTCATCACCGAGCGATACGCGTCCTTTGACGAAAATCTTTTGATCCGGACTTAATATTTGGCGATACTTCTCGTAATCCTTTGGAAAAACGATGATTTCAAGCGTACCGCGCAAATCCTCAAGCGTCAGAAATGCCATCATCTGATTATTCTTCGTGGTCTTGACTGTCTTTGCTGCAATCATTCCTGCCACCGTGACAACAGCCTGGTCGCGCACCTTTGCCATGCCCGTCTCCTCATCATGAATAAAATCGCTGCTGACAGCCGTGATATTCTTCTCGATAAAGTTTCGGTCAGCATCAAGCGGATGACCGCTGATATAGATGCCAAGCACCTCTTTTTCCATGGCAAGAAGCGCGCCCGGCTCATACTCCGACACTTTTGGGAACGAAATCTTGAAGTCATCTTTCTGCGGGCCTTCCAGAAAATCCATCAGACTATACTGTCCTGTCATGGAATGTTTTTGTTCGCGCGCCAATTCATCCATGATAGAAGAATATACTTCCATCTTCTGTCTGCGATTTCCATCAAGGCAATCCATTGCACCTGACTTGATCAAATTCTCCACAGCGCGCTTATTTAACTCGCCGCCATACATGCGCTCCAGAAAATTTTGCAAACTCGTATATACGCCATTTTCCTCGCGCTCCCGAACTAGGCCTAAAATAACAGTTCGGCCGATGCTCTTGATCGCAGACAATGCATAGCAGATCTTTCCATCGCGCACAGAAAAATCCCACTCGCCGGCGTTGATATCCGGCGGAACGATCTGAATGCCCATCTTACGGCAGACCTGAATGTAATCGGAAACTTTTCCTGAGTTTTCAATAACAGATGTCATTAATGCTGCCATATATTCGACCGGATAATAATATTTTAAATAAGCCGTCTGATAGGCAACGACAGCATATGCGGCTGCATGAGACTTATTGAATGCATATCGGGCAAAATCAATCATCTCATCGTAAATATGATTTGCCGTCTTTTCATCAATTCCCCGTGAGATACAGCCCGGAACGCCCTCTTCTTCATTTCCGTAAACGAAGTTTTGCCGTTCTTTTTCCATCACAGCGGCCTTCTTTTTTGCCATCGCGCGGCGCACCAGATCGCTTCGGCCAAGCGTATATCCCGCCAGATCACGAACGATCTGCATAACCTGCTCCTGATAGACGATACAGCCGTAAGTCGGTTCGAGAATCGGCTTTAGCTGCGGGCATTCGTAGGTGATTTTTTCCGGATTATTCTTTCCCTCCAAATAACGTGGGATAAAGTCCATCGGGCCCGGACGATACAGCGAGATTCCGGCGATAATATCTTCGAGGCTGGTTGGCTTTAGCTCCTTCATGAAGTTTTTCATACCAGCACTCTCCAGCTGGAAAATACCCTCACAATGCCCCGTCCCAATGGACGCAAGCACCTGCGAATCGTTCATGTCGATGTGGCTGATATCAATCGTAATCCCCTGACTTCGTTTTACATTCTTAACCGCATTCTGGATAACCGTCAATGTGCGAAGACCAAGAAAGTCCATTTTCAGAAGTCCCAGTTCTTCAAGCGCTGTCATCGTATACTGCGTGACAATGGCACCATCGCTTCCCCGCGACAGCGGCACATACTCATCTACAGCACGCTGGCTGATGACAACTCCTGCAGCATGCATGGAAGTGTGGCGCGGAAGACCTTCAAGTCGCTTGGAAAGATCAATCAGCTTTTTGACCTGCGGATCACTCTCATACAGGGAACGAAGTTCCGGATTGACATTCAATGCGCGATCAATTGTCATATTTAATTCTGCCGGGATCAGCTTTGCGATCGTGTCGCACAGCGAATACGGAAGATCAAGAGCACGACCGACATCACGGATACAGTTTTTTGCGGCAAGCGTACCAAATGTAACAATCTGGACGACCTGATCCTTGCCATATTTTTCTACGACATAATCAATGACCTCCTGACGGCGCTCGAAGCAAAAATCCACGTCGATATCCGGCATGGAAACACGCTCCGGATTTAAAAATCGTTCAAACAGAAGCTGATAGCGAAGCGGCTCAATATCGGTAATCTCAAGACTGTATGCAACAACACTTCCTGCCGCCGAACCTCGTCCCGGGCCGACCATGATGTCTTTTGATTTTGCAAAATGGATGAAATCCCACACAATCAGGAAATAATCGACATAGCCCATCTTCTTGATAACGCCAAGCTCATAGTCAAGTCGCTCCTCGACTTCTGCTGCCTGATCACCGTAGCGGCGAACAAGACCCTCGCGGCAGAGCTTTTCCAGATACTGCTCTGAGGTATAACCCTCCGGCACTGAGAATTTGGGAAGCTTTGTCTTTCCAAACTCGATCTCGACATTGCATCGCGCCGCAATCTTTGCCGTATTGTCAATCGCCTGCTGTGCGTAACGAAACAGATCACGCATTTCCTGTTCGGATTTTAAATAATACTGACCGCCGGTATAGCGCATACGATCTTCATCATCGACCTTCTTTCCCGTCTGGATGCACAGCAGCACATCATGCGGCTCGGCATCGGCAGCATTGATATAGTGAATATCATTTGTCGCAACAAGTTCAATACCGGTCTCCTCACTCATGCGAAGAAGTGCCTGATTTACTGTCGTCTGTGCGCTGATGCCGTGATCCTGCAGTTCCAAAAAGAAATTGCCCTTTCCAAAAATCTTCTCATAGGAAAGTGCTGCCTTCCTTGCATCCTCATACAGTCCTCTCGTGATATTTCTTGCCACTTCACCTGCCAGACACGCACTCAGCGCAATGATGCCCTCGTGATACGTTTCAAGAAGCTCCTTATCCACGCGCGGCTTATAATAATAACCCTCGGTGAAGCCCCTTGAGACAATCTTCATCAGGTTGTGATAACCTGTGTCATTTTCCGCTAACAATACCAGATGATAATAACGGTCATCGCCATGTCCTGCCGGCTCACGGTCAAATCTGGACCCCGGAGCCACATAGACCTCGCAGCCAATGATCGGTTTGATACCTGCGGCAACTGCCGCTTTATAAAAATCAATCACGCCGTACATGACGCCGTGATCCGTAATCGCCAGAGAATCCATCCCCAGCTCTTTTGCTCTGTCAATTAGTTCTTTTATCTTACATGAGCCGTCGAGCAGACTGTACTCTGTATGCACATGAAGATGTGTAAAAGCCATAGCCCCCCCTCCTTCTTTTGTGATAAATTTATACTGTTCATCATCATATCATTTTTCTGTTTCAAAAGCAATAACAGGAACCAATAGACTTTTTTGTGACTTTATGGTATACTCGTGCAAAAGCGTTCGCGCATTAGAAAGGAACAGGTAATTTTTATGGAGCAAAAAGATATTTCCAAACAGGAAAATGAAATCAACACCGCTGCATCTGAATCCGCAAAGGACGGCAAAAATAAAAAGGATGAAAATACCTCGCCTATGCACACAATTCTCGAATATGTAATCAGCATCGGCATCGCTCTTGTTGCCGCACTTTTGATCAACAATTTCATTCTGCTGAATGCCAAAGTACCCACCGGCTCAATGGAAAACACGATCATGACGGACGACCGGCTATTTGGTTTTCGGCTGTCTTACATGTTCTCCGATCCGGAGCGCGGTGATATTGTCATTTTCAAGTATCCAGATGATGAATCGGTCAACTATATTAAGCGAGTAATCGGACTTCCGGGCGAGACCGTCACCATTACAGACGGAAAGATTTACATCAATCACTCCGATACTCCTCTAAAAGAAGATTATCTGAAGGAAGAATGGCTTGTTAAGAATGACGGAATGGAGTTTCAAGTCCCCGAAGGATATTATTTTATGCTGGGTGATAATCGAAACAGTTCAAAGGATTCGCGATACTGGACAAATACATATGTCGCGCGCGATAAAATCCTTGCCAAGGCGATTTTTCGATACTGGGGCGGCTTTAAGCTCCTTATAAATACGGCTGATTATGAATAATTACTCAAAAAAGAATCCTGCCTCACGGCGGGATTCTTTTTTCTTATCATAAATATATCATATGATGTTGGGGGCAAAATGCCTTTTGACCCCTTTGATACCAGATTGCTACGTGCTTTGCACTCTCGCAATTATTCACTTTATGCTCTTGCATTGATGGCTGCCCTTCCAGTCAGATATGCTTCGATCTTATCTACGGCATCTGCCTCATCAGCGCCGTCTGCATGTACTGTAACAGACTCACCGGCACGAAGTCCAAGTGTCATCAGTCCCATAATGCTCTTGGCATTCACTTTCTTATTTCCACTCTCCACATAGATACTGCTGCTGTACTGGTTCGCGACCTGAACGAGCACTGCTACCGGACGCACCTCTAATCCTGCCGGAATCTCAACTGTAATTTTCTTTGTTATCATAATCTTCCTCCTTGTTCTCTCATCTGATCCGCTAATGCCTTGAGTTTTTTAAAACGATGGTTGACACCAGATTTGCTCACTGGCGGATCCATCAGCTTCCCCAATTCTGTCAGAGAGGCGTCTGGCTTTTCAAGGCGCAGACGCGCGGCCTGTTTTAGATTTTCAGGTAAACTTTCCAGACCGTAATATTCGCTGATATACTCAATATCCCTAACCTGCTCCAATGAGGCATTTGCCGTCTTATTCAAATTTGCAGCCTCACAATTTACTTTGCGGTTCACACTGTTACGGACATCCTTTAAAATCCGAATGTTTTCAAACTCCATTCTTGCTTTCGGCGCTTCCATCAGGCTTAACAGATCTGCAATCTGCTCACCCTCCTTTGCATAGACCACATGATATTTCTTGCGAATCACGGTCTTTGCCTCAATTTTGCAAGAATGTATCAGCCTCTGCAGCTGCAAAGCTCTCGCCTCTGAACTGGTAACAATTTCAAAATGATACCCTTTCTGCGGTGCACTGATCGAACCAGATGCCAGAAAGTATCCTCTGATAAAAGCCCTGCGGCAGCAACTGCGAAGAAGCAGTCTGCTGTCTGCGATGCTTTCTTCCAAAGAGTCGCTTTCAAAAAGCTTGAGCGCCTGCAAAATGGTTTCTGTGTCCTGTTTATTCAGCCATAAAGCACATCCATTTCCCTTGTGTACACGCACCAACTTTATATTAAATGTTTTTTGTACAAAAGTAAAGTATTTTCTTAAAACTATTTCATTTTCCGATTCAAATAACAACGTTCTACCATTATAACTTTTATCACTTTTGTTCAAATTTCCATTCACATTTTCGTTGATTTTTTCAGTTGAACTGCCGGATGCAGCATCGTCAACCAACCTGCCACAGCAAAGAATAAACGCTGCCAGCTCTGCCAGCTGACAATGACGTGCCGCACCCATTACACCGGAAAGTTCCTCCTTTACCTGCATGGAAAAGGAGGCTCTTTCCTTTTCTTTTTTACTTTCTTCTTCCATCTTTCTCAATGTCCTTGTGGTCGAGTCTCAGCCCATAGCCTTCCTTGCCCTTTAATTTTTCATAAAGCGCATTTGCGATCGTGACGGAACGGTGCTTACCGCCTGTGCAGCCGATTGCAATGACCAGCTGGGTCTTTCCTTCACCAATATAATGAGGAATCAGAAATGTCACCATATCCGTGAGTTTTTCCAGAAATACTTTTGCTGTGTCCGAACTCATAACATAATCACGAACCGGCGCATCGTTTCCCGTTAATGGCCGCATGGATTCAAAATAATACGGATTTGGAAGGAAACGCACATCAAAAACAAGATCCGCATCGGTCGGAATCCCATACTTAAAGCCGAAAGAAAGCACCGTTACAAAAAGACTTTTATAATCAAAGCCTCTAAGCAAAATATCCTCCAGCTGAGTCTTTAGCTCTCTTGTCAAAAGCTGCGACGTGTTAATGACATAATCCGCCTGTGACAAAAGTCCATCTATCAGCATTCGCTCTTTTTTAATTCCAACTTCCACTCTCTGTCCCTGTGACAGCGGATGACTGCGGCGAGTTTCCTTGTAGCGTTTAATCAGGCACTCATCGGACGCCTGCAAAAACAGTACTTTACAATCAATGTCTTCCTGCTTGAGACGATCAATTACTTCGCTCATCAAACCAATAAACTCCGTATTACGAATATCAATGCCAAGTGCTACGTCCTTTGCCTCAGTACCGCCGCCCTGAATCAATTCAACGAATTTTTCAATCAGGCGAATTGGCAAATTATCAACACAATAAAAGCCCATATCCTCAAGCATCTTTAACGCAGTTGACTTTCCTGCGCCACTCATTCCCGTTACAATTACAATTCTCATAGTATTGTCAATCCTTCTCCTGCTCCCCAAACGAGCCAACCATCTGGATTTCCGGCTCAAGCTCCACGCCAAACTGTACGAATACTCTCTTTCGCACTTCCTGGCAGAGATTCCAGATATCCGATGCTGTAGCTGTTCCTGTATTAATCACAAATCCGGCATGCTTTTCAGAAACTTCAGCTCCGCCAACTGAAAAACCCTTTAGTCCTGCATCTTCGATCAGCTTACCTGCAAAATATCCGGTTGGGCGCTTGAATGTGCTGCCTGCGCTCGGATATTCGAGTGGCTGTTTGTCTCTTCGTCTTGCATTAAAATCGTCCATCATCGCCTTTATGCTTTGCGGATCGCCGTCTGCAAGCTGCATCGTGACAGAAAGGATGATCTCGTCAGTCCTCATAAAGCTGCTCAAACGATGTCCAAGTTCCATCTTTTCATTTGGTACATGACGAATCACACCATCCGGTGCCATAACAGCCGCCTCTGTCACGATCTGCTTTAACTCACCACCATATGCACCGGCATTCATGAACAAACCGCCGCCCATGGTTCCCGGAATGCCGGCTGCAAACTCCAATCCGGTAAGACCGGCAGATAGTGCTGCCTGCGACACAGCCGGAAGGGATGCTCCTGCCTCTGCCGTAATTGTTTTCGCTTCCTTGTCGGTTGTAATCTTCGTAAAATTCTTTCGCAAATTGATCACCACACCGTCAAAGCCGCGATCGCTGACAAGCAAGTTGCTGCCGCGTCCAAGAACGAAGTATGGCATGTTTGTCTCTTTGCAAATTTTCAAGATGATGCGAAGCTGCTGCTCGTCCTCTGGTGCTGCCATCCACTTTGCCGGACCGCCCACACGAAATGTCGTGTAACCTTTCATCGGCTCATCAAGAAGCAGATTTTCCGGTTCTAAAACGGCTTGCAGCTGCTTTGTTACCTCATCAAATTGATTGTTTTCATCTTTTTTTTGTAATTGTTTTTCCTGTAATTGTCTCTCCAACAATTCCCCTTTCAAATTCCCCTCCAGTTGTTTTTTCTGTTCCATTAATCGTCATCTCTCCTGGCAAGATTTTGCTGTACACGATTATACAGCTCTCTGGCTGCGTTGTAACCCATCTTCTTCTGACGGTAATTGACAGCCGCTGATTCTACAATAATCGCAAGGTTTCTGCCCGGACGAATCGGAATGTTATGGCAGACGATCTTATTTCCAAGAAACTCGGTATAATGATCCTCCAGACCCAGACGGTCATACTCCTTATCCTTATCCCAATCCTCCAGATTGATTACCATGTCGATTGACTGTGTATTCTTAACTGCCTCGACACCAAACAGTGTCTTGACATCAATGATTCCGATACCTCTAAGCTCAATAAAATGTCTTGTGATATCCGGCGCGCTTCCTACTAACGTCTCGTCACTTACCTTGCGGATCTCAACAACATCATCCGATACCAGACGATGGCCTCTCTTGATCAGTTCAAGCGCAGCTTCACTCTTTCCGATACCACTCTCGCCTGTGATTAGCACACCCTCGCCATATACATCGACAAGTACGCCATGGATGGAGATCGTCGGTGCCAGCTGAACGTTCAGCCAACGGATGATCTCTGCCATCAGAGGCGATGTTTTCTTATCAGACAACATAACCGGAACCTTATACTTGCTCGCAATCTTTAAGAAAGTTTCACCTGGACAGTTGTTGGTGGAAAAAATGATGCACGGAATCTCACTTGAAAGCAGCTTTTCATATGTTTCAAGACGCTGCTCCTCGCTCATGCGCTGCATGTAAGTAAACTCAACCACGCCGATCAGCTGTACACGCTCACGGTCAAAGTGCTCATAGTAGCCTGCAAGCTGCAATGCCGGACGATTGACATCCGGGTGGTACAGCTTAATTTTGTCGGTGTTGATCTCCTTTGTCAAAAGTTCCAGATTCATTTTTTTAATCAATGCTGAAATCGTAACTCCGCTCATAGATTTTTCTCCTTTTTTTAATTCGTCTTGGGGATTGTTTTTGCTGCCTTTATTGTATCAACTGATGCCAGTTTTGTAAACTCCTGAATAAAAAAAAGCAGCTCATCTCACCGCTAATTCAAGTATCCTCCCGTGAATTGTGAAAAAACTCATATACTGCCTCGGCGGCGCGCTCATTCATGCCCTCGACATCGGATAACTGTGCGATGGTTGCCTCGCGAATCGCATAGATATCGCCGAACTGACGCATCAGCGCAAGGCGGCGCTTCGGGCCGATACCCGGAATATCATCAAGAATAGAGTGAATCTCTTTTTTGCCGCGCAGACTCTTGTGATATTCGATGGCAAAGCGGTGTGCCTCGTCCTGCACACGTGTGATCAGGTGAAAGCCTTCCGAGTGTATGTCAATCGGAAGCTCTGCATTATTATAATACAATCCTCTTGTGCGATGGTGATCGTCCTTTACCATACCGCAGACAGGTATGGAAAGTCCCAGTTTATTGAGCACTTCGAGTGCCATATTGACCTGACCTCTGCCGCCGTCCATCATAATGACGTCCGGCAGGCGAAAGAAACTGTCCGCTGTGATGATATTTTTCTGAGACTGCTGCAAAGATGTGCCTTCGTGCTCCTTGCTGCTTGTATTGTGTAAATTTTCATCCTCTTTAATTGCGCGCTCAAATCGCCTTGTCAGTACCTCATACATGGACGCATAATCGTTTGGTCCATGCACTGTGCGAATCTTAAATTTGCGGTAATCATTTTTCTTTGGTTTGCCGCCCTCGAAGACCACCATTGAACCGACAGACTCCATACCGCTGGTATTGGAGATATCATATGCTTCCATGCGATAAATATGCGGCAGATTCAGCCATTTTTCGATTTCCCTTAGCGCACCTGTTGTACGCTCCTCTTCGCGCCTGATGCGGTCTTTGTCCTGACGCAGCACAATCCTTGCATTCTGCGCTGCAAGCTCAAGCATCTTTTCTTTGCGGCCACGTTTTGGCACAAGAAGTTCTACTTTTTTGCCGCGCTTTTTGCTAAGCCAGCTGCTCATGATTTCCATATCCTCAAGCTCGCATGGGACATAAATTTCACCCGGAAGAAATGGTGTTCCGGCATAATATTGCTTGATAAAGCTGCTCAAAACATCTGCCTCGCTATCACCGCCTGCCACGCTGACGTGATAGTGATCGCGCCCGATCAGCTTGCCCTCTCGCACAAAGAAGACCTGCACAACAGCATCCGATCCTTCGATCGCACTGGCAATTACATCGCGGTCATTTAACGAACTGCTGTCAGTAATCTTTTGCTGCTGGGCAATCTTTGTGATGCCCTCTGCAAGGTCGCGATATTTTGCCGCTGTCTCAAACTCTAGTTTGTCGGCGGCTGCCTTCATCCTTTCCTCAAGTTCTTTTCGCAGCTGTACATAATTTCCATTCAGCAGTGAAATCACACGGTCAATCTGCTTATTATATTCTTCCTTCGTGACATATCCCTGACACGGCCCCATACACTGACCGATGTGATAATTGAGGCAGGGGCGTTCCTTTCCCTGATCGCGCGGCAATATACGATTGCAAGTGCGAATGCCAAAAAGCTTATGCACCAGTTCGAGCGTATCTTTTACTGCCAAACCGCTCGGATACGGGCCAAAATAGCGGCTCTTGTCACGCACCTGTTTATGCGCCAGCATGACTCTCGGAAAATCCTCGTCCACCGTGATGCGAATATACGGATATGCCTTATCATCCATCAGCATCGTGTTATAGCGCGGGCGGTGCTTTTTGATCAGGTTGCATTCAAGAATCAATGCCTCCATCTCAGAGTCTGTCACAATATATTCAAAATATGCTACATGCGAAACCATCTGCTCGATTTTGGCCGATGGCTTCTTACTGCGCTGAAAATATTGACGTACCCGGTTGCAAAGCCTGATGGCTTTTCCTACATAGATGATCTCATCTGACGCATCATGCATCAAATAGACACCCGGCTTTGCCGGAAGCTTTTTCAGTTCATTTTCAATGTTAAATTCTTTGAAATTCTTCGCAGCGTTGTGATTTAAAATCTGCTCCCTTCGAGCTGAAACGTTGTCTTGCTCCCGATCATTTCGCTTCATTTATAAATAAATCCTTTCGTTTGTCATAGGCGCCTTGTAAATTATTCATAAGAGAAGCACAATCAAAATCTGATTGTGCTTCTCTTATAACGAACCCATTCTGTCACGTTTTCCTTACTCGTTTCTTTCGTCAGATGAATTTACAATCGGACTGTCAGCTGTTGCCGTTTCCTGTGAAACTTCCTGTGAAGCTTCCTTTGAAATTTCTGCTGAATCAGCACCGTTTTCCTGCGAATCTGCTGCTGAATCGGCATCCATCCCTACCTGATGTTCCATCTGTTCCAGACGATATTTATGGAAAATTTCCATAAATTCCTTTCCGGTAATCGTCTCTTCCTTGATCAGAAACTCTGCCAGACGATCCATGACCTCTCGATTTTCCGAAAGCATCTGCTTTGCCTGCTCGTAGCATTTCTTGAGTGTTTCCTTCACAACCTGATCGATCTGGGCTGCGGTAGCATCGGCACAATTTAAGACCTTTCGTCCGTCCAAGTACTGATTCTCGACGGTTTCAAGTGCCATCAGACCAAACTCATCGGACATACCATACATCGTGATCATATTTCTTACATAAGCAGTTGCCTGCTCGATATCGTTTGATGCACCAGTTGTCACGCTGTTAAATACAAGCTCCTCTGCCGCACGTCCGCCGAGTGCCATGACAACCATATCCAGAATCTCTTCCTTAGAATTTAAGAACTTCTCCTCAGCCGGAGTCTGCATAACATAGCCGAGCGCACCCATGGTTCTCGGAACAATTGTGATCTTCTGAACCGGCTCGGAGTCCTTTTGCAATGCGCTGATCAACGCATGACCAACCTCATGGTAGGAGACAATTCGTCTCTCTTTCTGGTTCATGACGCGATCCTTCTTCTCTTTGCCGACAAGAACGACCTCGACTGCCTCCAGAAGATCTTTCTGAGAAACGACCTGACTTCCTCTCTTGACTGCTGTGATCGCTGCTTCGTTGATCATATTCGCCAGATCAGAACCAACAGCACCGCTTGTAGCAAGTGCGATTGCTTCCAGATCAACAGAATCATCCATACGCACATCCTTTGCGTGAACCTTCAGGATCGCGATACGTCCTTTCAAATCCGGCTTATCTACAATGACACGGCGGTCAAAACGTCCCGGACGAAGCAGTGCCTTGTCCAAAATCTCCGGACGGTTTGTCGCTGCCATAACGAGTACGCCCTTGGATGCATCGAATCCATCCATCTCAGAGAGCAACTGATTTAATGTCTGCTCACGCTCATCATTTCCGCCATAGCGGGTATCTCTTGTCTTACCGATCGCATCAATCTCATCAATAAAAATGATACACGGTGCATTCTGCTGAGCGGTCTTAAACAAATCGCGCACTCTCGATGCACCGACACCGACAAACATCTCTACGAAGTCAGAACCGGACAGAGAAAAGAATGGTACTTTTGCCTCGCCTGCAACGGCTCTTGCCAGAAGTGTCTTACCAGTTCCCGGAGGGCCTACAAGAAGCGCACCCTTTGGCAGCTTCGCACCGATCTGCACGTATTTTTGTGGATTGTGAAGAAAATCAACGATCTCCGTCAGAGACTCTTTTGCCTCATCCTCACCTGCCACATCAGCAAATGTCACACCAGTCGCACGGCTCATATTTGTCGCCGTATTTGCTTTTCCAATGCCCATCATCCCGCCGGAACCACCGCCAATGCGTCTCATCAAAATGCTCATCAGAATCCAGATCAATGCAATCGGCAGGATATACACTAGAAGGAATTCAATGATTGCCGAACCGGAACTATCCTCCGTACCCGTATACTCCACACCAGCCTCGTTTAACATCGGAAGCAGATTGGAATCCGGAAGATATGGCGTATAATATGTCATCCGAAGGTCGTTCTTCAGCGTAAAGGTGACTCTCGAACTTGAGATCTTTACGGTATCCACTGTTCCTTCTTCCACTGCTGCTACAAATTCATCATATGTTACTTTCTTAGTCGTACTGCTCTTGACAAAAGAATTCAGTCCGGCTATCAGTGCAATCGTGACTGCCGCCACAATAGCCAAAATCACATACAACTGAAAATTTTGTTTCTTGTTGTTTCTGTTATTCCTGTTATCAGGTTTTCTTTGCCTGTCGTCCATCCATTTCTCACCTTTCCTAATTTTCAGTACCTTTTACGCATGTGTGCAAATAGGTAAACTGTAATTATTATATAATCGAACTTCCAATATTGCAAGAAAATTTCTGTGAAATAATAGTGGCGCAGAAAAAAAAATGGTTGTATAATAAGTCTGTTTTGATTATAATTTATCCATGCATTATTATTTACTGTTGACACATTTATTTTTTCTTCAGAGGAGGTATTTATGCCTGTTAAGTACGTATTTGTCACCGGAGGCGTTGTATCCGGACTTGGAAAAGGAATCACTGCCGCATCACTTGGCCGTCTGTTAAAGGCGCGCGGTTATACTGTGACCATGCAGAAGTTTGACCCTTATATCAACATCGACCCGGGAACAATGAACCCGGTTCAGCACGGTGAGGTTTTCGTCACCGATGATGGTGCAGAGACCGATCTGGATCTTGGTCACTATGAGCGCTTTATCGATGAGAGCCTCACCCGCAATTCCAATGTTACTACCGGAAAGGTTTACTGGAGCGTGCTGCAGCGCGAGCGCCGCGGCGATTACGGCGGCGGTACCGTACAGGTCATTCCTCACATCACAAATGAGATCAAGGATCGCTTTTACCGAAATTTCACAACCGATAAGACTGAAATCGCAATTATCGAGGTTGGCGGTACGGTCGGTGATATTGAAAGTCAGCCATTTTTGGAGTCCATCCGTCAGTTCCAGCATGAGATCGGGCGCGGCAATTCCATGTTGATTCACGTTACGCTGATTCCATATCTGTCTGCTTCTCAGGAGTTAAAGACAAAGCCAACTCAGGCAAGCGTCAAAGAGCTTCAGGGAATGGGGCTTCAGCCGGACGTTATCATGTGCCGAAGCGATTACCCGATGGGCGATCAGATGAAGGCAAAGATTGGTCTGTTCTGCAACGTTCCTGTCAGCCACGTTTTGGAGAACTTAAACTGTGACGTTCTGTACGAGGTTCCGCTGATGCTTGAGGACGAGCATCTGGCTGATGTTGCCTGCGAATGTCTGAACCTTCCAAATCCAGAGCCGGATCTGGAAGAGTGGCGAGCAATGGTAAATGCATGGAAGAATCCGACAAGCACTGTAACCGTTGCACTCGTCGGAAAGTATACTGCCCTTCACGATGCATATATCAGTGTTGTTGAGGCTCTTAAGCACGGCGGTGTTGCCCACCACGCAAACGTCAATATCAAGTGGGTGGATTCCGAGCAGGTAACATCTGAAAATATAGGTGATATCTTAAAGGATGTGTCAGGTGTGATTGTTCCTGGTGGATTTGGCGATCGTGGTATCGAGGGCATGATTACCGCTATCCGCTATGCGCGCGAGCATAAGATTCCGTTCCTTGGCCTGTGCCTTGGTATGCAGATGGCCATCGTGGAGTTTGCACGCCACGTGCTGGATATCCGTGACGCGCACAGCATCGAGCTGGATCCGCAGACCGCACATCCGATTATTCATCTGATGCCAGACCAGAATGGTATCACCGATATCGGCGGTACCTTACGTCTTGGTTCCTATCCATGTATCTTAGGAAAGGATACAAAAGCTTATCAGCTCTACGGCACTGAGAAAATTGCAGAGCGTCATCGTCACCGCTACGAAGTAAACAACGATTACCGCGCTGCTCTTACTTCTCACGGCATGACACTTTCCGGTATTTCACCGGACGGCCGCATCGTAGAGATGATCGAGCTTCCGGATCACCCATGGTTTATCGGTACTCAGGCTCATCCAGAGTTAAAGTCCAGACCGAACCGTCCTCATCCGTTATTCAAGGGCTTCATCGGGGCTGCACTGGAATATCAGCAGAAGAACGAAACCACTGGCGAAAACTAAATCATTTTATTACTCATAAACAAGAAAGAGGCAGGCGCTCATGTCTGTCTCTTTCTTACTTTATTTTATGATGTTGGGGTCAAAAGGCATTCTGACCCCTTTGATACCAGATTGCTACGTGCTTTGCAACTCTCGCAATCTTCAAAATCATTATTAATCATTGATCCAAACGGTCATTTCGCCCTCATTGCGGTTTGCCCATGCATAGTACGGAATAAAAGTAAGCTTTCTCTCACGTCTTTTTACCTGTGAGCAATCATAGTACAGACCGTCATCTGCCGGACCATACTCTTCCTCTGCCGTCATGGTAATGCGTACAATACCGCCAAGAAGATCCGGAACAAACTCTTCATGAATGTCCTTCTTTCCTGCCAGATGAATCATCTGAAGTTCCTCTCCGTTGTCATCTTCCTCCAGACAATACACAACTGGTCCCTTCATAACAGCAGTCTTTCCGATATCCTGGCGAACCTTCGGATTTGCTTTTACAAATGTAACAGGCATTTCAAACACAAGTGTGATCTCATCACCGTTCTTTACCGGATCCTCCAGATAACCATAGCCATTCTCTGCGTGGCAGGATACTTCCATGCCATTTTTCTTTACAGTCATGCCTTTGCACCAGCCCGGTACACGGAATGCATACTCAAATGCGGCATCTTCCATAGATTCTACGCGAACCGAAACGGTTTCCTCCCACGGATAGGATGTCGTTACATGGAGCGTGATTTCCTTTCCATCTACTTCAGTCTGCATATCACTTCCAATAAACAGGTTCTGGTAAACCGTATTCCCCTCGGTTGAATAGATATATTCGCCAAGGGAAGTCATCATTCTGGCTAAATTTGGCGGACAACATGCGCACGCAAACCACTTCTGACGTCTCGGCTCTACATGGATGAGTCTCTGATCCTTCTTGACTGCCTTCGGCTTTACTGCCAATGGATTGACATAGAAAAACTTCGTTCCATCAAGAGAGATTCCGCTGATGATGCCATTGTAGAGTGCCTTTTCCATTACATCGGCATATACACCATTTGTGTCCATTTTCAGCATTCTCATGGCAAAGAATACAAGTCCGATCGCTGCGCATGTCTCACCATAGATCTCTTCATTTGGAAGATCATAATCAAACGTAAATGCCTCGCCGTAGGTACTGGAACCGATGGAACCAGTCACATACATCTGCCTGCGCACAACGTCATTCCACAATGTATGGCATGCCTTCTTTAAGGACTCATCGCCTGTCACTCTCGCTACATCTGCCATTCCCGAGTACAGATAAACAGCACGAACCGCATGTCCAACTGCTTCCTTCTGTTCTCTTACCGGCTTATGCGCCTGATAATAGCCATATTGGAACAAAGACTCTTCCCAATAATACTTATTCTTATATTTCTTCTTTTCTTCAGCAAAGTAGTTTGGACTCTGCCCTCTCTGATTGATGAAATAAGCAGCCAGCTTTAAGTGCTTTGAATCCTTCGTGATCTCATACAGCTTCATAAGTGCCATCTCCAGCACCTCATGACCAGGATAACCTTTGAGCTTTCCTTCCTCCTCGCCGAACGTCTTGTCGATCAGATCGACATATTTGATCAGTGCTTTTAACAGCTTATCCTTTCCGGTTGCGTGATAATATGCACATGCTGCCTCAATGAAATGACCAAGGCAGTACATCTCGTGCGCGTCTGCAATATTGGTAAAACGCTTATCCAGACCATTGATAATAAAGTACGTGTCCAGATAACCATCCGGCTGCTGTGCTGCACATACCAGATCAATCACATCATCAATCGTCTTCTCCAGTTTCTCATCCGGATGCCAGTTCAGTGAAAAAGCGGATGCCTCAATCCACTTGGCAAGGTCGCTGTCCTGGAACACACATCCGTGAAACTCTGCCTTTGCCTTGCTCTGATCAATCTCGCCTGAGGTGATGGCTGCTGCGGTCTTAAAATTTGCAATCGCATAGCTTGGCTCGGTATCCGGAAGGCGGTCGTTTAATGCCTCCCACTGATACGGAATTACTTTGTCGTGCACTGTCTTCATTTTTCCAGACCAGAACGTGTCTGTAATTTTTACATTTCTTCCTTTGATTGTCTCCATACTCGTCCTTTCTGCCCGCGCACAGCGGCTTTCATCATTTCTTATTATGATTTCCTATTACTTTTCATTTTTCTGTCACCGTTCAGAGCTCGCATACCTATGAACGGCTATCTTTTTTGCGCTTCGTTTTGAAAAATCGTAAGACTTTCCTGTCCTTTTTTTAACGGATATTGCACCGTGTCACTTCCAAGCACCGTGCCATTTGCAAGTCTGCCCTCCATATTCAGCATGGAAATTGATGCATTTCCGGACAGCGCACTCTTTTGTGTATCAAAATACAGCGTCAGCGAATGATCACTCTCGTTATACTGTGCTGCCGTTTTTGCAAATGTTCCATGATCTAACACGATGTGAAGACGCTTATCCTTTGCCAGATAGTGAAACTCTTTTCCAGCCGCATCATTTCGTTTTACAGTCCAGCTGCCGTCCTTTTTGGTAAGTTCTGCACCATATCCAACAAGACCAAACAGCGGATCCTCTGCCACGATGCAAGACGCTCCGCGGATTCCGCCGCAAAAGCCCAGATCAATCTCGCAGGAGTAATACCAGGAGCCGCCCGAATGCGGCTGATCCAGCCAGGTCTTTCCCTCATACAGCGGCTCAAAGCCACCGCCTGCTGCTCCATCGTGTTCTTTTCCCGGAAACCAATAGCCGTAGCCACTTGCCTCATCGCCGGCATTCATCAGTGCATAGGAGCTAAGCAATGAACCGTAGCCCAATCGAAGCATCTCCCATGGTTCCTTCTCATAATATAGTGCGTGGCGAAGCACCGAACATCCCCCCATCTGTGACATGTAACTCAACAGATAATGCGTGCAGTTTCCACGGTAATCACTTCCGTAACCAAAGTAGGATGGTTCCAGATAACCGCGACAGGCAATGTTGCACTTATGCTGGCTCTCCATAAATTGGACGGCCTTCTCATATGGAATACCTTCTGCAAATGGCGAGTCATCCCGCTCAAAGACTGCTGTTTTCAGGCCATCCTCTGCCAGCACAAATGTGGACTCAAAGCCGGTTGTATCAAATGGATATTCTGAGCCGAATACATCCTTGCATTCAGTGACAAAAAACTTTACTTTTCTCATCCAGAAAGTCTCCAGACGGTCTGCCTGTGCCTTCATATCATTTTCACGAAGCGAAGCAATAATCCTTGGAATCACGCACTCATTGTAAAGACCTGTCTTATATGCTGACCAGTCATCAATCTCAGACGGAATCGTAAACAGACCACAGGCTGTGCCATATGCACGTTTCAGGTACGCCAGCGGTTCCTGCTGAAATTCCATATTCGGATAACGCACCGCCGTCAAATACATGTTGTACCATGTGAGTGCAATATGCGGATAATCATAAATTCGCCAGATATGAAGCTTTCCTCTCGCACCGTCCTCCTTTGAATTGCGAAGGACATGCCAGTCCGGTATTCCATAGATGCCATACGGATATGGCTCTTCTTCTGTCTGCTGCAAGCCTCCCCATACAAAGCGATCCAGATAACGATCCAGTGCCGCAATCTCGTCCTGATTGGGAAGTACGGTCTGCTTTGAGGAGAGAAATGCCGGCTTTGCTAATCCAGGATCGTCACAGCTGACCTCATAAATGCGCCATCCGCCTATGGTATCATAATTATCCGGCGATAATTGCACGCCTGTCTTATTATTCCACTCACAGAGAAGCCCGTCATACCACAAATTTTCATTCTTGATCTGATGTGCCGCGATAAAAGCGGCGCGCTTCTCCCAAAGTGTCTCAACCGGCTGTGCTGCAAAATAGTATAAATATGCCTGCTTCTGTTTTCCATAGTGTACACTTATGGTATGCTCGCCAAGTGTTTTGAAGACAAATTCATAAAAACGCTGTTCCGTGCCAGACTCGCTTTTCTTTGTTCGGATGCACGAAATAGGTTCCTTTGATTCATCACAAAAGACTTCTGCCCCGTCCTGTCCCCAGACAGATTCAAGACAAAGCTGCACAGCCGTTCCCTGCGGAATGGTGTAGCCCGGAATGCTGACCGCATGAACCAGTCCTTCCTGTGCCATACGCTTTCCTGCTGTAAGAAAATGCTCCGCCCAGAAATAGGCGAATGAAAATACTGCTGTCTCACCCGGCTTTAACGAAACTGTATACTGCTTCGCACGAATACGCGCTCCCTTTTTTGCTGCCCTTTCAGCCCTTTTTGCTGCAAACGGATACAGCATTGTAAATCCCTTGCCGTCTCCCTCTGCTTCCTCTTTTTCTCTTTTATTTGCTGCCGGATCAAACCATTTTTGCACATCATAGTACAAAAGTTTCGTATCCTCATTCGGTGCAAAAATAAGGCACGGTCCTTCTCCGTCTACACGATAATACGTGCCGTGCGAGCTGTTTGCACCGATATGATAGTGACCGATCACATTGGGCGATGCGCTCTCGCCCCACCGGAATTCTGTATGGCAGGCCTGACGGATGCCGACATCGCAAAGCGTGATCTCATTTTCCGATATATTTGTAAGTACAAACTTCTGCAAAAGCTTGTCATATTCCAATTCATAAGATGTAGAAACGGAAATTACTCCGTCACATGTCTGAGCCTGATAGGTTAAATAATTGCCCCTGCGCACTATGCCTGACTCCTGATACAGCTTTTGATCATTTGCAAAAAATTCAACTGTATTTTTCTGCGCATCTTCATACAATATGCAGATCCCGCCAAATCCGAGTGATTCATCCGCATACTGCGTCTGATAGCTATCTCCGGTTCGTTTCATGGAAATGATCATGCCCTTTGATAGCTGCACATCAAATTCCGCATTTGTCAAATAGTAGACCTTTCTTTTTTCCTTCATATCGCACTCTCTTTCTGATATTTCAAGAGTATTTTATAATTATCTTTTATCAGCCCTTAACTGCGCCAATTGTAATACCGCTTACAAAATATTTCTGGAAGAACGGATATACACATACAATTGGTATTGTAACGATCATCGTCGTCGCAGCACGCACTGACGTAGTCGTTAAATTCTTCATTGCTTCATATTTTTTCTGGTCATTCATCAGCTTCGATGCAGCCTCGCTGTCGAGAAGAATCTTTCGCAAATACATCTGTAAGGTATCAAAGCGACCGCTTGGGTTGTAAATATAAACATCGAACCAGGAATTCCAATGACCGACTGCTGTCATAATCGCCAGAGCCGCAATAACAGGCTTACAAAGCGGAAGTATAACCTTGAAAAAGATACGAACCTCCGATGCACCGTCAATTCGTGCCGACTCTGCCAGAGAATCCGGGATTCCCTCGATAAAGGAAGATACCAGAATCATATTATATGCGGAAAGAAGTCCCGGAAGCCAATATACAGCAAAGGAATCTGTCAGGCCAAGGTTTGAATACAATAAGTAAGTCGGAATCATTCCTCCGCCAAAATACATCGTAATGATCATCACGATTCTCATAAACTTTCTTCCGGCAAAATGCTTGATCGTCACAATGTATCCGAGCAGTGCCGTGCAGACAATACTTGTGAATGTACCAACTACGCAGCGCGCAACGGACATTGCCGCACCCTTTGGAAGATTCTGTCTCTTAAAAATATAGACATAATTCTGTAAGGTAAACTTTCTTGGCCAGAATGTGATTCCGCCAAGAACGGTATCCGAACCTTCATTCAGCGAGATGACCAGCTGGTTCCAGAACGGATATACCATACAGAAAGTAAATGCGATCATAAATATGTAAAGAAAAACGTCAAACACTCGTGAGCCAACGCTTTGCTTAATGCGGTTTTGCTTAACGGTATAATTTTTTCTCTGTGTATGCCTCATATGCTTTGACCCCTTTCTTTAGAATATTCTCATGTCCAGTACTTTTCCAGAGATGAAATTCGTCAGCCATACTAGAAAGAAGCCAAATACCGATTTCATCAAACCGACTGCCGTACCAAATGTATAATTTCCAAGCTGGATTCCGTAGCGGTATACATAAGTATCAATAACCTCATATACCTTTCTTGTACTCGGAGTACCAATCAAAAGCTGCTGTTCAAAGCCTGCATTCAAAATATTTCCGATACCAAGAATAAACAGAACCACTACTGTCGGCATGATACTTGGAATCGTAATATGCCATACCTTTCCAAAACGTCCCAGTCCGTCAACTGCTCCCGCCTGATAGATTTCCTGATCAACACCTGCGATAGCTGAAATATAAATAATCGCAGACCATCCAAGACCTTTCCATATATTCGCCGTTGTAAGAAGTCCCCAGAAATAATCCGGATTGCTCAAAAAGTTTACTGATTTATCAATAATCCCCAGCTTCATCAGCACTTCATTGATCAGACCCTCACTTCCGAGAAGAGACATCATAATGGAGGCTACTACTACCCAGGACACAAAATAAGGCATGTAAGAAATGGTCTGAACAACCTTCTTAAACATCTTATTCTTGATTTCGTTTAACAAAAGTGCAAATATAATCGGACTGACAAAGCCAATCGTCAGCGACAATCCGCTGATTACAAGTGTATTGCGGATAACCATCTTCCACTCCGGCAGCTGGAAGAAACGCTTAAAATTCTCAAATCCGATAAATTCACTCTGTGAAAATGACATACCCGGATACCAGTCCAGAAACGCCACAATATTTCCTGCCATAGGAACATAACAAAAGATAATTACCCAGATAAGGGCTAACAGACACAAAAACCATATCTGCTTTTGTGTACGAAATGACTTCAAAAGTGTGCCTTTTTTCTTTTTCACTTTTACATACCGGTCTGCATCACCGCCCTGTACTGCATGCTTTTTTCCAAATGCCATATGCCGTTCCTCCCATTCGTTAAATAGAAAGAAGAGGTGGGATTTCCCACCTCCCCATTTCAGTCATTCTCAGCCTTCATACTTTGCTACATTAGCCTTGTAGGAATCCTCATAATATTGGGTCAGCTCTTCAAGTCCCATTGCGTTACAATTGTCTCTTGCTGCCTCAAATGCTGCTACACAATCTTCTTCGCTGGCACTGCCTATGATCTCTGCCCAGGAAGATGTGATTGTATCGTCAACCATCTGCTTAATAGTAGCAACTGTATCTCTGGAGTTAAAGGTTGTCTGGTACATCGTAGTATCCTTTGCCGGTGCAGTATAATTACCCCAGCTGATATTGATGCCTTCATCGGCAAAGCTTCCATCCTCATTTACCGGCCAATAGTCATAGATGGAGACACGATCAACTCTTGGATCAATCTTATCAAAAACAGAACGTCCGTCTGTCTTAAGCCATTGACCGCAGATTGCTACCCAATATTCGCAAGCATAATGTGCCTTTACAGTATGATAAGTAGTATCCTTTGTATCAACGCTCATGATCTCATCATCGAACAGCCATGTACCGTCATCGTCGATCTTCCATACGTTTTCTTCACACGGAACACCAAATCCCATAATGAAGTTTCCAAGCTCAGATGCTTCCCAGTTCAGATACTTAACGATACCCTGAATCTCTTCCTCTGTCGCCTTATCGGTGATGATCATGCGGTAGCTTCCAACATAGTTAGAGGTAAGAAGGGAAGTATCCTCCATGCTCATTCCCTCACCGTGAACGGAAACATTTGCAAATCTCTTATTCTTATCGTATGCATCGCCTTCCTGTACTGCCCATGTCTGATGTCCGCCTACCCATGCGTACCACCAGGTTCCCAGATTTCCAAGCACCTGTCCGCTTGCCAACTTAGAAATGTAAGTCTCATAATCTACGCTCTGATAGTCCGGATCAATCAAACCTTCGCGATACATCTGATTTACAAGCTTGGCAATCTCAAGACCCTCATCCGTATTCAGCCAATGTGTAAATTCACCGGTCTCTTCATCTAATTTATAGCCATTTACAAAGCCATATGCACCGAGCATCGCATTTAAGAAGCTCTTTCCCTGATTATCACTGGTAAATGCATATGTCGTCTGACCTGCATCATTTGTCGGGTGATTTGCAAGAATCTTCTTCATAACTTCGATGTACTCCTGCGGAGTCTCATACATCTTCTCCTCGCCAAGCTCCAGATAGTAATCCCAGCGAACGCCGAAATCCTGTCCTGCTACGTTTGGATTCTCACCCCAGAGTGTGGACAGCTTGTAAATATGACCGTCCTCATCCTTCAGCATATTGATGTAATCACCCATACGTCTTGTCAGATTCGGCATATCATCCAGATAATCCGTCAGATCAACAGCCTTGCCCTGTGCAATAAATTTCTCAGCCATATCATCCGGCATGTTGGTAATAACAGCTGGATAGCTGTTATCGGCTAACATCAGATTCAATCGTTCGGTCATATCACCTGTCATATACTGCCAGTCAAATGCCACGTTTAGATTTTCCAAAAGCCATTCATCCATGACGGCCTTTCCACCGTTCTCGTCTGCCAAAAACTCTTCCTGATCGCCCTCGCCTGCATACACACTGATGTTAATCGTCTCGTCCGGCTTTTCCCAGTTTAAATCTGCCGGATCAATCGTTCCGTTCTCTGCGAACGCTGCTGTCGAAAGTGTGCCGACTGCCATTGCTGCTGCTAAAAATGATGTTGCTGCTCGTTTTCCTTTCATACTCGTTGTCTCCTTTTTTCTTTTATTTCAAGTCTTCTCATTGCTTATGCCTGTAAGACTCTCTTTCTATTAATGTACACTCCAAAAGAATCCTCTTTTGTTCCAATGTCCCATGTTCGATCTTTGTAATCAACGCTGATGCCGACTCTCTTCCAATCTCATCAAGCGGCACATGAACTGTCGTCAGTGTCGGATTTGTAAACCAACCGTAATCTGAGTCATCAAATCCGATCACGCCTATATCTTTTGGAACACTCAGTCCCTCCTCCTTGATCTGACGGATGGCTCCAAGTGCCATTAGATCATTCATCGCATATATTGCTTTAATCGGATAACCGGATGCAAGGATTTCTTTGCATGCCTGCATGCCACTGTCAAATTCCCAGTTGCCATTTTGCCGAAGCTTTAAATTCAGTGAAATACCTGCCCCGGCATATGCTTCCTCCACACCTGCCATTCGCTGTCCTGCCGGAGCGGACTGAAGCGGACCTCCGATAATTCCAATCTGTTCACCGTAACGCGCCAACAGCATCTGTGTGACCTTCTTTGAGATCTCCCTGTTATCATATCCCACTTGCACATCTTCCGCATTCTCTGTCGTACAATATGCATACACGAGCGGCATATCCGTCTCAATCAGTCCCTTTACATCCCTGTCATGCATTCCGACAAAAATCATACCGTCTACACGAATTGCCTGAAGCCGCTGCATCTCCTGACTGATCAGACCTCTGTATTTGTAAATACTGTCATAATCTGTCTTGATCTTATCTTTTAACCCAAGATCGGATAAAACCACACTGTATCCATGCTGCTGTGCGTAATGTGTAACTCCCTGTACAATACTTCCAGTCTGCCATACAGAAAGATCCTCTGTCATCACACCTATAATGCGCGATTTGCTGCTCCTGAGTGCTTTAGCGACTGTGTTCGGCTGGTAGTTTACTTCCTTAATAATACTCCGCACCCGTGACGCCACCTCAGGGCTTACCTTATTGTCTCTGTGATTCAGTACGTGAGATACAGTAGCAACGGACACACCTGCCATCCCTGCTATATCTTTTAATGTCATGTACTCTCCTTTTCATTAGTAGTTGTCATTAATGAGTTTTCGTAATGAGTTCTCACCAGTCCCTGTCATTAATGCATGATAGTTAATCGTTTAACCATATTTTAAAAAAGCAAACTTTCTTTGTCTTTCCACTACATATGGTTTGTGCCTGCCTCTTGAAATAATTTTTAAAATAAAATCGTTGTTCTCTGCCTTTGATGTTACCTTATATTCTCTTTTTTGTCAAGCATTTTCGAACTATTTTTTTATATATTTTTTATTTTCTTTCTTTTATTGTTTAAATTTTATAAATAGTATGAATATTTTAATCTATTTACTGTTTTCGCTCAACTATGTCTGGTCTTGGCTCTTGAAGATAGGTTAATCGTTTAAGTATATGGTGAAAATAAAATTCCCGGCACATCCTGGCATTTGGTGCCAGAACATGCCAGGAACATCCGGCAATTGCTTATGTTTTGTTGCCTTTTTTATTTTTCTGTATCGTTCGCCCAGAAAAGCGCGCAACGGACAGCTTTTTTCCATCCCTTTAGCTTCTGCTTACGCTGTTTTTCGCCGATTGATGAATGAAATGCACTCTGTAACTGCCAGTTTGCACGAATCTCTTCCTTATTTTTCCAGTATCCGGTTGCCAGACCTGCCAGATAAGCTGCGCCAAGTGCCGTAGTCTCGATGCATCCCGGACGATCTACCTGTGCATCCAGTATATCTGCCTGAAACTGAAGTAAAAAGTTGTTTGCACTTGCGCCTCCGTCTGCCTTTAAGATATTGATAGTATAGCCGCTGTCCTGTTCCATCGCTTCAAGTACATCATGCACCTGATATGCCAATGATTCCACCGCTGCACGCACAAAATGAGCACGGCTGACACCTCTTGTCAAACCCACAAATGTACCTCTCGCATACTGATTCCAATAAGGTGCGCCCAGCCCCGTAAATGCCGGAACCAGATAAGCACCTGCCGTATCCGCCACCGACTGGCACAACATTTCTGTCTCTGCAGCGCTTCGAATCATCCACAGCTCATCGCGAAGCCACTGAATCGCCGCACCTGCTACAAACACACTTCCTTCGAGTGCATATTGCACTTCCCCCGGCAAACCTGCTGCAATCGTTGTGACAAGACCATGTTCAGAATGCACCGGTTCACTTCCTGTATTCATCAAAAGGAAGCATCCGGTTCCATATGTATTTTTCACCTCGCCCGGCTCAAAGCAGCACTGACCAAAAAGTGCCGCCTGCTGATCTCCTGCGATACCCGCAATCGGAATTGCGCCTCCTGTAATCTCCGGATCGGTCTTTCCATAAATACAGCTGCTCGGAAGTACCTTCGGCAGCATTGTCTTCGGAATGTGAAAATAAGTCAAAAGTTCATCGTCCCACTCTAATGTATGGATGTTAAAGAGCATCGTTCGAGATGCATTGGTATAATCCGTTGCATGAACCGCACCGCCTGTCAGCTTCCAGACAAGCCAGCAGTCGACCGTTCCAAAGAGAAGTTCTCCTGCTTCTGCACGCTTTCTCGCACCAGGCACCTGATCGAGTATCCACTCGATTTTTGTTGCCGAAAAATACGCATCCGGCACAAGACCTGTTTTTTCCTGCACGTTTTTTGTCATGCCTTCTGCCCGCAGACGGTCAATTCGCTCGCTTGTGCGACGGCACTGCCACACGATTGCCGGGTAAATCGGACGACCTGTCTTTTTGTCCCAGATGATCGTAGTTTCTCGTTGATTCGTAATGCCGATCGCATGAATCTGCTCCGGCAGTGCATCAATCTTGTTCATGGCCTCTGACATGACACTCACCTGCGATGCCCAGATTTCCATTGGATCGTGCTCTACCCAGCCGGGCTTTGGATAATGCTGTTCAAATTCTTTTTGTGCCACGCTGCAAATCGTTCCCCTTCGATCAAACAAAATGCAGCGCGAACTGGTTGTTCCCTGATCAAGTGCCATCATATACTTTTCCATTGTATTTCCTCCTTTTGCTTTGCAAATTTGTTCGTCTTCTTATATTCATTATAGCTCATCGTCGCGATACTGTAAACGGCAGATTTGCTGACACAGATGACACGGCAGATTCTGAATAATTACCTTATTTTTTTAATTTCGGATGGCTAAGCAGCGATGCCAGATAGCCAAATACCATTGCAGCGCAGATACCTGCGGAACTGGCAGTCAGTCCACCCTTAAAAATGCCAATCAGTCCTTCCTCATCGACTGCCTTTTTGACACCTTTCCAGAGCGTATTGCCAAAACCAAGAAGCGGCACACTCGCGCCGGCTCCTGCCCACTTTTTAAATGGTTCATAGACGCCAAATGCTCCTAAAAATACACCTGTCACCACAAGAATCACCATAATGCGTCCCGGCATCAGCTTTGTCTTGTCCATCAAAAGCTGGGACAGCGCACAGATTGCTCCTCCTACCGCAAATGCGATCAAATAGTCCTGCATGAAGCGCCTCCTTTTGCAAATGCCTTATCTTTTTTTCCACCCGCATCAAAACATTTATCGAATAAATCAAGTGCCTCAATGACAACTGCGTGCGCAATCCCCGGAATACTTGCACCCTCGTTAAAAGAAATCTTTGACAGCAATGCTCCTGTTGGGACAAACAGAACACGTTTCCAGATCCTTTTTTGAATCTGAGGCAGGATATATGCAGCCAATGTCACAGCACTGCATCCGCAGCCGCTTCCGCCTGCGTGAACATCCTGTTTTTTTCGCTCAAATATTTCCAGTCCGCAGTCCATATGACGATCGGAAATATTAATTTGTTTTTCACGAAGCAAGTCAATTAATAGTTTGCTTCCGATCTGGCTAAGATCACCCGTGATGATTTTATCGTAATCAGTTGGCTTTGTCTTAAAATCTTCAAAGTGCTGCACAATTGTATCGCAAGCAGCAGGTGCCATCGCTGCCCCCATATTCATCGAATCCGTAACTCCATAATCTACAATTTTTCCAGTTGTGATCCCTGTAATTTGGGCAAGCGGAATGTCTGGCTGTGTTGTGGTCTGTGCCTGAACACTTTCAAGTACAACGGCGCCTGCACCCGTCACAGTCCACTCTGCACTGAGCGGTCTCTGGTTTCCATAATCAGATGGAAAGCGAAACTGCCTCTCGGCAGAGGAATAATGACTGCTTGTCACACACAGTACATGATCTGCGTAGTCTGCGTTGACAAGCATTGCTCCTGTCGCAAGCGTCAATCCCATCGTAGAACATGCGCCATACATGCCGATTGTCGGGCAATTCAGTTCACTGATGCCAAAGCTGCTGGCGACACACTGGCCAAGCAGATCACCTGCCAACACATAGCGAATCTGCTTTGATGAAAGATGTGCCTTCTCAAGTACCTTTTTTGCGGCGCGTTTTTGAAGTTCACTTTCTGCCTGCTCCCAGTTATCTTGCCCACAAGTTCCATCTGGATCAACCTCATCAAACAATAATCCCAGCGGTCCTTCTGCCTCTTTCGGGCCAACAATAGAGGCTGCCTGCAAAATACGAGGCGGTCTCTCAAAACGTATACTTGCTGTTCCTGCCTGCATAATCACTCCTTAATCTGGTGCTGCCATTTCCAGCTATTCCTCCGCACTTTTCCATGAATTGGGGGACTGAATCGTTATTGCAAAATAAAAAACTCTATAATCTGTAAACGGCAGCCTTTTATTCTAAGGCTACTTTACCCAGACGAATCAAAAACTATACACGCATTTTCATGATACCAGGGTCAAAAGGTCAGAAAGCCGATGCAAGCTTGCTTGCAAGAGGATTT
>CAVJTU010000025.1:0-35267 GCA_963652495.1 uncultured Oscillospiraceae bacterium
TTGTCTCCACGGAACAGCTTTTCTGATGAATCTCTGCTCTTATACAGATTTATTGTCACGCAGCAAATTAATATCTCCTCCGACCGCAAATCCGCTGCAAATTAATTTCTCGTTTTCTGTATTATCCCGATCTCAACGTGCCGTATTTTGCGGCACGCTTTTTTGTCCCTATTGACCCTTCCTCAAATCGGCCTATATTTATTCCCTGTAACCACAAAAAAAGAAGAAGACCCCTCGCCTGGCAGCATCGGTCCTCTTCTTTATCACATCACAACATACACGCCATACACAAGGCACACGAGGCTTCGTGCGCAGGCACACATGCTGCAATCAGTTGCTATGATAAGAAGAAGATCGCCGTTTTGCAATACTCTCTATAAAACTAAACCCTCCAGTTCACTCTATTCTCTGTCCGATTACCCGGAGCTGGATCGTCAGAACTGCCCTGCCTGCAGAGCCAGAGGATTGTACAAGCCCCATGGCTGCTACGAACGGAACGTGGTTGATTTCTGTGATGGGAAGCCGGTCACACTGAAAGTCCGCATACTTCGCGTTCGCTGCAGCTGCAAGCACACCCACGCCCTGCTTCTCGACACACTCATTCCCTACTGTCAGTATTCCCTGCGTTTTATTCTCCAGGTCCTGAAGATGTATTTCCGTCACAGCCGCACCGTTGAGGGCATCTGTGACCTTTTTCAGATCTCTGCTCCGACACTTTATCGTTGGAAGCGTTTGTTTCTTAGTCATCGGGAGTTATGGCTGGGAGTTTTGCGTTCCCAGAAGCCCTCGCTTTCGTTTCTCCGATTTCTGGATCGAACACCGGATCTGTCCGGTCAGCTCGAAAATTTCTTTCATCGGTTCCATTTCTCCTTTCTCCAGTCACATGCCAATCCGGCGTATTCCTAGCGGAGCACCTCTGCCGGAGGATTGGTCTCCACCCTGTTACATAGCTCGTTCATGGTCCTTCTCCCGGTATGGTTTTACGATACTCCAAAAGGAGGTACACACATCATGAGCAGCATCTACACAAACGATGAGCTTGCAAAGGCATCTTCCATTGCACAGTTCCGGCTTTCTCTTATTGCCCCGGTCATCCAGGGCCTTTTTACTGACTCCAGCGCCACTGCTTACTACCAAAGAATCACGAAGGAACCGTTAACACTTCCTGATGGCTCAGTGGTCCAGTACAGCTATAAAACCATTGAGAAGTGGACTTCCCTGTACAAACAGCGTGGTTTTGAAGCACTGATGCCGCATTCCCGGTCCGACAAAGGCTCCACAAGGGCGCTTACCGATTCTGCCATTGAGGAAATTTACCAGGTTCGGGAGAAATTCCCCCGGCTCAATGCCACACAGATCTACAACCATCTGCTTGAACAGGGTTTTATTCCCTCGAAGGTCAGTGTCTGTGCGGTACAGCGTTTCATCCGGAACAACGATCTGAAATCCGCCAGGAATCCAAACATGCGTGACCGCAAGCAGTTTGAAGAGGATTCCTTCGGCCGCATGTGGCAGGCAGACACCTGCTATCTTCCGCATATCACAGAGGATGGCGTTGTGCGGCGTGTCTACGCCATCATGATTATTGATGACCACTCCCGGCTCCTGGTCGGCGGAGAGCTGTTCTATAGCGACAATGCCGCCAACTTTCAGAAGGTTTTCAAGGATGCCATCGCCACCTATGGTCTCCCGGACAAGCTCTATGTAGACAACGGCTGCTCTTACTCCAACGAGCAGCTCTCCCTCATCTGCGGCAGTCTCGGTGTTGTCCTTCTGCACACGAAGGTGCGGGACGGCGCTTCCAAGGCAAAGATCGAGCGCAGTTGGCGCACCCTGAAGGAAACCTGGCTCTATGGGCTTGACCTTAAGACGGTTCACTCTCTGGAACAGTTCAACGGCCTGTTGAAGGAGTACATGCGCTCTTACAATACATCCCTGCATTCCGGCATCGGCTGCACTCCCATGGAGCGGTATCTTTCCACGAAGGACCGGATCAAGACTCCTTCCTCCCGTGAATGGCTTGATGAATGCTTTCTCAACCGTATTCACCGGAAGGTACGCAAGGACTCTACGATTCCAATCAATTCGCTTAGCTATGACGTTCCCATGCAGTTTATCTCCCAGACGGTAGAAGTCCGCTACGAGCCGAATGACATGTCCACCGCCTTCATTCTCTTTGATGGGAAGCACTTCCCCATCCGGCAGACAAACCGGGTGGAGAACTGTCACACAAAGAGAAACAACACGGTCATTGATTATTCAAGCATAGGAGGCACCTCTTCATGAACATCTTTGCTGATTACTACGGCCTTTCCTGCAATCCCTTTGACAAGGAGTCGCTCAAGGAGCAGGACCACTTTGAGTCCGATGATTTCAAACAGATGACCAGCCGTCTTTCCTATCTGAAGGAGGTAAGAGGCGTTGGTGTCTTTACTGCAAGGCCGGGCATGGGCAAAACCTACGCCCTCCGCTGCTTTGCTTCCGGACTGAATCCGAATCTCTTCCATATGGAATACATCTGTTTGTCCACTGTCGGAGTTTCTGATTTCTACAAGCAGCTCTGCAGTGTCCTTGGCATCAGTCCAAGAGGCGGCAAAACCGCCATGTTCCGCGGCATTCAGGAACAGCTGTATTACCTTTACAAGGAAAAACGACAGCCGCTTATCCTTGCTGTTGACGAAGCACAGGAGCTCTCACCGGGCATCCTGAACGACCTGAAGATGCTCCTGAACTTCCGGTATGACTCCCTCAACTGCTTTACATTGATCCTGTGCGGAGAATCCCACCTCAACAACAAGCTATCCCTTCCGGTTCACGAAGCCATCCGGCAGCGGATTACCGTCCACTATGACTTTCAGGGTCTGTCCGTACAGGAGATCCCGGCGTATGTCCGACATAAGATCCGCATCGCAGGCGGTGCAGAATCCATCGTTTCCGATGCAGCGATGTCCTCCATCCATTCCCTTTCCCAAGGGAATCCCCGGATCATCGATACACTGATGACAGATGCATTAACAATCGGTGCTCAGACGCAGAAAACTGTCATCGATGCCGATATCATTATGTCTGCTGCCAACAATCGTCAGCTCGGGTAAGTACAGCATACACACGCCGTACGCACTCTTTAGAAAGGAACCGTTGTATGAAACAGAGAATCAACATTTCCGTCACAGAGGACACCGCAGAACGTCTGAAACAGTTTGCCTGGGAGAATCACTCCTCGGTCAGCCAGGCCGTCACGGACTGGATCTGGTCGGCTAAAGTCAAAAACGAACAGATCCGCGGTCAGCAAACGCTAAGCGGCCTTGCCAGCACGATAAAGAAACATCGTTCTTCCCATTAGAGTTGTTCCGCCCTTCACTGCAGCAGAGGGGCGGAACGCTTTTTCTTTATCCAGCCAAGACCGGCAATGATGCTCCGCCGGGAACCTGCTGTATTCCCGCCAGCAGCCTGCTGCAAACTCCGATACGGCACACTGCTGGCGGAAGCACAGCCGAAAATAATTCGCCGTTTGCTCCGCTCAGAAAACGCCGCGTGACAGCAAGCAGCATGGGGAAGTGAATCGACTCCATGATGCAATGAGGAACGGGAATATCGATGAAATCGGTTCTTATTTTAAATATGCTCTTTACCAAGACAGATATTCTGTCGATTTCCTGAATGACTATAAAATACAAGTAAGAGATTTGGCTTTCGAGGATGTTGAAAAAAAGAAACTGAAGTTTTCATACAAAATTCCAGAAAGCGACGAAATACTTACATTCAGCCGTTTCACATACCATCCCGAAACGGACGAAATACTGCCCGAACCGATTGATGAAGAATATCAGTATGTGCAAAAAATGAGCATCCTCAAGCACATGTTGTTAAGAACTGTTGCGATGATATATCTTTCAGATTTATATAATTTCGTTAACGATATCCAGATTACTGGCTATCTGCAATACTATGATGATTCGTATGGGCATGAGCGCCGAAAAAATGTAATCAGATTCCACTTCAACAAAAAGGAATTCAGGGATACGAATTTGGAGATGGTTAATGTTAAGGCTCTCTTTGATGAACGCATAAAGCCGGATGTTTCTTCCGGGTTATACAAGAAAAATCCAAAGGAATTGAAGGAGGTATAGGTTTCAGCATCAATGAGGGGAAGACTTTTATATCTGATGGAGGCCATGGAGAACAAGATGTACTCACAAGCAACTATAAAACGCAATATTATACCTCGTAACGGTGCATACCGTATCGTTAATAGGGATGTGCATTTTTGCACACCCCCGTGTTCATCGTTACGGAGTAAGAACTACACTTCGTTAGGTCGTATCACTTTAGACACGGCAACCGATCCGCCGTACAACACAGGCAATGACTTCATCTACCGAGATGATTTCAAACAGTCTGCCGCAGACTATGATGAGGATAGCGGCGTGTACGATGAAGACGGAAACCGTATGTTCAAGAATACGGATACCAATGGTCGTTTTCATTCCGACTGGTGCAGCATGATTTATTCACGGCTTATGTTGGCAAGAAATCTCCTTACCGATGACGGCATTATCTTTATCAGCATTGATGACAACGAGCAGGAAAATCTAAAAAAATGTTGCAGTGAGGTGTTCGGTGGGCAGAACTTCGTAGCACAACTGGTCTGGGAAAGAGCATACGCTCCCAAAAATGATGCAAAGTTCATATCAAACAGCCATGATTATGTCCTAATGTATGCAAAGAACATAACACAGTTTGTAATTGGAAGATTGCCAAGAACTGCTGAGGCGAATGCACGTTACCAAAATCCTGACAATGATCCACGAGGAGTTTGGAAACCGAGTGATATGTCGGTAAAAACCTATACAGCGTCTTGTGACTACCCTATTACCGCCCCTTCGGGGCGTGTAATAGAGCCTCCAGCAGGTCGCTGCTGGAGGCTCTCTAAAAATGCATTTTTAGAGAGCCTCCAGGATAACAGAATTTATTTTGGGGCAGATGGCAATAGTGTACCTTGTATAAAAAGATTTTTGACAGAGCTTAAATATGATGGCATGGCACCGACCTCTATCATGTTCTACAAAGATGTGGGGCATAGTCAGGAGGGTGCAAAAGAAGTGACCAACATCATGGACGCTGGAGTATTTGATGGTCCCAAACCTGTTCGTCTGTTGATAAGATTATTGACTTTAGCGAACTTAAAAGATGATTCTGTGGTTCTGGATTTCTTCTCTGGTTCGGGCACTACTGCACATGCACTTATGCAATATAATGCTGAAAACAGCAAACATTGTAAATTTATAGCGGTTCAATTGCCGGAAGAAACTGATGCAAATGGAACGGCCTACAAAGCAGGTTATCCCAACATCTGCGAAATTGGCAAGGAGCGTATCCGCCGTGCGGCAAAGAAGATTGCCGAGGAACACCCAGATGTTAAGTTTGACGGCGGTTTCCGCGTCCTGAAGTTGGATGACACCAACATGAAGGACGTGTATTATGCGCCTGCGGATTACGATCAGAATGTTCTTGACATGCTTGAGAGCAATATCAAGGAAGACCGCACTGACCTTGACCTGTTATTTGGCTGTCTGTTGGAGTGGGGCTTGCCTTTGTCGTTGCCGTACAGTTCAGAGAACATCGAGGGCTGCACCGTGCATAACTACAACGATGGCGACCTGATTGCCTGCTTTGATGAGAGCATCCCGGATAGCGTCATTAAGACGATTGCGAAGCGTCAGCCGCTGCGAGCTGTATTCCGCGACAGTAGCTTCCAGAGCAGTCCGGCCAAAATCAATGTGACACAGATTTTCAAAGAGCTGGCACCGGATACTTCTGTGAAAGTGCTATAAGGAGGGGCAGAGTATGAGCAAAAACGAAATCACCCCGATTAACCACGACTTTCTGGAGAATGTTTCCGAGGTGCTGGCACAGGCAAGAAAAAATGCCAAAACCGCGGTCAATCTTGCTATGGTCTATGCTTATTACGAAATCGGCAGAATGATCGTCGAAGAGGAACAGCACGGACAGAACAGAGCTGCCTACGGAAAGCAGATTTTGCAGGAGCTGTCAAAATACCTTAGCGAAAAATACGGAAAAGGCTTTTCCACGACGAATTTGAAGCAAATGCGGCAGTTTTATACCATTTATTCGCAGGATCAAATCAGTCAGACACTGTCTGACCAATTCGAGAACCTTCCGGCAGTCAGCACCGGCAGAAAGTTTTACCTGAGCTGGTCGCATTATCTCAAGCTCATGCGGATAGATAACATCGAGGAACGTCATTTTTATGAAATTGAATCCGTAAAAAATGACTGGAGCCTCACCGAGCTGAAACGGCAATACAATAGTTCGCTTTACGAACGCATTGCTCTTAGTACGGATAAGGACAAGGTCTATCGTCTGGCACTGGAAGGACAGAAGGTTGAGACGGCAAAAGATGCCGTCAAAGACCCATATGTATTGGAGTTTCTCGGCTTAAAGGAGCTTCCGGAATACTCTGAAAGCGAGCTGGAGAGCCGCATTATCGACAGTTTGCAGCAGTTTCTGCTGGAGCATGGCACCGGCTTTGCCTTTATCGGCAGACAAGTGCGGTTTACCTTTGATGAAGAGCATTTCATGGTAGATTTGGTTTTCTATAACCGTCTGCTGCGTTGTTTCGTGCTGTTCGATCTGAAAATCGGTGAATTGAAGCATCAGGACATTGGCCAGATGCAGATGTATGTTCACTACTATGACCGGAAGGTAAAGCTGCCGGATGAGAATCCTACAATAGGAATTGTACTGTGCAGGGATAAGAACAACGCAGTTGTGGAAATGACTCTGCCGGAGGATAATACGCAGATTTTTGCAAGCAAATACGAGACAGTTCTGCCGAGTAAAGAAGCCCTGCAAAAGCTGCTGGAAGAGCAGCTGTCGGATGAGAATGGAGGCGAAGACGATGAGACTACGATTTAAGCATCAGAAATTTCAGGCTGATGCAGCAAAGGCCGTGGTGGATGTCTTTGCCGGACAGCCTTATTTGACGCCGTCCTACATGATGGACAGAGGCAATGGCTATTACCAGCAGTCACTGACCGATGAGGAGGATTTCACCGGTTGGAGCAACCATAAAATCGTGCCGGAGCTTTCTGATCGCATCATTCTGGAGAATTTACAAAAGGTACAGCGGACAAATCAGCTGAAGCCTTCTGATAAGCTGGAGGGCAGATATAATCTGACCATTGAGATGGAGACCGGTGTCGGCAAGACCTATACCTATATCAAGACCATGTATGAGCTGAACAAGCATTACGGCTGGAGCAAGTTCATAGTGGTTGTCCCGAGCATAGCCATCCGTGAGGGCGTATACAAGTCCTTTCAGGTAACGCAGGAGCACTTTGCCGAGGAGTACGGCAAGAAGGTACGCTTCTTCATCTATAACTCTGCCCAGCTGACGGAGATTGACCGCTTTGCATCGGATAATTCCATTTGTGCGATGATTATCAACTCCCAGGCCTTCAATGCCAGAGGCAAAGACGCACGACGTATCAGCATGAAGCTGGATGAGTTCCGTTCCCGTCGCCCGATTGACATCATTGCCAAGACGAATCCGATACTGATCATTGATGAGCCTCAGTCTGTGGAAGGTAAGCAGACCAAAGAGAATTTGAAGCAGTTCAATCCCCTGCTGACGCTGCGCTATTCCGCGACCCATAAGAGCGACAGCATTTACAACATGGTTTACCGTCTGGATGCCATGGAGGCGTATAACAAGCGGCTGGTAAAGAAGATTGCCGTAAAGGGCATCTCGGAATCTGGCAGCACGGCTACGGAGAGTTTTATTTATCTGGAAAGCATCAACCTTTCCAAGGCTGCGCCTACGGCTACGATTCAGTTTGATGTAAAGGGCGCAAGCGGTATCCGCAAGATCACCCGTACCGTATCCGAAGGATACAATCTCTACGATAACTCCGGACATCTGGAGGAGTATAAGCAGGGCTTTGTGGTATCTCGCATCGACGGGCGCGATGATTCCGTGGAATTTTTAAACGGCATCAAAATCTATGCCGGTGATGTGATCGGTAAGGTCAGTGAAGACCAGATGCGTCGTATTCAGATTCGTGAGACGATCTTGTCCCATATCCAGAGAGAACGTGAGCTGTTTTATAAGGGCATCAAGGTACTGTCCCTGTTCTTTATTGATGAGGTGGCAAAGTACCGCGTCTATGACGAAGCCGGACAGGCAACCGACGGCATTTATGCGCAGATGTTTGTGGAAGAGTATAATGACATCATAGGAAACATGCAGCTTAACGTAGGTGATGGTGACGGAGAAGCTGAGTATTTGAAGTATTTGCAGGCGATTCCTGCAGAGAAAACTCATGCCGGATACTTCTCCATCGACAAAAAGGGCAAGATGATTGACTCCAAGGTAGGACGTAAGGAAACTACAACGGACGATGTGGATGCCTATGAACTGATTATGAAGAACAAGGAGCTGCTGCTGGATCGTGATCCGAAGCATTCTCCGGTTCGCTTTATCTTTTCTCACTCTGCCCTGCGGGAAGGCTGGGATAATCCGAATGTATTTCAAATCTGTACCTTAAAGCAGAGCAGCAGCGAGGTGCGAAAGCGTCAGGAAGTAGGTCGTGGCCTGCGCCTTTGCGTTAATCAGGACGGCGAGCGCATGGATACGAACGTGCTGGGCGAGGATGTACAGAATGTCAATGTGCTGACTGTTATCGCCAGCGAAAGCTATGACAGCTTTGCCAAGGGCTTGCAGACAGAAATTGCCAAGGCCGTGGCTGACCGTCCTCGCGCTGTTACGGCAGAGCTGTTTGTCGGCAAGGTGATTAAGGATGATAAGGGCAATGAGCAGGTTGTAGATACAGATACGGCAAGAGCGATCCATTTTGATTTGATCGTCAATGGCTACATCGACAAGAAAGGTATTCTCACCGATAAATACTATGCCGACAAGGCAAATTATGAGATTAAGATTGCAGAAGAAGTGGAGGATTCTGCTGCTTCTGTTATTGAAATCATCGATACCATCTATGACGGCAAGTCCATGATGCCGGAAAATGCACGCAGCAACAACGTGGAGCTGCATGTGGACGAAAATAAGCTTGCTATGCCGGAATTTAAGGCGCTGTGGGCGAAGATCAATGCCAAATCCACTTATGTGGTTGACTTCGATACCGAGGAGCTGGTTCGCAAGGCTATTCAGTCGCTGGATTGCAAGCTTCGTGTATCAAAAATCTTCTTCAAGGTGGAAACCGGAACCATGGAGAAAATCAAGTCCAAAGAAGAACTGGTATCCGGAGCTTCCTTCGTGAAGGAAGAATCTGCAAGCTATGGTCGTACAATAACTGCCAGCACCAACGTGAAATACGATCTGATCGGCAAGCTTGTTGAGGAAACGGAACTTACCCGCAAGGCGGTCATTCAGATTCTGAAGGGTATTCAGCCAAGTGTGTTCAATCAGTTCAAGGATAACCCGGAGGAATTCATCATCAAGGCGGCGGCTCTTATCAATGATGAAAAGGCCACGGCGATTATCGAGCATATCACCTATGATGTGATGGATGACCATTATGGCACGGATGTCTTTACCGATCCGACCATCAAGGGACGCCTGGGTGTGAATGCCATGAAGGCGAAGAAGCATCTGTACGACCACATCGTATACGATTCCAGCAATGAACAAAAATTTGCAACAGAGCTGGATACCAATACCAATGTAGCTGTGTATGTGAAGCTTCCGGATGGATTCTATATCTCTACGCCGGTGGGACATTATAACCCGGACTGGGCGATTGCTTTCTACGAAGGCACAGTAAAGCACATCTATTTCGTGGCAGAGACAAAGGGCTCCATGAATTCGATGCAGCTGCGCCTGATCGAGGAATCGAAGATCCACTGTGCCAGAGAACATTTCAAGGCAATCAGCAACGGCGAGGTTGTTTATGATGTGGTGGACAACTACCAGAGCCTGTTGAATTTGGTGACAAAGTAGAAAGCGTTACATCCATTATCAAAATTAACGATTGCTATCCGATGAAAACAATCAACAGACAGATATATTTGGCAATCTCCCAGCGATACTGTTCACAGAATGCTGGGGGATTTTGTAGTTTTGCGAAAAAGGCAGTTGTCATATTCGCTTATTCGCGGTATAATCGTAGATAATTATGTGCAGCGGTCTATAAGAAAAATCGCTGTCGAGATTTTTATTTTAAGGAGGATATCATGGAATTGATTACAGTCCGCGAAATTTTTGCGCAGCCGGACGCGTATATGGATAAGGAAGTGACAGTAGGAGGATGGATTCGCAGTATCCGTGATTCTAAGACATTTGGATTTGTCGTGCTGAGCGATGGAACCAGCTTTGAGCCGATTCAGATCGTATATCATGACACGATGGATAACTTTGCTGAGATTTCAAAGTGCAACGTAGGTACCGCTTTGATTATAAAAGGAACCTTGGTGGCGACTCCGCAGGCAAAGCAGCCATTTGAGATTCAGGCACAGACGGTTACTGTTGAAGGTGCATCGACACCGGATTACCCATTGCAGAAAAAGCGTCACAGCATGGAATATCTGCGCACCATTTCCCATCTGCGTCCGCGTACCAACACCTTCCAGGCCGTTTTTCGCGTTCGTTCCCTGATCGCATTTGCGATTCACCAGTTCTTTCAGGAGAAGGGATTTGTCTATGTACACACGCCGCTGATTACCGGAAGTGACTGCGAGGGTGCAGGCGAGATGTTCCAGGTAACTACCATGGATTTAAATAACATCCCGAAGACCGAGGACGGCAAGATTGATTATACGAAGGATTTCTTTGGCAAGCCAACTAACCTGACCGTAAGCGGACAGTTAAACGGCGAGACCTATGCAATGGCATTCAGAAACATCTATACCTTCGGACCGACCTTCCGTGCAGAGAACTCCAACACTACACGTCATGCAGCGGAGTTCTGGATGATCGAGCCTGAGATGGCATTTGCAGATCTGAATGATGATATGAAGTTAGCAGAGGACATGCTCAAGTATGTCATTCGCTATGTATTAGAGAAGGCACCGAAGGAGATGGAGTTTTTCAATTCCTTCATCGACAAGGGGCTGTTAGACCGATTAAATCATGTATTAAATTCTGAGTTTGGTCACGTTACCTACACAGAGGCAATCGAGCTGCTTGAGAAGCACAACGATAAATTTGATTATAAGGTAAGCTGGGGATGCGATTTGCAGACCGAGCATGAGCGCTATCTGACGGAAGAAATCTTTAAGCGTCCTGTATTTGTGACGGATTATCCGAAGGAGATCAAAGCATTCTATATGAAGCAGAACGACGACGGAAAGACGGTTGCTGCTATGGATTGTCTTGTGCCGGGTATTGGTGAGATCATCGGAGGAAGCCAGAGAGAGGATGATTATACAAAGCTGACAAGCCGTATGAAGGAGCTGGGCTTAAAGGAAGAGGATTATGGCTTCTATCTGGATCTGAGAAAGTACGGAAGCGCACGTCATGCCGGATTTGGTCTGGGATTTGAACGCTGCGTTATGTATCTGACCGGAATGGGCAACATCCGTGACGTCATTCCGTTCCCAAGAACTGTAAACAATTGTGATATCTGATGATACCAGGGAAAAAAGGTCAAAAAGCCGTCGTGCTTGCACGATGACGCTTTTGACCTTAGGATCCGCCCAAACATGAGGATGCAGCGGCTTCATTAGAAGCCAGCGAATCCGAATGTTTGCAGGATTGCGAGAGCTGTATAGCAGCGGAGCAATCCGTAGGGTATCATCTATAAACAAGAGAGGAGACCGGATGCGCTTTATACACATCGCAGATTTGCATCTGGGCAGCAGCCCTGAAGCAGAATTTTCCTGGGGAAAGAACCGGGCAGAGGAATTATGGGATTCACTTGCTGCAGTGATAGATGCGTGTAATGAAAAAAAAATTGACCTGCTTTTAATCGCAGGCGATCTCTTTGATCGTCCTCCCGTCTGGGCGGATCTTGACCGGGCGGCAAACCTGTTTGAGATGCTGACATCCACCGAGGTTGTTATGATTGCCGGAGCATCTGACTATATTACAGGTGACAGCCCATGGCTGACTTATCCATGGAAACCATGGGTGCATATGTTGTCGGACAAACATTGCATGAGCGTGCAGCTGGATGGTATCAGCACCTCTGTATTTGGATGCAGTTACTATGGCCCGACAGAGGTTAAGCCATATTTGGAGGATGCAATACCAGATAAGGAAAATGAGTACCAGATTCTGCTCGGCTACACAGGGGATGCAAATCATATGCCGGCAGATTTAGATGAGCTGTCAGAAAAAGGATTTGACTATCTTGCACTGGGTTTTGAGCATAATGCAAGACTGATGGAGAGCAAACGTATGGCCTATGCTGGTTCACTCGAACCATTGAGCGCAAAAGAAAATGAGAAGCACGGTTTTATCTTAGGTGAGATCAGGGAAGACGGTACAGCAATTAAGTTTATTCCGTTTGCATGCCGCGAGTATGTTAATCTTAAGGTGCGGCTGTCGAGTGATATTACAGAGGATGAGCTGTTGGAAAGACTTTTGGCGGCGATGAGGCAGTCTGGCAGTGAGAATATTTTCACGATCAACCTTGAAGGCCGGTATAAGCCGGGGCAGCCATATGACACAGAACGCATTCTGGCACTTGGCAATGTAACAGCTGTAAACGACAGCACGATACCGGATTACAATCTGGTGGAACTTTTGGGTGAGCATAAGGATGATATGATTGGAATGTATCTGGAAGAGTTTTTAAAAGAGAAGGCAGGCACGCGTGAGCAGAAAGCACTCTACTGTGGTCTGGAGGCTCTTTTAAATGCCGTGCAGAAGACTCGGTAATAGTCAGGGAAGTGGGGTAGCAGGTGAATATTATAAAACTGGAATTGACGCATTTTGGAAAATTCCATTTAAAGACGATTACATTTACATCCGGCCTGAATATTGTTTATGGCAAAAACGAGGCTGGAAAATCCACGATTCATACATTTGTACGAAGTATGCTGTTTGGCATTCCAGATACAGATAATGGGAATGAGTGCTATGAGCATTACCTTCCGTGGGAAACACCGCATGATTTCTGCGGTAAGATGTGGATAAAAAAGGATAACAAGATATATCGCATTGAGCGAAATTTTTTGCGGCCGCAGCCGACAGTTCGCGTGTTCGATGATGAGACAGGCGAGTCCCTTGTTCCTGCAAAGCAGAGGCTGCGTGAGCTTCTGAGCGGTCTTACAGAGACAAGTTATTTAAATACGATCTGTATCGAGCAGCTAAAGAGTGCGACAGATCCGCAGCTCGCAAAGGAACTTCAGGAGATGGCAGCAAATGCCAGCCAGAGCAAAAACATGAATATTGATGTGGACAGGGCAAGGCAGGAACTTTTATTAAAGAAGCAAAATCTTGAGTCTCAGATTGCAGACGATGTGGATAATGCCCGTCAGAAGAATCATAAGATGCTGGACGAGTCTGGCAAACGCCTGAGTCGTTTGCAGCGCTCACGTTATATCCGGGAAAAACAAAGCAGCGATCTTCAGACACAGATTCAGACCGAACGCCATCAGGCAGAAGAAGAACTAATGGCTTATGAGCGTGAACGCGATGAACTTTGCCGTCGCTACGAGTCTGATAAAAGGGCAAGTGAAGCTGCCGCTGGTGGTGCTAACATGGCAGCAAATGGCGGACATGGCTGGCTGGTGTGGCTGTTTCTTGCTATTTTCGCAGAAGTTTGTTCTGTTTACTGTTATCAAAACTTTGGCATGACCAATCGCAGAAATTTTTGGTTGATTACGATCGGCGCATGTGTGGCATTTGTGTGTATTGTTATCATGTTTGTGACCGCGAGGAAAAGCAGGGACAATAAGAAAAATGCAATGGCGGCAAAGAAATTATCGGATGAGTTAAAGGCAAAGTTGTCGCAAAGTCTGCAGGCATTTGAGGAATGCAAGACGAAGATGCCAACTGAGGCTGCAGAACGCTGTAAGCCGTTAGAGGAGCGGTATGAGAAGCTGCAAAGAGAGCTTTCTTATTTGGTTCATCAGCAAAATGAAGAAGAAAAAATTTTTCAGTCGCTTAAGGAGGAAGATCAGAAGTTAAAGGGTGCTGTCGCTGAAAATGTCCGACTGGCAGAGGAGATCGAGGCGGTTAATATGGCACTTAAGACAATGGTACATGTGTCCGCGCGCATCCGCACGACTTTTGGAAATCTGTTAAATAACGAGGCTTCCAAGCTTTTGTTTGATATTACGGATGGCAAGTATGAGAAGCTTGTCATCGGACAGGATATGAAGGTGAAGTTGTATGCCGATGAGCGCGAGATTGCGCTTGAAAGTGTGAGCCGCGGAACGATCGAGCAGATTTATCTTTGCATCCGCGTTGCGGCCGCAAAGCTTTTATGGCAGGACGAGCCGATGCCGTTTCTGTTTGATGATGTATTTGCATATTACGATGATGAGCGTCTCGCAGCAGCCATCGATATGCTGAAAAAGTGCGGTCATCAGGTAATTGTGTTCAGCTGTCACTCAAGAGAGGACAGCCTGTTAGGATAAGAAAAAAGACTGGTTCGCCTATAGTGCGAAGCCGTAGCTAAGCCGCGGGTGCAAGGCGGCAGAATGAGAGGAAACATGATTAGTGCAAATGGAGTAACATTACGTTTAGGCAAGAGAGCCCTTTTTGAGGATGTAAACATTAAGTTTACAGAGGGAAACTGCTATGGAATCATCGGTGCCAACGGTGCCGGAAAGTCCACATTTTTAAAGATTTTGTCCGGACAGCTTGAGCCGACAAACGGTACTGTCACTATGACACCGGGACAGCGTCTTTCGGTACTCGAACAGGATCACTTCAAGTATGACGACTGTGTTGTACTTGACACTGTTATGATGGGAAATGCCCGTCTCTTCGAGATCATGAAAGAAAAGGATGCCATCTACGCAAAAGAGGATTTCACCGACGAGGATGGTATACGCGCAAGTGAACTCGAAGCAGAGTTCGCACAGATGAACGGATGGGAAGCCGATTCCGATGCTGCATCTTTGTTAAACGGTCTTGGTATCGACACTGAGCTTCATTATAAGAAGATGGGCGAGCTTGACGGCCCGGATAAGGTAAAGGTTCTTCTTGCAAGAGCGCTGTTTGGAAATCCGGATATCCTGTTAATGGATGAGCCGACTAACCACTTGGACTTGGCGGCAATCGACTGGTTGGAGGAATTTCTGATTAACTTTGAGAATACCGTTATCGTCGTTTCACATGACCGATATTTTTTAAATAAGGTATGTACTCAGATCGCTGATATTGATTATGCAAAGATTCAGCTGTACTCTGGTAATTATGATTTCTGGTATGAGTCTTCCCAGCTTATGATTAAGCAGATGAAGGAAGCAAACCGCAAAAAGGAAGAGAAGATCAAGGAGTTACAGGAGTTCATCCAGCGTTTCTCCGCAAATGCATCTAAGAGTAAGCAGGCAACTTCCCGTAAGAGAGCACTTGAAAAAATCCAGCTTGACGAGATGCGTCCGTCTTCCAGAAAGTATCCTTACATCGACTTTCGACCAGAGCGTACCATCGGAAATGAGGTGCTGACGGTTGAAAATCTGTGCAAGACTATCGATGGTGTAAAGGTACTGGACAACATCAGTTTTACGCTACGTCACGACGATAAAGTTGCATTCGTTGGTTCCAATGAGTTGGCAAAGACAACATTGTTCCAGATCTTAATGGGCGAGATCGAGCCGGATTCCGGCAGCTTTAAGTGGGGCGTTACGACTTCTCAGGCATACTTCCCGAAGGATAACACTGCAGAGTTTGACAGCGATCTTGTAATCTATGACTGGCTGCAGCAATATTCTCCTGTGAAGGATATCACCTATGTAAGAGGCTTCCTCGGACGTATGCTCTTCGCCGGAGATGACGGTGCGAAGAAGGTGCGTGTCCTGTCCGGAGGTGAGAAGGTTCGCTGTATGCTGTCCAAGATGATGATTTCAGGTGCAAATGTTTTGGTATTCGATGAGCCGACCAACCATCTGGACATGGAGTCCATCACCGCACTCAACAACGGTATGATGAAGTTCCCTGGTGTTATTCTGTTCTCATCAAGAGACCATCAGATCGTTCAGACAACTGCTAACCGCATCATCGAACTGCTTCCGGGCGGATTCATCGACAAGATCACAACATACGACGAGTATCTGGCAAGTGATGAGATGGCAATGAAGCGTCAGGTTTACACTGCAAATCTTGAGGACGATGTAGAGCCGGATGGAGAGGAATAATTCTCTTCCACGAAAGAGGAAGGCGGTGGAGCATGAGTGCATTTGCGCTAAAGATCATTGCAATGGTCACAATGTTTATCGATCATCTCTTTGCCTCCTGCATTACCCCATACGGTGTTGATGTGTGGGGTATTTCAAGGATTCCTGTGCCGGGAACAGGGATGACTCTTTACTGGCTGGGCAGAATGATCGGACGAATTGCGTTTCCAATCTTTTGTTTTCAGATCGTAGAGGGTGTGCGCTACACGAAAAACTGGAAACGTTATATGGGTCGTCTGGCATTGCTTGCCCTGATTTCAGAGATTCCATTTGACTTGGCATTAAAGGGCTTTCAGATCGACAATTCTTCACAAAATGTATTTCTTACGCTTCTGTTTGGCATGATGATTGTAACATTTATGAAGGTAGTTGATCAGGACTGGAAGTATCTGGTGTGGCCTGTTCTTGTATTTGGCTACGGCTACATGGCAAAGGTTATCTTCCATACCGATTACGACTGGAGTGGTGTCGTGTGCATCGCTGTGATGGGTTTGATGAACGAGCCGTGGGAGAAGGTCTTTAGGCCATACACACCGGCAGTATCTCAGATGATTCATGTCGTATTCGCGGCACTTGGTATTTTTGTCCTCTACTATAAGAACAGCTTTGAAATCTACGGATTTTTTGCGCTGCTTCCGATTGCACTTTACAATGGAAGAAAAGGATATTCAAGCAAAAAGATACAGTATGCGTTTTATTTGTTCTATCCAGTGCATTTACTTGTGCTGTTTGTGATCGCATATACATTTCGGTAGAAAATTCGCGTCTCATAAAGTAGAAATATGCGAACTGTAATACAAAAATAAACGTAACTATTCAGAATCCCATTCGCCATATGGAATTGCCATGCTGTTTGAATGCGAGCATTCACAGCAAGCATTTTTGCATGGCTCTGGATAGCTGCAAATAAACAAAGGTGGAAAATTAAATGAAAAAAATTGAAGATTATGTAATTAGTATTCCGGATTTTCCGGAGCCAGGTATCATTTTTCGCGATATCACGGGAATTTTACGTGATCCGGATGGACTGAAGCTGTCTGTTGACAAGCTTCAGGAGATGTTAGAGGGCATTGAATTTGATGCAGTGCTTGGATTGGAGTCAAGAGGTTTTATCTATGGTATGCCGGTTGCCTATAACCTGCATAAGGCATTTATCCCTGTGAGAAAGAAGGGAAAGCTGCCAAGAGAGACTGTTTCTATCAAGTATGATCTTGAGTATGGCGCAGCAGAGATTGAAATTCACAAAGAAGATCTGCGTCCGGGCATGAAGGTTGTCATCATTGATGATTTGATCGCAACAGGTGGAACAGTAGAGGCTGCCGTAAAACTGGCTGAACGTCTTGGTGCTGAGGTTGTAAAGATTGCATTCGTTATGGAGTTAGCCGGATTAAAGGGCAGAGACCGCTTAAAGGGCTACGATGTGGAGTCTGTAATCACATACGAAGGAAAATAAGGGAAAATAAAGGAAAAGAAAGCAAGGTGTAGAATATGCACAGGCAGGTAGATCTGGATATGATAGAGCTAATCGACAACCAATTGACTGTCGATGAATATCTGAAGCTGCGTGCACTTGTCGGATGGAAAAAGCTTTCACGTGAGCAGGCACAGAAGGCACTCGATAATAGCCTTTTAGTAGTTGGCGCGTATCTGGCAGGGCAGCCGATTGGCATGGGACGCCTGGTGGGGGATGGCGCAGTGATCTGTTATGTGCAGGATCTTGTCATTCCACCGCAGGCGCAGGGCTACGGAGTCGGCTCGCTTGTCTTGTCAAGGCTTGGACGCTACGTCGAGAGTCTTCGTCTTCCGGGGACTGAGATGATGTTTGATTTGATGTGTGCGAAAGGGCGGGAACGCTTCTATGAGGCGCACGGCTTCCTCGCGCGCCCGACAGAAAAGTTGGGACCGGGAATGATCCAATACCTGAACGACAACAGAGAATAAAAGTCAGAGGAGCTGCAGCCGAGCAGCTTTGCAATCGATCCAATCGGTGCATCCGCATACAAAAGACAGTTGACTGCCTTTTGTATGCGGATCTTTTTTTGCAATTCTTAAAGCATTTTCCACCGACAATGCTTTTTGTCGGGATTGTCAGTTTAATTCTCCAATTCTCGTGATGCCCACATAGATATAACTGATCTTGTACCAGGTGGCAAAGTCTACTACACCTGTCTGCGGAAGACCAAAAATATCCTGAAAGGCACGAACTGCCTCGGCAGTCGCCTCATCGTAGTAGCCTGTCGGCGTGATCGTAGGGATTGCTGTGTAGACCTTTGAGATTTCAAGTAATTGCTCCTGCATTTGCTGCACCTTTGAGCCAGAACTGCCCACTGTCAGATCATAGCGCGGCCACGATGCCGGGATGCCTGCGATCTGTTCCGCTGTGTTGATGTAGATATCATCGCCATAATAATAACGAAGAATCTCGATCGGAGAGTAGCCCTGTTCACCAAGCGAAGCCGAACCCCACTGGCTCATCCAGTTCGGACAGGAAACGCGCTTTCCATCGCAATATTGCGTTAAAATTGGCTGGCGCACATCCGGACGCGACAGATATTGATCAAAGATCTCATCCACGACAAGTGAGATCGACTCGTAAATATTGCGCCCGTAAATCCATTTGTGGTCATATGCTGTCGAGGATGTGATCGTAAAATCATATCCCTGATTGCGGTACCATTCCGTGTATACGCGGTTGAGCGTGAAGGACATGATCGCAAGGATATTGGCTACAAGCGAACTTTCCGGCCAGGTGGCATAGATCTCACTCGAGGCTACATTTTTGATGTAATCACGGTAAGGTACATAGTAATCCGGTGCAGTGCGGTTTGACGGTGCGCCGTCATGGACGATGATCGTTTCCGGAACCACGACACGGCTTAAGACGACCTCGCCTGATTCGCGCACCGGCTTGACCTCGGCTTCGGGATTTTTCGGGGGATACGTTTCATAGAGTGTGTGCTCCGGAATATCGACTGAAATCCGGGCACCTGAGTCGATTGGGCGAAGACGTGCCGTCTGCAAGGAAAGCTGCTTTGGAAGAATCTCCGTGCCGCGAATTGTCAGCGGCTCATAGCCCGGCGCGCGGATAGTCAATACAAGAGAAGCATAGGGACGCGGCTCATTTGGCTGTAAGCTGTAATCAAGCGGCGGTGTGGCAACGCTCAGATCCTGTGTCTGGCCAGAGGCATTCGTGGAAAGTTCCTCTAAGATCGTGTCCGGGTTTGATTCATCGGAAATCGAGACCGTTGCACCGCTGATCGGATAGTTATTTTGTGAAGAGAGAACGGTCGTCTGGAGAAGACCTGTATCGGGCGTATCGGGAGAAGTCGTGCGAAGAAGACTCATAAAATCCAAAATCCTTTCACATCAGCGTAAATCTTTACTAGTATATGCACAGACTGTAAAACTGATTCTGTTCAACATATTTGGTTCAACTGACTTCGTTAAAGATTCTGTGAATTGCCAGCCATAGAACAAGTTATGCCAATTGAAAAAGCCACGGGGCATATCACATCCCCATGGCTTTCTTTTTTTTATTCTTCAATCGGAACAATCTTACAGCAGTTTGGTGTATCAATCTTAAGCGGACGACCATTCATAACAAGCAGACCCTTCTCATAATCAACTGTAAAGAATGTGATGGAGTTAGAGTTCTTGTTGATGCTGGCAACATGCTTATTGTCAGGGAATACGGAGATGTGCTTTGGGAAGTCGCCGCTGATTGGCAATACGCACTTCATATAAAGCAGGCCATTTTCCGGATCACGTTCATATAAAGCAAAGCTGTTGTCACCGGCATTCGAGCAGAACAGATACTTGTCATCATTTGTAAATTGCATCGCACAGGCAGCAGACTGCTCATCATATTTCTTTGGCAGAGTGGATACAAGCTGCTTGAACTGAAATTCCGGCTCATTTGCGTGATGAACATAATTATATACAGTTACATAATTTTTCAGTTCGGAGATCATGTACATGTGTTGGTCATCCTTAGAAAAAAGCATACGAAGAGGAGCAGAGTTTAACTCGCAGTGAATGATATCAGCCAATGTGATATGACCATTTGAGTGGTCAAAGCGATAAGCCTTGATATTGTCCAGACCGGAATCGACCATGCACAAAAACTCTTCATCCGGTGTAAACTGAACACATGTTACGTGTGGGCGGAAATTACGCTCGCCGATGGTACCCATGCCATGGTCAAAGATTTCAGAAGCAATGCTGCCGACAGAACCATCCTCATTTATATGAAGGACAGTCATCTTGCCGTCATGATAACCGGCTGTGATCAGATACTTGCCGGCCTTATCTACAGTTAAATAACAGGTACGCATACCGCGGATGGAAGCAGTATTTAAATATTCCAGATCGCCGTCCGGCAGAATCTTGAATGCGGCAACACCCTCATCTACAACAGAATACAGATATTTGTTGTTGCGTGAAGCAACAAGGTAGGAAGAATTGTTTACAGAAACTTCCTTTCGTTTGGTAAAGATGCCCTTCTCTACATCTACATCCAGGATGCTGATGCCTTTGCTGGAACCATAATAGGTGTAAGAGCCTACGTATGCAACATATTTTTGTGCCATAAAAGTAAACCTCCTCTATTGAAATGCCGCTGCATCTGCCTGTTTTTCATACAAAACGGCTGCAGACAGATCCACTCAAAATCATTTGGTAGCCCTCATGAAACTGCCGTAAATAAGCATAGCACATTTTAGTAAAATATTCAAATAAAATTACTTGACAAGGCAAAAAAAATAGGTATAATTGTTCAGTGTGAGTTTAGCAAAACTAAACCGAATGTTTAATAATAGGTTTGCCAAAACTATACGAAACTTTTTGTTTACATTTACTTCGCTTTTACAAAAAACGGGTACAGACGAATTTGGGAGGCAATTGTGGAAATCGGACAGAGGATAAAGCAGCTGAGAGTGATGAAGGGGCTGACTCAGGAAGAGCTTGCAGACCGTGCAGAGCTGTCAAAGGGCTTTATATCACAGGTAGAGAGGGATTTGACCTCTCCGTCAATTGCAACATTGATGGACATTTTGCAATGTCTGGGCGTTTCTGTCAGTGAGTTTTTTACAGAAGAGCCGGATGAGCAGATTGTCTTTGCAAAGGAAGATTATTTTGAGAAGAAGGATGAGGAGAACAAAAACACCATCGAGTGGATTGTTCCGAATGCGCAAAAAAACCGGATGGAGCCCATTCTTCTGAAGTTGGAGCCTGGAGGAACGACCGATCCAGACAGCCCGCACGAGGGTGAGGAGTTTGGATATGTGTTAAGCGGCTCTGTGAGTGTCCATCTGGGAAATAAGGTTTACCGGGCAAAGAAGGGCGAGACCTTTTATTATGTGTCCGGCAAGCAGCATTATTTAACATCAAAGACAGGAGCGACGGTGCTGTGGATCAGCTCACCGCCGACGTTCTGATCATACGAAAAAAGTGTGAAAGGCATAGGGTTGTACAATGAGAGAATCACTGGTTGAGTTGAAGAGTATCACAAAAAGCTACGATGGGCAGGTGATACTGGATGATCTGAATTTGGAGATCTACGAGAACTCCTTCGTGACGCTGCTTGGACCAAGCGGCTGCGGAAAGACCACAACGCTTCGTATCATCGGAGGCTTCGAGACGCCGGATAAGGGAAAGGTTATTTTTGACGGACAGGACATTACTGCACTTCCGCCGCACAAGAGAGCATTAAATACTGTATTCCAGAAATATGCGCTCTTTCCGAATATGACAATAGAGGAGAATATTGCATTTGGTCTTAAGATTAAGAAAAAGTCAAAGCAATATATTAAAGATAAGATCGAGTATGCATTAAAGCTGGTCAATTTAAAAGGCTACGAGAAGCGTATGCCGGATTCTCTTTCCGGAGGACAGCAGCAGCGTATCGCAATTGCCCGTGCCATCGTAAACGAACCGAAGGTGCTTTTACTCGATGAGCCGCTCGGTGCGCTGGATTTAAAGCTTCGTCAGGATATGCAATATGAGCTGATTCGCATGAAAAAGGAATTAGGCATCACCTTTATCTATGTCACACATGATCAGGAAGAGGCACTTACGATGTCCGATCACATCATCGTAATGAATCAGGGTTACATTCAGCAGCAGGGTTCCCCGGAGAAGATCTACAACGAGCCGGAGAATGCATTTGTTGCCGACTTTATCGGAGACAGCAATATCATCAGTGCAACCTTTATTCAGGATGAGCTTGTTGAGATTCTTGGCAGCCGTTTTGCCTGTGTCGATAAAGGCTTTGGAAAGAATAAGCCGGTCGATGTTGTCATTCGTCCGGAGGATGTGGATCTGCTGCCGGAGGGACAGGGCAGCTTAGACGGCGTTGTCACGCATATGATTTTCAAGGGCGTTCACTACGAGATGGAGGTCATGGCAGGAGGCTTTGAGTGGCTTGTACACAGCACGGATATGTTCTCTGTCGGAACAAAGGTAAGCATCCATGTCGATCCATTTGACATTCAGATCATGAACAAGCCAGAATCCGAGGATGAGGAGGCGATGGGCGTCCATGAATAAGAAAAAACTCCTGTCTGGACCTTACTTTGTCTGGATGATTCTTTTTACGGTAATTCCGCTTCTCGTAATTGCGTGGTACGGTTTTACTGACCGCACGGGTGCATTCACACTTGCAAACATAAAAGCGATCGCCAGTGCAGAGCACTTAAAGGCACTCGGCTTATCGCTTGGCCTTTCGATTGCCTGTACCATTCTTTGCCTGATTATCGCCTATCCGCTTGCGATGATCTTAAAAAAGTCAGGCATGGGCAAAAAAGGCTTCGTTGTCTTTATCTTCATCTTGCCGATGTGGATGAATTTTCTGCTTCGTACCTATGCATGGTTAAATCTGCTCGATGACGGCGGCATTTTATTTAATATCTGCCGCAGCCTCGGTCTTCCGACGTTCAGTATAATTGGAACAAATGCGGCGATCATCATGGGTATGATCTACAACTTCCTGCCATTTATGGTACTTCCGCTGTATAATGTTCTCACGAAGATCGACGAGAATGTATTAAACGCAGCCAGAGATCTCGGTGCGAACAGCATGCAGGTATTTTTAAAAGTAACACTGCCGCTCAGCCTTCCGGGTATCATCAGCGGCATTACGATGGTATTCGTTCCGTCACTTACGACATTTGCTATTTCCGATTTGCTCGGTGCCAGAAAGATCATGCTGATCGGCAACATCATCGAGCAGGAGTTTTCCACCGCCGACAACTGGCATTTAGGCTCAGGTCTTTCTCTGGTTTTGATGGTCTTTATCTTAATCAGCATGGCTGTCCTTGAGCACTACGATAAAAACGGGGAGGGAACATCATTCTGATGAAAAAAATAAAATCTTTTTTTTCGGGCATGTACCTGACACTGATCTTTCTCTTTTTGTATGCCCCGATTGTTACGTTAATTATATTTTCCTTTAATGAAGGAAAAGGAAGCCGCTGGAAGGGCTTTTCCTTAAAGTGGTATGAGGATCTGTTTGACAGCCGCATGATCATGGAGGCACTCAGCAATACATTGATCATCGCACTGGTGTCTGCACTTGTGGCAACAATAGTCGGCACTATCACCTGTATCGGCATCAATTCACTCAAAGGAAAGTTTAAGACAGCTTACATGGCACTTAATAACATTCCGTTAATGAATTCCGATCTGGTGACAGGACTTTCCTTAATGCTGGTCTTTATCTCAGTCGGCTGGAAATTTGGTTTTTCCACGATTCTTGTGGCGCATATTACATTCAACATTCCGTATGTGATTCTAAGCGTCATGCCGAGACTTCGCCAGACAAATGTCAGCACCTATGAGGCGGCTATGGATCTTGGCGCAACGCCGATGATGGCATTCTTTCAAGTCGTGCTGCCGGAACTGGCACCGGGTATCGTGTCCGGATTTTTACTGGCATTTACGATGTCACTCGATGATTTTATCATCACATATTTTACCAGAGGCGCAGGAATCAATACTTTGTCTACTTTGATCTACAGTGAGGTACGAAAGGGTATCAAGCCGACCATGAACGCATTGTCTACTGTTATGTTTGTTTCTGTTCTTTTGCTTCTGATTCTGATGAATACCCTTCCGGGACTGCGTGACAAGAGAAGAGCAAAAGAGGCAGCAGCCAATCAATAAGAAGCCGTGAAAAAGAGAAAAACACCAAGCAAAATGAGAAAATAGAGGAGAACGATTATGAGAAGAAGAGTATGGGCAGCAGCATCTGCTGCAATGATGATGACTACCGCATTTGGCACACAGGCTGTATTCGCAGACAAGTATCCGAACGGACAGGTAAAGGTACTCAACTGGGGCGAATATATTGACGAAGATTTAATCGATGAGTTCGAGGATGAGTATGGCATCGAAGTTATTTATGATACCTTTGATACAAACGAGGCGATGTATCCGCGTGTTGAGGCCGATCCGAGCCTGTATGATGTGATTTGTCCGTCCGACTATATGATCGAGAAGATGATTCAAAACGATGTCATTCAGGAGTTAGACTGGGATCTTCTGCCGAATGCGACTGAGAATATCGGAGAGGTTTATTTAAAGAGCTGCGAAGGCTTTGATCCGGGCAACAAGTACTGCGTTCCGTATACCTTCGGTACTGTCGGCATTCTGTACAATAAGACCATGGTAGACGAGGATGCAGTCATCGACAGCTGGGATGTATTGTGGGATGAGACCTACAAGAACGACATTATCATGCAGGATTCTGTGCGCGATGCGTTCATGATCTCCTTAAAGCGTCTCGGCTACTCCTGCAACAGTACCGATGAGGACGAGTTAAATGAGGCGATGGAGCAGTTAAAGATCCAGTCTAAGTTAAACAAGGCTTATACCATCGACGAGGTGCGCGACAAGATGATCAACGGTGCAGCAGCCATCGGTGTTATTTATTCTGGTGAATATCTGTACTGCCAGGAGGAGAACGAGGATCTTGAGTACGTAATCCCGAAGGAAGGCACCAATATCTGGTACGACGGCTGGGTAATTACAAAGGGTTCCGAGAACGTGGAGAATGCGCATAAGTGGATCGACTTTTTGTGTACTCAGGATGCAGCATATGCAAACTTTGAATATATCTACTATGGAACACCAAATGTAGCTGCTCAGGAACTGATCGACGAGGATATTGTAAACAATCCAAGCGTATTCCCGGATGAGAAGACCATCGAAAACTGCGAAGTGTACAATTATCTGGGCGAGGAAGCTGAGAATACCTATTATGAGCTTTGGAAGAAAGTAAAGTAAAAATACCTTGCAAAAAACGTGAAGGTGTATTAGAATGATTATGCTGATAAAAGCGTAAGAATAGATCTTCAAGGAGGATGAGCAAATGGCATACAAGATTAGTGACGAGTGTATTATGTGCGGTACTTGTGAGGGAGAATGTCCGGTAGGCGCAATCGCAGAGGGCGAAGGAAAGTACGAGATCGACGCAGACGCATGTATCGAGTGCGGAAGCTGCGCAGCAGCCTGTCCGGTTTCTGCAATCAGCGAGTAATTCGTCTTGATTTTGCAGAATCCATCAGACGATATTTCATCGTGGCGAAAGAAAAGACTGTCCGAGAGGGCAGTCTTTTTTGCGTGCGATTTACCTCTTAGGCTTTCTTCTCCACGGAAGCCGGCTTGCAGCAGCTTCCTTCTGCTCGCGTGTCTTCTTTCGGCGTGAAAAAAGTGTTTCATCGAGTTTACGAAAACGCTCCTCGGCCTCATCATCCTGCAAACGCATCCGATAATCCATCTCCTTAATGACCTTCGTGCTGACCTGTTCTGTGATTTTCACCGTGATCACATGGTCAAGCCGCGCTTCAATTCGTTCACTGATCGCATTGCCAAGCTGTGATTCCATCTCTACTGCATGGCGGCGAAGTGCTTCGTCTAAAATGCGGTTCATCATATCCTCAAATTCCTCTATGCGAAGCTTTCGCGCCAGCTCAGTCTGTGCGGCTGACATAGGTAAAATGGCAGGCAGCGTGTCCGGCAGCTCACTTGCACGGCGGTTCATCTCATCCGATAATTTTACCAGATAATAAAACTCGTCCTCATCCAGAAGGGACAGCCTCGGAACGACCAGCTTGATTGCTTTTAACTGATAGCCTGCATCACGCAAAATTTTAATCCGCTGAAACATCAGAAGCTGCGCATTTGTGTAGCAGCGATAGCCTTGCTCATTTCGCATGATTGGAAGTTCAAGTTCCTCCTCCCAGTAGCGTAAGACATGCGCTTCCATATTTAATTGCTTGCAGGCATCTGAAATCAGAATGGGCTGCTCGTCCTCAGTCGGTATTAGAATGCGTTTCTCAATCTTGTCCTGTTTAACATGCTGTAAAGGTTGTCCTGTTTTTTCATCTTGATCCTGCATAAAGTCCTTCCTTTCTGAAATGAAAGCTATGTCCGCGTGAATGGTAAATTACTAGCCTATAGTGATACTATATCAGTTTTGAAGCAGAAATTGAAAAAATTCCTTCGCCCGATTTTTTCGGATTTTTCGAGGATTCTACATTGTTTCACAGATAAAAAGAGTGGTATTATAAAAGGAAGAAACAATTCAAAAAAAGAAGGGAGAGAAAACAAATGAAGCAGATATTTTCTTATCTGGTTCCGTATCGGGCAAGGATGGCAGTCGGCTTTGCAATCAAGGTTGCCGCTACCATCGTAGAGCTTTTGATTCCGTGGGCGCTTTCGGTCATGGTCGACCGTGTGATTCCAATCGGAAACATAGGCTACGTATTTGCCTGGGGAGGCGTAATGGTTCTGTTTGCATTTCTTGCGCTGATCGGAAATATTACAGCAAACCGTATGGCATCGCTTGTTGCCAGAAACACAACAGAGAGGATTCGTTTGCAGCTGTTTTCAAAAATCAGCTTTTTGTCATCCAGACAGCAGGAGCAGATCGGACAGGCATCATTGATTTCACGCTCTACGTCTGACACCTACAACATTCATCAGTTTATTGGTATGATGCAGCGTCTCGGTGTGCGTCAGCCAATCATGCTTGTCGGTGGTCTTGCCGTTACACTTTCCATGGATGCACCGCTTACCTGTATTATGCTTGCACTGCTTCCTGTGATGGCATTTCTTGTCTATCTGTTTTCCAGTAAAGGTGTGCCAATGTATACAAAGGTGCAGGAGGCAGTTGACCGATTTGTGCGCCTCGTAAGAGAGGACATTGCAGGCATTCGCGTTATCAAGGCATTGTCCAAAACGGACACGGAGAGAAGCAAGTTTGCGAAGATCAACGAGGAAGTTGTAACGCGTGACCAGCACGCTGGTATGATTATGGGTGCGATGAATCCTGTTATGAATATCATATTGAATGCCGGTTTGGTACTTGTCCTTCTTGTCGGTGCAAAGCGTGTCAATGCAGGGCAGACAACGCCGGGTGTCATCATGGCATTTATGTCCTATGTGACCATTATCTTAAATTCGATCTTGTTTCTGTCTCGAATCTTTGTCCTGTATTCCAAGGCATCGGCATCTGCCAAACGTATCAGTGAGGTATTAAATCTGCCGGAGGATCTGATGGTAGAGCATTCCGTTGGAACAGTAAATAAAGAGGTAGAAGAGGCACTAAAAGAAGCAGAAAAAGCGGCTGATCAAAAGACGGGTACAGAGTTTAATCTGCCGCAGATTATTTTTGATCATGTGTCGTTTCGTTACGAAGACGGGCATGGTGAGAAATGTTTAAGCAATATCAGTTTCACAGTCAATCGCGGCGAGACACTTGGCATCATCGGAGCGATCGGTTCAGGAAAGAGCAGTATTGTCAATCTGTTAATGCGCTATTATGATCCGGATGAGGGGCATATCTATGTCAATGGCCGTGATGTGCGCACCTACACGTCAAAGGAACTGATGCCTTTGTTTGGCGCAGCCTTTCAGAACGATGTTATTTTCCATGATACGATTTATGAGAATATCCGTTTTGGCCGCGATGTCTCAAAAGAGGAAGCAATGGAGGCGGCAAAGGATGCTCAGGCACTGGAATTTATCGAAGAAAAAGGTCTGGATACGATGCTTGCCATCCGCGGGATGGATCTTTCCGGCGGACAAAAGCAGCGTCTTCTTATTACAAGAGCACTCGCAAAGCGTCCGCAGATTCTGGTACTCGATGATTCTTCAAGTGCGCTCGACTATGCGACTGATGCGAGACTTCGCAGGGCAATCCGCGAGCATTATGGCAATTTGACATCCGTTATTGTTGCGCAGAGAATCAGTTCAATTTACCGTGCCGATAAGATTATCGTCTTAGAGGATGGCGGGATGATTGGCTATGGGACACATAAAGAACTGATGGAAAGCTGCGAGGTGTATCGGGAAATCAGTGAGTCACAGATGGGAGGTGGTATCGATGAGTAAGAGATCAATGAGTGAAAAAAAGAGATCTGAGACGGATAAGACACATGAGGAAAAAAGCAGACAAAATGCGACAAAACTCAATCACGATATCACACTGGAAGAGATTGAGGCAGCCTGTCGCGCACACCAGAAGGAAAATGACAATCGAAATATGGCAGAGGAGTGCCGCACGATTGCCAGAGAGCAGAAGGAGAAAATGCAGGCACAGTTCGTGCAGGGAAAGACGCAAAAGCGCCACATCCTGCTTCGCCTTGGCCGTTATCTGTGGCAGTTTAAAGCATGGCTTTTCCTTGCAATTGTGTTAAGCATCAGCTCTAATCTGCTGTCTCTGGCGGGCCCAATGTACTCCGGTTATGCCGTAGATGCAATGACAGGAAAAGGACAGGTCGATATGAACCGTGTTATCCGGTGCTGTGAGATTATGATTATACTGTATCTGGCATCTGCCGTGCTTGCCTACGTGCTGAATCTTGTCATGCTCCAGATCACAAAGCGCATTGTTTCTACGATGCGAAGCAATATTTTCGACCGCCTGATGCGTCTGCCGGTCAGCTTCTTTGACACACATGCCGCTGGTGATATCATCAGCCGCATCACTTACGATGTCGATACGATCAACACGAGCCTTTCAAATGATGTCGTATCGTTGGCAGCGAGCGTGATCACAGTAATTGGTTCGCTTGTCATGATGCTTCTCATTTCACCGCCTCTTGTATTGATTTTTGTTGTCACTGTGCCGCTTACGATCTTCTTTATTAAAAAGCTGACCGGACTGACAAGACCGCTTTTCCGTGCCCGTTCCGGAAAGCTTGGCGAGTTAAACGGTTTTATCGAGGAGATGCTTTCCGGTCAGAAGAGCTTAAAGGCTTATCATCAGGAAGTAAACACGATTGGCAAGTTTCAGGCAAAAAATGAGGAAGCAGTCGATGCCTATTATCGCGCCGATTACATGGGCAGCATGGTTGGCCCGTCTGTAAATCTTGTCAATAATGTATCGCTTGCGCTTGTCACGATATTCGGTGCGATCCGATTTATTTTCGGTCAGATGACACTTGGAAATATTTCTTCCTTCGTTTTGTATTCCAGAAAATTTTCAGGCCCGATCAACGAGTCTGCCAATATCATGAGTGAGCTTCAGTCTGCACTGGCTGCCGCTGAGCGGGTATTTCGTTTGCTTGACGAGAATGAGGAACCGGCAGATCGCACAGATGCGAAGGTGCTTACCGATATTTACGGCGATGTCGAGCTGTCGCATGTAAGCTTTGGCTACATAAAGGATCAAACAATTATCCATGATCTGAGTTTACATGCCAAGCCGGGAAAACTCATTGCCATCGTTGGACCGACAGGAGCAGGAAAGACCACTATCATCAATCTTCTGATGCGTTTTTACGATATCGACAGCGGAAAAATTACAATTGACGGAAATGATATTACACAAGTCACGAGAGATAGCCTGCGCCGTGCCTTTGCCATGGTATTACAGGACACATGGCTGTTTCATGGGACGATTTATGAAAATATCGCTTATGGAAAGCCGGATGCGACACTCGAAGATGTACAGCGTGTCTGCAAGGCTGCCCGTATTCATAATTATATCATGCGTCTTCCAAAGCAGTACGACACAGTGCTGACAGACGATGGACGAAACATCTCTAAGGGTCAGAAGCAGCTATTAACGATCGCCAGAGCCATGCTTCTTGATGCGCATATGCTGATTCTTGACGAGGCAACCTCAAATGTCGATACAAGAACTGAGTTACAGATTCAGGAAGCCATGCTGGAACTGATGAAGAATAAGACATGCTTTGTCATTGCGCACCGTTTGTCAACGATTCGAAATGCAGACTGTATTCTTGTTGTGCGAGAGGGTGAGGTCATCGAGCAGGGCACACACGATGAGCTGATGGAAAAGCATGGATTCTATCGTTCCCTGTATGATTCACAGTTTGCAGGCAAGCAAATCTAATTTTTGTCAGACTGCTCAGGCTTTCACAATTTACAGATTTGCGTCCATTCGCTACAAAATTTCCAGTGAAGAGACCAAGAATGCGATTCGTCTTGCTGGACTTGCTTTGGGCAGTGCGCTGTGTGACGAGATTTTCCATTTCAATAAAGAAAAGATGATCGAACATCAAGCAGCAGGAACATAATAAGAAAAAACTATAACAAGCTATTATATTTTTTGATTGGACAAACGGTTGACGAATAGATAAAATACTTGTAACTATTCAGAGCCATGCAAAATTGCTTGCTGTGAATGCTTGCATTCAAACAGCATAGCAATTTTATATGGCGAAGTAACCACATGAGCAAAATAGGCACATCGAAGATGTGTCTGCCTCGTAGAGGCGTTTTTGCGAATGGGGTTCTGAATAGTTACAAATACTTTTAAGTTTGTGATCAAACAAAAAGGAGGAATTTGATTATGGAAAAGAAGAGAGTATTGGCAGCAGCACTCGCGGCATTGACTGCAGCAGCAATGACACCGGCAGCAGTGATGGCGGACGAGGAAGAGGGTCTTAGTTCGTTTCATACATATGCGATTGCAACAAGCGAGATGGAGACATTTTGTATTCAGAAGACACAAAATTCTAAGGAATTAAATGTCCTGACGAACTGCTTCGATGGTCTTCTTGGTGTAGACAAAAGCGGAAAGCTGGTTCCGGCGGTTGCAAAGGAATGGGGAAGCGATGATAATGGAAAGACATGGACATTTAAATTAAGAGATGATGTTACATGGGTTGATTATCAGGGAAATGAGAAGGCAAAGTTGACTGCGATGGATTTCGCAAATGGTCTTGAGTATGTATTGAATTACTGGAAGAATGGTTCCAGCAATACTTCCATGCCGATTGAAATGATCGAGGGCGCTTCCGAGTACTACGAGTATACAAAGAGTCTGGATGAGGAGACTGCACTTGCGTTAGGTACCGACAAATTTCTTGAGATGACAGGCATTGAGGTGCCGGATGATTATACATATGTTGTAAATTGTCTGACGGAGATTCCTTATTTTGATACTGTCTGCACGTATGGATGTATGTATCCGATTTCAGGTGAGCTGTTGGACGAGCTTGGCGCAGCAGGATATCAGGCTGTCAGCTACGATGAGCTTTGGTACAATGGACCGTATACGATCACGGAATACATTCAGGGGAATGAGAAAATCTTAACGAGAAATGATTCCTGGTATGATACGGACAGTACAACCTTCGATGAGGTTGACATTAAGATGGTCGATTCTCTTGATACCGCATTTCAGCTGTATCAGACAGGAGAGCTTGATCATGTAGAGCTGACAGAGAGCAATGTCAAGATCATTTCGGAGAATGAAGATAATGAGTATCATGATCAGCTTGTTGAGACACTTCCGGCGAAGTATTCCTACCAGCTGAAGTTTGATTATAATAAGAAAAATGAAGATGGTACACCGGATACGAACTGGAATACCGCAATTGCAAATACCGCATTTCGTCAGAGCTTATATTACGGACTTGATTTCACGACATTCTATGCGCGAAGCAATGCGATCAATCCGTTAAAGTGTGAGAATAACGCATATACGATGACAGGCGTTTGTTTCAAATCTGACGGAACAGATTATGTTGATCTGGTTTTGGACAGACTGGGCATTGGTGATTACAACGGCGAGACTATGGTTCGTCTGAATAAGGAGAAATTTGAAGAAAAGAAGGCACAGGCAATCGAAGAGCTGACGGCAGCTGGTGTTACCTTCCCGATTGAGTGCGACTATTACATTGCAGGCGGCGATCAGACAGCAGCCGATACCGCACAGGTATTAAAGCAGGCATTTTCCGATTGCCTTGGAGATGATTACATTCAGTTTACGATTAAAGAATACATCAGCAGCTATGCGCAGGAGGTACGTACACCGCATCTGTTCTCTATTGCGATCAGCGGCTGGAGTGCCGACTATGGCGATCCGCAGAACTTTATGGCACAGGAAGTGTATGGCAGCGATAACGCTGTATTCTCAAATGAAGTAACCTATGCAAATGAACTGACAGAGGAGGATGCCCCTGAACTGGTTGCAGAGTACAAGACTTTTACCGAGATGGTAGACGCAGCAAATGCCATTACCGATGACATGGATGCCCGCTACGAAGCATATGCAGATGCAGAGGCTTATATGATCGAGAATGTTTTATCGCTTCCGGTATATTACAAGATCAACTGGCAGCTGACTCATGTAAATGATTACAGTAAGATCTCAGCACCATTTGGTATTGTATGTAATTACCGTTATGTAAATTATGAGACTTCTAAGGATGCATATACGACAGAACAGTATGAGGCTTTTGAGGCAGCAGCAAAGTAAAGAAGCAGCATGAACTATTCATTACTTCGCAGTTTTGCTAAAGTAAAGCAAAAAAGTGCTTGACAACAGCAACACAGAATAATATAATAAAAAACAGCTGAATAACGAAAGAAAAGAAAGCAAAGGATAATCAATGGCGATTAGAAGTGCCATTGTTTCCTTTGCTTTTTTATTGGTATCCGGCATTAAGGGGCGGCCTTCCCGGCAGCGAAAGGAGCAGATTATGAAAAATAAGAAAACACTTGCGGTGACACTTGCAGCAGCAATGGCAGCGGCGATGGCACCAACAGCAGCGATGGCAGATGAGACTGAGGGACTGACATCTTATTACACGTACCAGACAGCAGCCAATGAGATGGAGACATTTTGTATCCAAAATTCCCAGAGTGCAAAGGAACTTCAGGTTTTGACAAACTGTGTAGACGGACTTCTTTCCATGGACACGAAGGGCGAGCTGATTGCCGGCATTGCAAAAGAGTGGGGTACTGAGGATAATGGAAAGACCTGGACATTCAATTTAAGAGATGATGTTACCTGGGTTGACTACCAGGGCAATGAGATGGCAAAGCTGACCGCGATGGATTTTGCATATGGTCTTGAGTTTACATTGAACTATTGGAAGAACGGAGCCACCAATACTTCCATGCCGATTGAGATGATCGAAGGCGCTTCCGAGTATTATGAGTATACAAAGGGACTTGACGAAGAAGCAGCCATGAATATCGACATTCAGGAGTTTCTTGATATGACAGGTATTGAAGTGCCGGATGATTATACATTTGTTGTAAACTGTCTGGCAGAGATCCCATATTTCGATACCGTATGTACATATGCATGTATGTATCCGGTGTCAGGCGCACTTCTTGAAAGTATTGGTGCAGACGGTTATCTGGCAGCCAGCTACGATCAGATCTGGTACGACGGACCGTATACCATCACCGAGTACATTCAGGGCAATGAGAAGATCTTAACCAGAAATGAGTCCTGGTACGATACAGACAGCACTACATTTGATGAAGTCGTAATTAAGATGGTCGATTCTCTTGATACCGCATTCCAGCTGTATGAGACAGGAGAACTTGATGCAGTAGAACTGACAGAGAGCAACTTAAAGATCATCAGCGAGGATGAGAATAACCAGTATCACGATCAGCTTGTTGAGACTCGTCCGGACAAGTATTCCTGGCAGATGAAGTTTAATTTCAATAAGTTGGATTCCGATGGAAATCCTGATACAAACTGGAATACCGCAATCGCAAATCTGGCATTCCGAAAGAGCCTGTATTACGGACTGGATCTGGAAAGCTACTATGCAAGAACAAATGCGATCAATCCGTTAAAGTGTGAGAATAATGCATATACCATGAAGGGACTTTGCTTTACTTCTGATGGTACTGATTATGTAGATCTTGTTCTTGACAGACTGGGTATCGGAGAGTACAACGGCGAGACAATGGTTCGTCTCGATGCAGACAAGTTTGCTGAGTATAAGGCACAGGCTATCGAGGAACTGACAGCAGCAGGCGTCACTTTCCCGGTTGAGTGTGATTACTATATTGCAAGCGGCAACCAGACAGCAGCCGATACTGCACAGGTATTAAAGCAGGCATTCTCAGAGTCTTTAGGTGATGATTTTATCACATTAAATATTAAGGAATATGTCAGCAGCTTTGCTCAGGAAGTTCGTATTCCTCATCTGTTCTCCATCGCAATCAGCGGCTGGGGTGCTGACTATGGTGATCCTCAGAACTTCATGGTTCAGGAAACCTACGGAAATGATAATGCATACTTCTCCACTTCATATACTTATGCAAATGAGCTGACCGAGGAGGATTCACCGGAGTTAGTTGCAACCTATAAGACCTTTACCGAGATGGTAGATGCAGCAAATGCCATCACAGGGGACATGGATGCACGTTATGAGGCATATGCAGATGCAGAGGCTTACATGATCGAGAACGTGCTGTCGCTGCCGCTGTACTATAATATTCATTGGCAGCTGACTCATGTAAATGATTACAGCAAGGTAAACAGCCTGTATGGTATCATTAGCGGATATCGTTACGTAAACTTCGAGACATCTAAGGAAGCGTATACCACAGAGCAGTATGAAGCATTTGCAGCAGCTGCAAACTAATAAAATGAATACCAGGGTCAAAAGGTCAGAAAGCCGATGCAAGCTTGCTTGCAAGAGGATTTT
>CAVJTU010000026.1:0-33654 GCA_963652495.1 uncultured Oscillospiraceae bacterium
TCCCAAGGGAAGTGGGTTTCCGCCTATGACATACGAAAGGATTTTAATTATGAAAAATCATTGCTTGAAATACAATCAATTCCCGCATTTTTCTGCGTTGTCCAATGCTTCTTTCTTAACTCCTGCGCCTTTTGCAACAATTCTTCTGCTTCAATTTCCTTCTTGAAATATTTCTCAGAAGCAAATTTTAATTCTCTTAAGGTTCCAATTCTTGGAAAACCAATTACTGATGTCTGCATAAAGTGTTCCCTCCAACTTATTAACTCGTTTCTGAACACTATTATAATTTCATCTAAGTGATTTGTATAATACACAAAAATTGCCGTATCCATAAATTTAAACTATATAAGAAAACGGCATCAGACATCACCTGGCCATACATACACCTCTTTTCGTTTTTACCTCCACATTATAGCATTGTTTTATGCAGCTGTCATGTAGTTATAGACGCAAATCACATTAAAGGTATCTCTCCAATAAATAAGGTAAGAAAAAAATCCCTGAGACTTCAAAATTTGTTTTTCAAAGTCTCAAGGATCTTTTTATACTTGGGGCAAGGAATCCGGTAAACCCGACTCCACTTGCCCTGTAATAAAATCATATATTGAATTACTTATTGTTTAATGCAGCCTGTGCAGCAGCCAGTCTTGCGATCGGCACACGGAACGGTGAGCAGGAAACATAATTCAAACCGATCTTATGGCAGAACTCTACGGAACTCGGATCTCCACCGTGCTCACCACAGATACCGCACTTTAAGTTCGGTCTGGTAGCGCGTCCCTTCTCAACTGCCATCTTAACCAGCTGACCTACACCCTCCTGATCCAGTCTTGCAAATGGATCGGACTCGTAGATCTTTGCCTTGTAGTAAGAATCAAGGAACTTACCTGCATCATCACGGGAGAAACCGAAGGTCATCTGAGTCAGGTCGTTTGTACCAAATGAGAAGAACTCAGCTTCCTCAGCAATCTTGTCAGCGGTCAGTGCAGCACGCGGAATCTCGATCATGGTACCGATGTGATACTGCATGTCGGAATTCTTTTCCTTCTTAACCTGCTCTGCAACTTCTACAACAACGTCCTTAACGAACTTCAGCTCTTTCTTCTCGCCTACTAACGGAATCATGATCTCTGGAACGATGTCATAACCCTTCTCCTCAGCAACCTCGATAGCAGCTTCCATAACGGCTCTTGTCTGCATCTTAGCGATCTCAGGATAGGTAACAGCCAGACGGCATCCACGATGACCCATCATTGGGTTGAACTCATGCAGGGACTCGCAGGTAGCAGTTACTTCCTCAACGGTCAGGTTCATATCCTTAGCCAGTGCTGCGATATCTTCCGAATCGGTCGGAACGAACTCATGCAGCGGCGGATCTAAGTAACGAACGGTCATCGGACGTCCCTCAAGAGCCTCGTACATAGCCTTGAAGTCAGCCTTCTGGAACTGAAGCAGCTCTGCTAATGCAGCCTCTCTCTGCTCAACAGTCTTGGAAAGGATCATCTTACGGATCTTCGGGATTCTCTCCTCACCGAAGAACATATGCTCAGTACGGCAAAGACCGATACCTTCTGCACCCAGTCTTACTGCGTTGATGGTATCTGCCGGAGTATCTGCGTTTGTACGTACGGACAGCTTTCTGAACTGGTCAGCCCAAGCCATAACACGTCCGAAGTCTCCACCTACAGATGCCTCAACGGTCTTGATGTCACCCTTGTAAATCTTACCGGTAGTGCCATCCAGAGAAATGTAATCTCCCTCATGGAATGTGTAACCACCTAACTCGAAGGTCTTAGCCTCCTCGTCGATCTTGATTTCGCCGCAGCCGGATACACAGCAGGTACCCATACCACGTGCAACTACTGCTGCGTGAGAGGTCATACCACCACGAACGGTCAGGATACCCTGGGATGCATGCATACCCTCGATATCCTCAGGAGAAGTCTCCAGACGAACCAGGATAACTCTTTCTCCTCTTCCGCCGATACCAGCAGCCTTAGCCTCATCTGCTGTAAAGTAAACCTTACCGGCAGCAGCACCAGGAGATGCCGGAAGTGCAGAACCGATAACCTCACCAGCCTTCAATGCAGCCGAGTCGAATGTTGGGTGAAGCAGCTGATCCAGAGACTTCGCCTCGATACGGCATACAGCTTCCTCAGGAGTAATCTGTCCCTCGTCTACCAGATCACAAGCGATCTTGATTGCAGCCGGAGCGGTTCTCTTACCGTTACGTGTCTGTAAAAAGTACAGCTTGCCTTCCTCGATGGTAAACTCCATATCCTGCATATCATGGAAGTGGTTCTCAAGGTTGGTAGCCAGTTCCATGAACTGCTTGTAAACATCCGGCATAGCCTGCTCCAGAGTGGAGATTGGCTGAGGTGTACGAACACCGGCAACAACATCCTCGCCCTGTGCGTTTAACAAATACTCGCCGAAGATACCCTTTGCACCGGTAGATGGGTTACGGGTAAATGCAACACCTGTACCAGATGTCTCACCCTTGTTACCAAATACCATGGTCTGTACGTTTACAGCGGTACCCCAGTCACCAGGAATATCATTCATACGACGGTATACGATTGCACGCGGATTATCCCAAGAACGGAATACAGCCTTTACAGCCTCCATTAACTGTACAGTCGGATCCTGTGGAAACTCAGTTCCCATTGCATCGAAGTAAACCTTCTTGAAGCGAACGATCAGTTCCTTTAAATCATCAGCGGTCAGCTCTACATCGTAGGTTACACCCTTCTCAGCCTTGATCTCATCGATGATCTTCTCAAAATGGCTCTTCGGAACCTCCATAACGACATCAGAGAACATCTGAATGAATCTTCTGTAGGAATCGTAAGCAAATCTCGGATTGCCAGTCTTCTTTGCGAAACCTTCAACAGATACATCGTTCAGACCCAGGTTCAGGATGGTATCCATCATACCCGGCATGGATGCACGTGCACCAGAACGAACGGAAACAAGTAACGGATCCTCTACATCACCTAACTTCTTACCGTTGTACTCCTCCAGCCACTTTAAAGCCTCGAAGATCTGTGTCTGAATCTCGTCAGAAATCTTCTTACCGCAGTTATAGTACTCGGTACATGCCTCAGTAGTTACTGTGAAACCCTGTGGAATCGGCATGCCAAGACCGGTCATCTCAGCCAGGTTACAGCCCTTGCCTCCGAGAAGATTTCTCATAGAAGCATTGCCTTCCTGGAACTTGTAAACCCACTTAGCCATTATAAACCTCCTAAAATAAGGGATTGCTCCCGGTTTTCTTTTGTGTCCAAACAGACCTTTACTGTTTTCACAGACACTCTGTTAATATTATAACATAATCTGGCAATTAGTAAAGTGGAAATTCCTAAAAATTCTTGTAATTTTATTTTTCCTATAGTAAAATAGATGGCATGGTTGTAAGATTCTTGCTTTTGAGCAATCAATCTTGCCAAATAGCGGCCTGCGGTGCGTCCGTCAGGCTACAGAAAGGCACGGTACTTTATATGACAACTCCAATTCTCCCCCACAATCACGGGGATATCCATAACGTCCTTGAGGCGATGCCCTCCAAAGACACCTGTGCGGATATGGCCAGCGCCTTCAAGCAGCTGTGTGATGGAACACGCCTTCAGATTTTCTGGCTTCTCTGCCACAGTGAGGAATGCGTTTTAAATATCTCAGCCGCAATCGGCATGAGTGCACCGGCTGTCTCCCATCACCTGCGCTGCTTAAAGGATGCAGGACTGATCACAGGAAGCCGTCACGGCAAGGAAGTCCATTATCATATTGCAAATACTACGCAGGCAGCGCTTCTTCATCATTTTGTAGACAGCTATCTGCACACCAGCTGCCCGGGTGAGTTCGATAGCCACGGCATTTCCCATTCACATATATGTGATTCGCATGTATGTGATTCGCATACAGACGTTTCACACGAAAGCAATGCGCAAAGCGGTTCAAATCCTGCTCATAGCCATTGCACCTGCGGCTGCGAAAAGGAGGATTCCCATGAATAATTTACCAAACGATCCAGTAATTCTTTTAAGCTATCTCAATACACAGCTTCGTGACTTTTATCCGACCCTTGATGAGCTGTGCAGCAGTCTTGATGCAGATAAAAAGCAAATCTGTGATACACTCGCACAGATCGACTATTCATACGATGAAACGTCCAACCAGTTCGTATAACATATTTATATAATTCGTATCATTCATACACTTCGCATAAACGAAGCTGATTTTTTGTACAGAAAGGCAGGTTTTTATGGCAGGTTCATCCTTTGGCACTATTTTTCGCATTACTACCTGGGGCGAGTCCCACGGCCCGTCAATCGGAGTCGTCGTTGACGGCTGCCCTGCAGGACTTTCCCTCACAGAAGAAGACATACAGATGCAGTTAAACCGCAGACGTCCGGGGCAGTCACGCTACTCCACGCCGCGAAACGAAGCTGACCGTGTGCACATCCTTTCCGGCATATTTGAAGGACGCACGACAGGAACTCCAATCGCGATGGAGGTCATCAATGAGACGCAGCGCTCCAAAGATTACTCTGATATTGCAAAGAGCTATCGTCCGGGTCATGCCGATTATACGTTTGACCAGAAATATGGTTTTCGCGATTACCGCGGCGGCGGACGTTCCTCTGGCCGTGAGACAATCGGCCGCGTGGCAGGCGGTGCTGTGGCAATGAAGCTTCTTGAACAGCTTGGCATTTCCATTACTGCTTATGCATCGTCTATCGGTCCGGTTACGGCAGAGCACTTTTGTCCGGAAGAAATCGACAACAATCCATTTCATCTGCCGGATGCAGACGCTGCTGCAAAAGCTCAGGAATATGTGGACCGCATGATGGAAGAAAAAGAATCCTCCGGCGGTGTAATCGAGTGTCGCATTACAGGTGTTCCGGCTGGCCTTGGCGATCCGGTTTTTGAAAAGCTTGATGCGAATCTCTCCAAGGCACTTGTCTCCATCGGCGCTGTCAAGGGCATCGAGATCGGCGACGGCTTCGCAGCGGCACATGCAGTCGGCTCAGAAAATAACGATTCCTTCTATATTAATAGGGACGGAAAAGCCGCCAAGAAAACCAACCATGCAGGCGGCATTCTCGGCGGCATCAGTGACGGCGATATGATTCTTGTCCGTGCGGCAGTAAAACCGACTCCTTCGATCTTTCGTCCACAGCAAACCATCTCGCGCGATCTTGAACCGATGGAACTGACAATCAAAGGTCGTCATGATCCGTTAATCGTTCCTCGTGCAGTCGTCGTAGTCGAGGCAATGTGTGCGCTGACGATCGCAGACAGTCTGCTGTTAAATATGACATCACGCATGGACGGTGTGCTTCGCTTCTATAAAAAGGATTAAAATGCTTCTTTATGATCCCGAAAATAACGGATCATCTCATTTGTCAGGCTCAGGTCATCGTAAGAATCCTGAGCCTGATTGATTTTATCACGCTCAATCCACTCCGCAACGGAAAGTTCTTCTTTATCCATGCGAATATCCTGTTCTCCATCCGCATCGCAGAAAAATCCCATCAGCAGCGTATCCGTAAAAGACCATGGCTGACTCTTATAGTAGCGAAGATTCTTTACACGGATACCAGTCTCCTCCATGACTTCTCTGGCTACTGTCTGCTCAAGTGTCTCACCAATCTCAGTAAAACCCGCTACAAGCGCATATCTGGTATAAGTCCTTCCAGCATACTTTGTCATAAGAAGCTTTGAGCCCTTTGTAACGGCAATGATGACTGCCGGGTTGATGCGCGGGTATACATGGCTGCCACATTTTTCACAGTACAGCTTACGCTCCCTGTGATCTCTCTTTAAAGAGCCACCGCAATGACCGCAGTAGCGGTTGTTTCGATACCAGCCGTCAAGCTGAAGCGCCGTAATTCCGGCAAAAGCAATAAAACGCGGCATAACCTCACGCATATCACGTCTGTTTTTCCAGACTCCGGCAAGTCCTTTTGTATTTTCAAGTGCCTGTAAGTCATCAGATGGGCCAGCTGTCATATTACTCTCATCTTCAAGAAAACCGGTGTCCTCTTCTCCCGTCATCTGCTTTAAAAAGTAATGCTTTTTGTCAATGGCAAATAAGTAAACGGAATTGTCAATCGTTTGCTTGATTTCCTCAAAAGTCGGTATGTACCAGCTGTCATTTTTCGCCTCATCCCGGCACAAAAGTACTCTCCCATCCTTGATGCAGATACAAAAATCCTTTTTATCCGGCTGATATTCGGTATAATGATTGTCATACTGATGTGGTGTAATATCCTGAATCATATTGTTTCCTCCTGTATTCTGTCCTATATCCTAGCACAACTTGGTGGGATGCGCAAATTAAAGTTTCCGTTCGCAGGCAGGTTGGTCTACGAAGGCGATTTGACAATTATTCTGATGATACCAGGGTCAAAATGCCTTTTGACCCCAACATCATAGTATCTTTGTTTGTAGTATTTCCACTTGTGGTGACTTGTAGTGCTTTCATTTGTAGCACTTCCATCCATAAACCATATGCTATAGAGAGCAAACTTTTTGAGGGGTCTTATAATGCCAACTGTTATTATTGATCCTGGGCACGGCGGACTGGATCCGGGAGCCGTCTATCAGGGGCGGCAGGAAAAAGACGATAATCTGAGGCTGGCACTCGCTGTTGGAGAACTGCTTGCCAGACAGAATGTTGATGTTTTGTATACACGAACGGATGATGTTTATGACAGTCCCTACCGAAAAGCGATGATTGCAAATGAAAGCGGTGCTGACTATCTGATTTCTTTTCATCGAAACGCTTCGCCAAATGCCGGAAGTGCTTCAGGCATTCAGACACTTGTTTATGCGGATCGTGGTGTCGCCGCTCAGATGGCACGTGACATCAATCGTGAGCTTGCCGCACTCGGTTTTCGCGATCTCGGTGTAATTGAGCGCCCCGGTCTTGCCATACTGCGCCGCTCCCGTATGCCTGCCGTTCTGATTGAAACCGGATTTATCGACAATGAAGCTGACAACCAGAAGTTCGACGATGAATTTGAGGAGATTGCCGCTGCAATTGCAAACGGTATCTTAGAGACATTGCGAAATGAAGGACAGCTGCCAAAACGCCCCGTTTTCTCTTCAAGTTCATCCAATTATTCAGATGTTTCTTCAAATATTTCTTCTACTGATTCTGCATCTTCCGCGCCCTATACGGTGATGCCTCAGGAGGGCTCTGGCTCTCGTATGGCAGCAAATACAGATTCAGATTTTCCAGCTGGCAACATGATTGATGCAGCTTCGGATACTGTATTTGACGATGCCTCCGGCTTTCAGGCAGATATTGCAAGCCCGCATTCTGATTTTCAGGCAGATCTGTCTTCCGGCTTTCAAACTGCCGCAAATCGTCCTTCAGAAAATAATCAATCAAACAATCCGCCGCCAAGACAACAAAACCAGCAAAGACGACCTCCTCTCTTTGATAACACACGACCGCCAAAGCTTTACCGCGTACAGGTGGGTGCTTTCCAAAACCGCAATTATGCCTATGAGTTAAACGAACAGCTCACTGAGGAAGGCTTTCCTGCTTTTATTCTGATGGATGGCGACTGGTACAAGGTTCAAGTCGGTGCTTTTTCACGTTTGGAAAATGCGATCCGAATGGAATATCGCCTGCGTGCTGCCGGATATGATACTTATATCACGACATGAAACAAAGGAGCAGAAACAAAAACAGGTAATAAAAAATCAAGCAGCAAAATAACAACTAGCAAAAAGCAGGCAGCAAGCAGCAAAAAATGGGGTGGCCCGTCAACTGGCGGGCCTAATCTTATTTTTGCTCTATCATAGTTTTTCCAGCTTTCATTTTGCGTTTCTTACATCAACGCTTTCAAATACTTAGCCGACCTTGCAATCCCATCATACTGATTTTCCAGTCCAAACTGCTCAATCGCCAGCCATCCATCATAGCCGTCTCTCTTTAAATAGGAAAGAATCGTATCAAGTGGAATATAACCATCTCCTGCACTGACAGGACGCAATCCCCTATTGTATATACCTGTAATTCCATTTGATGTAGGATTTTCCGTTCCTCTGTCCTTACAATGTACGTGCACAGTATACGCATGAAGCAATTCATATGCATCTAAAATATTCTCACTGCTGTAAGCAAAATTTCCGGCATCTAATGTCTAGCCAAGTCCTGGCACATGTTCCATAAAGCATTTTAACGCATTTTTTCTGGAGCATGGCGACGATATACTGTCAAAATCCTCTAATGTCACAGTGACATGTTTTCCATTTGCATAATTGGCGGCTCTGCGAAGTCCCTCGGTGATATTTTTCACGGTTTTATTGGACTGCATAAATGCTGATGTCTTTTTCCAGTCATGCGCACATGCGCCCAGTGCTGCGGCATCTGTCTCATTGAAAAAGCCTGGCACAAGAAGGACACGGCTGCATCCGTTTTTTGCTGCCAGTTCAATGGCATCTAAGCATTTTTGTTCCTGTGGATTGGTATCCAAATGGCAAAAGCAATAGATACTGCTGATTACTAGCCCTGCGTCCCGTAGATTCTTCAAAATATCCCGGCTGTCATCGGCAAGCTCATCATAGTCCATCTCTACGCCATCAATACCGCATACCTTCACATATGCAAGCACCTCACGGATCGGCTTTTTTGTCTGCTCACATGCTTTTTCTATATGCTCATAAAATACAGATATTCTCATGGAAGTGTTACCTCCTTTACCTCTGCGCAGTCAAGAGGACTTGTCTTTCGCACAACTGGCTTGCACCAGTGAACTGCGTTACGGATTACTTTTTGAACCTCTGGTATATAATAGACCGGATACTCCTCATGGCCTGGTTGGAAATAAAAAATCTTTCCATATCCGCTGTGGAATGTACAACCGCTTCTAAAGACTTCCCCACACGAAAACCATCCGGTAAAAATCACATCATCCGGCTTTGGAATGTCAAAATACTCTCCGTACATTTCCTCCTGTGGAATATCGAATCGCTCCGGGATGCCCTCTGCGATTGGATGATATGGTGCCGTACAGAAGACACGCTCGCTCTGCCCGTGCTTCCAGCGAAGAGTCATGCTTGTTCCGAGCAGTCCCTTCATAATTTTGGAAAAATGCGCCGAATGCAGTGCGATAAGTCCCATACCCTGACGGACATGATTACATACACGCGCTGCAACTTCATCTGAAAATTCATTCTGACGCATATGGCTCCAGAAAATGAGTACATCCGTCCGGGACAGAACCTCCTCTGTTAGACCGTGCTCTGGCATGTCAAATGTAGCTGTGCGAATGCTAAATTCTTCGTCTCTTTCCAGAAATTCCTTAATGCAGCCATGGATTCCATTCGGGTAAATGTGCCGCACCGGCTCTTCCTTCTCATGCAAATATTCATTCCATACCGTTACTCGAATCATATGATTAGACCTCTTTTCCGCGCAAAGTGCGCTATTTTTTCTCCCATTTTCTTCAGTATAGTCCATCTGCTTTCTCTTGTCTAGTTACAAAAAATCCCGCCATACACTTACGTGCTGACGGGACTTTTCTTATTTTACGTAATTATTTTGTTTAGCTAATATAACTTTCTTTTTGACTGTTATCGCGATTCTATTTTTACGGCTTTCTTTTTAAGCCGGATTCACATGCACCATGATGTGCTTTACCTTCGGGAATTCGCTTTCAATGCAATTATGAACACGCTCGGCAACTGCATGGGCCTCACGAAGCGTCTCATTTCCATCGGCTTCGATCTCGATATCCACATAAATTTTGTTTCCGAATACTCGTGTCTTAAGCATATCAATGCGGACAACTCCCTCCTGCTGTCCGGCGCAATCGCGAATCGCCTGCTCGGTTTCATCGTCACATGCCTTATCTACCATCTTGTCTATGGCATCTTTGAAAATATCAAATGCTGCCTTTTCAATAAAGACGCAAATTACCAAACTGGCGAGCGGATCCATCAACGGATAGCCCATTCGGGATGCTGCGATACCAACCAGCGCGCCGATAGAAGAAAGCGCATCCGAGCGATGATGCCATGCATCAGCCATAAGCGCACTTGAATCAATTTTCTTCGCATAAAATCTGGTATACCAATACATGGCCTCTTTTGTAAGAATAGAGACTGCTGCCGCAACGAGTGCAAGCATGCCAGGTATTACGACTACTCCGGTACTTTCCTTTGCAATAGACTGAATAGCTGACCAGCCGATTCCAAGACCGGTTATTGCAAGAACGGTTGCCAAAATTACAGCTGCTACGCACTCCATTCGCTCGTGACCATATGGATGCTCCTTATCGGATTTCTGACCAGACAGATGGATTCCGATCATTACAACAATTGTGCTGAATACATCAGATGCAGAGTGAATCGCATCACTGACCATTGCACCAGAATGAGCAAGCACTCCGGCAAACAGTTTGAAAAGTGAAAGTATCACATTGACAACAATACTGACCGTTGAGACCTTCATCGCCTCTTTTTCAAACTGGCTTTCCTGCATATTTGCTTTTTGCTTCTGATTCATCTGCAAATTTTGTTTTTTTGTTTTTTCCATAGTAGTTACCTCCTGATAAATGATGGGTTGATAACTCTTTATGGCACTTATTTTTTCGTGGAGAATAAAAAAACATCCACGAAACCAGTAATTACATATACTGTCCCGTAGATGCTTTTGATCCACTGTCGCCTTACGACCCGGCTCCAGGAAATTCCCGGCCTGCTCAGTTTGTACTGTATTAAATACTGCAGTGCAAAGAGTAGTTTTGCTCACTATACCATATCTATATGCGGTTGTAAAGCTGAAGTTGCGACTAACTTTTAATTTTTTTCTCCTTTCGTTTTTGTATTTTCTTTGTATTTTTTTACTGCGTTTTGATGACATTTTTTCCATTTTTTCAACTGATTCTGTATATTTCTCATTGTATCTGCTCACGCATGGATTGTCAATATCATCACTTTACAAATAAAATTCGTTTTTTAGGGCATTATTGCGGCTATTTCTTCCACTTGTCTTCAACGTGGTTCTGTGCTAAAGTAATGCTTGTGATTTAAAAGGACAAGTTCCCTTATTTTTATCAACTGTATACATAGGAGGCATATATGTTATGAAATATCTCAGACAATTTCTGCTAATTCTTCTGATTTCCTTTATCGGAGAACTGCTTCACGAGGTTCTGCCGCTTCCGGTTCCGGCAAGCGTGTACGGCTTTGCGATTCTGTTTATCGGTCTGTTAAGTGGTTTTATTAAAATGGAACATGTTAAAGATACCGGAAAGCTGTTAATTGAAATTATGCCAGTTATGTTTATTCCGGCTGGTGTCGGACTGCTGGAGTCCTGGCCACAGTTAGCTCCGATCAGTGTGCCAGTTGCCGTAATCACCATTGTTTCAACAATTGTAGTAATGGTTGTTTCCGGAAAAATCACACAGTTTGTAATAAAAAAAGAGGCGCAAAAAAAGGCGTCTTCTAAATCAATATAAGGGGGTCTGTGCATAACCATGCTTGATTTTTTGACAAATTCTTTATTTTTTGGTGCTGCTTTGAGTTTGGTAGCCTATGAGATTGGCTCACTCTTAAAGAAGAAATTTAAATCACCTATTTTAAATCCGCTTTTGATCAGCATTATCCTCGTCATTGCGATTTTACTTATTTTTAATGTCGATTACCAGAGCTATAACATCAGTGCAAAATATTTAAGCTATCTTCTGACTCCGGCGACTGTATGTCTTGCCATTCCGCTGTATGAGCAGATTGAAAAGCTAAAAAGCAACTGGAAAGCAATCATCGCCGGAATCGTTTCGGGCATCATTTCCTGCGTGCTTTGTGTCTATGCATTCTCACTTTTGTTTGGCCTGACACATGAGCAGTATGTTACTCTGCTTCCGAAGTCCATCACCACAGCAATCGGTATGGATGTCTCTACAGAGCTTGGCGGAATCACAACGATTACCGTTGCTGTTATCATCATTACCGGTGTATTTGGAAATATCATTGGCGAGCCAATTTGCAAGCTCTTCCATATCACAGAGCCTGTTGCAAGAGGCGTTGGACTGGGTTCCTCTGCCCATGCAATCGGAACTGCTAAGGCCATGGAAATGGGCGAAGTCGAGGGTGCCATCAGCAGTTTGTCCATCGCTGTAACCGGACTATTAACCGTTGTTGTGGCTTCGATTGCGGCAAATTTGTATTAAAAAACGCAAACAGGCAGCACAGAAATTTCTTACTCTGTGCTGCCTGTCTTTTTTATTTAACTGAATCAAGCAAGTAGCGAAGCGGATTGCAAATGTCCGCTTTGACTCATTTGCAGATCTTCATGCAACTATGTTTTTTCTGCTTACACCTTTCCTGCACTTTTTGGAAAAAATTACTTTCTTCCGAAGTGGAAAAAGCCTTTCTTCTCGTATGGCTCACTCTCGTAGGAAACGAGCTCATATCCGATTTCTTTGATCTTATTCTTCGCCCATGGAATATCCAGTGCATCCTCGCTGATTACAACGGTCTCGCCATCCTTTGCAGAGGAAGAAACCTTCTTTACCTTGAAATTGCTGCGAATCAGCTCATTCATATGTGCCTCGCACATGCCACACATCATTCCGTCAATCTTTAATGTTGTCTTAATCATACTATCTGCACCTGCCTTCTTTTCAACTACATAAACCAGATTTTGTCTGTAATTAAATATACCCCCTTGGGGTATCTCTATCGTATGCCCCAAGGGAGTATTTGTCAAGTGTCGTCTATGCTATTGATATATTTTATCATTTTTAGTCCTTGTTCACGGGTCACACCCCAGATTGGCAGTGAAGAGTCGCATTCAATATGGATTCTTTGCATCCGACGGCATTCTCCAGTCACCACGCGGGGAAAGCGATACCGTACCGACCTTCGGGCCATCCGGCAGACAAGATCGCTTAAATTGCTGTGCATAGAAACGACGGAAGAAGTTATCCAGTGTGGACGCAATCTCCTCCTTCGTCACATTCTTCTGTGCGAACGCAATCTCAGCAAGCTTTTGAATCTTCTCCTTTGTGAAACCATTACGGACAAAATGGTACAAAAAGAAATCGTGCAGATCATACTTTCCGATCGTTGCCTCTGTAGACTGTGCAATATTGCCTTCTGCATCTGGCGGAAGAAGTTCCGGACTGATGATCGTATCACAAATGGACTCAAGCGTATCATGGACAATCGGATGAAGCTCGGCATATGCATGCACCAGATACTTAACAAGTGTCTTCGGCACGCTGACGTTTACGGCATACATGGACATATGATCGCCATTGTAGGTACACCAGCCAAGTGCCAGTTCCGACATATCACCTGTTCCGACTACGATACCGCCCTCTTTATTTGCGATATCCATCAAAATCTGGGTGCGCTCTCTTGCCTGCGTATTCTCATAAGTTACATCATAGCTGTCGCGCCGATGTCCGATATCTTCAAAATGCTGCAGGCATGCCTTTGTGATATCGACCATGCGAATGGTAATGCCTAGCTGCTCCATCAGTTTCCACGAATTAGTCTTTGTCAGATCGGTTGTTCCAAAGCCCGGCATCGTGATTCCGATGATATCGGTAAGCGGCCAGCCAAGCATGTCGTAGGCTTCCTTGATGACAAGAAGGGCAAGCGTAGAATCCAGACCACCGGATACACCGATCACACACTTGCGAATACCAATCTTTGTCAGACGCTCTGCAAGACCTGTCGCCTGAAGGCGCATAATCTCACGGCATCGTCCGGCACGCTCTGCCTCATTCGGAACAAATGGATATGGATTCAACGATATCGGCCAATGCTCTACACTGTCACTGTGTGTCTTAATTCGCACGTAGCCTTTTCCATTGGATGCCATCTGTGCATACTGCGCAGCTGCATAAGAAATGCTGTTGTTCTTTACACGGTCGTTGTTGATTCGCTCCAGATCAATCAATGCCTCTGTAGCTTCCTTGTTGCTGTCTGCCAAAATCGCTCCATTGGCTGCGATAATGTTGTGACCGGAAAAGATCAGATCAGTCGTACTCTCACCGCTTCCGGAAGAACAATACACGTATGCACACATATTGGTGCCAGACTGCATGCGAACTAAGTCTCTGCGATACTCCGGCTTTGTTACCACATCGTTGGATGCAGACAAATTGGCAATGACATTGGCACCTGCTGATGCATGGAACGAGCTTGGTGGAATATTTACCCACAAATCCTCACAGATTTCACACGCCAGACGGATGCCATTTCGCCCTTCTACGATCAGATTCGGTGTAAACGGGAAAGTCGTTTCATTATTTTCAGAATCAGCTTCCTCATAGAATACCTCATCAAAACAAATCGTATCGGAAAATCTGCGGTCTGCCGGAACAAACCATCTCTTTTCATAGAACTCGCTATAATTTGGCACAAAGGTCTTTGGTACAATGCCAAGCAGCTGATTGCCTTTGAAAATAAGTGCCGTATTAAACAGCATTCCGTCTTTTCGAAGCGGAGCACCGATTGCAATCAGCGTATCGGACTGCGGCAAATTATCACGCAGATAAGTGACTGCTTTTTTGCACTGCTCCTCCATAAAGGACTGCAAAAACAGATCACCGCAGCTGTAGCCGCTGATGGTCAGCTCGCCAAATACGATCAGATCCGGATTCTTGCTCTCGTACTGCATTACCTGTCTTACAATCTCTTTTGCATTCTCCATTGGTCGCCCCAATGATGTCTTCATATGAACTGCCACTGCTTTTATATATCCGCTTTTGCTCAATGACATTCTGTTACCATCCTCTCTTGTTTCCAGATTTCATATTTTCAAATTCATATTCCCGTTTTTTCAAGTCTCACCATCCGATGACTTTTACATTTTTTGCAAAGCCTCCAAATCTGATCGTATCTCCTCTGGAACCATTTCTTTCCATTTTCCGTCTCCGGCCTTCATACTCTCGCGAACCTTCGTTGCACTGAAATCCGGGTAAATTCGCGGCTCATGGCTGATTAAGATCCGATCTTTGCGCTCCTTTAAAAATGGAATTTCTTCGATCATTTTTTCCGGCTCGTCCCCGTCTCTCGGAATGACCAGAATCTTTGCCAGTTCAAAAATACCTTCTGCGCGATGCCATGTGGATAATTCAAAAAGTTTGTCCGTACCACACACATAGACAAGTTTGGTAACCTCTCCATAACAGCTTCTCAGATACTGCATCGTATCATACGTTCTCGCACTTGTCTTTCCAGATACCTCACAGTCCTCGCAGAGAAAGCCGTGTACTTCTGTTGCCTTTTTTAATAAACGAAGGCGCTGCTCTCCTGACAAAATATCTCCCTGTTCCATCGCCTTCCATGAAGTCAGAAAACGGTCTGGTGCCGGAATATATAAAATCTGCCACCCGGCCAATTCTTTTGCAGCGATCTGTCCGATCTCCACATGCGCCTTTGTCACCGGGTTAAACGAGCCGCCGATTATGGCAAATTTTTTCACAGTCTTTCCCTGCCTTTCCGCAAATTTCTATAAATTTCAAATGCATGCCGTGCGTCACCACTCTTTTTATCATTGCGTTTATGCGTTTGCGTTTATATGGTTCTGATGTCGTGAAGCATGCTCATCTTCATCTCGTAATAATCCGGACTCATATCAATATAATGCTTATGCGGATTCTCGAAACGCTGCTCCTCCTCCCAGATCTCGCTGTCAAGCTGCTCCTTTACATATGCCTGAAGTTCCTGAAGAGACTTCGTTTTTGTCAAACGCTTTCCTCCCTCAATGACCTTATGAAGAAGCGGTTTTGCGGTGCAATTCTCATAGCATCTGTTCTTCCACGGCTTCTCCGGATCTACATAGCGATATGGCTGGCTGAAGTCTACCTTCTCATCAAATCCGGTAATCAGATCGGCTACTGCGTGACCTTCCTCATCGTATACACGATATACATTCTTCAGACCCGGATTGGTAATCTTCTCAACCGTCTCAGAAACCTTGATTCTCGGTGCAAACTTGCCATTTTCCTCAACGGCACAAATCTTATAAACAGCACCGAAAACAGGATCTGTCTTTGCCGTAATCATGCGCTCGCCGACACCAAAGCTGTCGATGCAGCCGCCCTGAGAAAGAATGGAGCTGATCGTATACTCGTCCAAGCTGTTTGAAACGACGATCTTTGCATCGGTAAAGCCTGCCTTATCAAGCATCTTTCTTGCCTTTCGGGACAGATAGGCAAGGTCTCCACTGTCCAGACGAATGCCATAGCGTGTCAGCGGAATACCTGCATCCTTCATCTCCTGAAATACCTTGATGGCATTCGGAACACCAGATTTTAATACATCGTAGGTATCAACAAGCAATGTGCAGTTGTTTGGAAATACCTTTGCATAACTGCGAAATGCTGTCAGCTCGTCGCTGTGCTCCATAACCCAGCTGTGCGCATGGGTTCCGCCTACCGGAATACCAAACATCAGACCTGCGCTGACAGTTGCAGTACCGTTTACACCGCCAATATAGGAAGCGCGTGCGCCGTAGATGGCTGCATCCATGTTGTGAGCACGTCTTGCGCCAAAATCCGATACACTGCGTCCTGCTGCTGCCTTTACGATGCGTCTTGCCTTTGTTGCAATCAAACTCTGGTGATTGATCTGTGCCAAAATTGCTGTCTCAACAAGCTGTGCCTCGATTAACGGTGCAACAACGGTAACAACCGGCTCATTTGGATACATGATCGTTCCCTCGTCAAATGCATAAACATCACCGTGGAAGCGAAAATCTTTTAAGTAGGCGAGAAAATCCTCATCAAACAGATTCAAGGAACGGAAATACTCAATATCGGTCTCCTCGAAATGCATATTTTCAATATACTCAATCACCTGCTCCAATCCTGCAAAAATTGAAAATCCGCCGCCGTCCGGATTCTTACGGTAAAATACATCAAACGCAACCTTTTTCTCGGTATCGTTTTCTTTGAAATATCCGTATGCCATTGTCATCTCATACAGATCCATCATCATTGTTATATTTCTTGATTCAAATTGTGTCATTCTTTTTAGCGCCTTCCATCGCTGGTATAATAGTAAATACGTTATTGTTCATGGGACACCCATTCACAAAAAAGCCAAGGGATTTTTCTTAACTTCCCTTGACTTTCTATGATACCCGTCAAACACTGGCTCGTCAAGCTTTTTCGCAGTATTACTGACGGAAAAGATGTGAACTACCCATCACCTAAAGGTGGTATTCTTTTGGATTATCGTTGTTATAGACAGGAATCTCATCTTTATCCCCAAAACTTGCTTTTGAAGTATAGGATTCTTCCTATTCTACACAAGTGATGCCATTAAATTCGCACATATAAGACAACTTATCTCTAAGGTGACCATATGGCAGCCCTCTTTCTCTTCTTTAATTTTCTTTTACTTTTCTTTAACGATACTGGCGGATAATCCGCTGTATGCTCTTTTCTGTAAGATAATATTTCTGTGAGAGCCTTGGAACACTCGCACCCTCCCGATGCTCTCTGCATATGGCACTGTTGCGTGCATCCAGTTCTTTCCTCGCCTGTGTGCGCTCGCCCCAGCCCTTTCGATGCTCCAGCTTTCTCGGAATGTAAATGTTTTCTCCGTCCACGTACTGCTGGATCACTTCAATCAATTCTCTTGGCAGTATCTCCTCTGCCTTTCTATAGCTCATGCTCTCCTCTCAATCTGCGCTGCTGCGGCAGCGACTTTCCGTGCGGTACTATTTACCGGAAAGCAACGGCTATAGCAAATACAATTTTTTCATTGTCTATTTGCAACAGCCACTGCTATGCGTCGTACAATTCCTTCGTTTGCAATTCAAACGCTTCCAATCTATCCTTATTATTTATAATCAACATGCCGCTGTCCTCCTTTTCGCTATCATAATTGCCTCCCTTTCGTTCATAAAATGTTATCTTTGGTATTGTATCATACTTTTTTTCAGATTACCAGACCTTATTTCTTTAAGAAATATATTTGCTCGCGAAAGGGAGTTACTGTTCATGGATCGGTTGTTTTACGAAAGGCGGTGTGATACATCTATATTATTATGTATTTCTTCTTTTCAATGAGCTTTTTACATGGTATACTGATTTTACCAAATTCAATAAATAAGATTGGAGAATTCCTATGAGCAATTTAACTGCCGATATTCAAGCCTCTATTTTAAAGGCAAAAAATTATGTGGATGCGCTTACGATCCACTCTTCCTGCAACATTCCAAAAGAAATTGTTTCCGATGAGCATAAATTCTTTTCGTGGGATAATGAGAAACGCACCCCGTCTGTAAAGCCATACCTGTTTGACTGGAGCTATTACAATGGTGTTGTAATGGAAGGGCTTTACGATACATATGAAGCCAAACCGGAAGATGGTGCAGAATACAAGCGTTATGTATTCGAATATTTGGATGCAATGCTTGTGACCGATGAAAATGGAGTACATCATTTAAGCCGCAACCTTGCCGGATATGTCGATCATCACGGTGCAGACTGTTACAAGACTGCTGCACTCATCATGAAAGCGATTGATGAAAATCCAGCATATGCCGAGGTTGCTGCTGAGTTGTACCGCGATCTGACAGACCCAAAGCATGTCAATTCAAAAGGCGATATTCTAGTAGAAAAATATACAGAAGATGCACTTGGCAAAAACTACTGGCACTGCTGGGCAGGTGGTCAGCCGCCAAAGTATAAAGTATGGCTGGATGGAATTTACATGCTGCAGCCATTTTTAGCTCATTATGCTGCAAAGATTGGTGACGCTGCTCAGCTTGCAGTTATTAATGAACGATTGAATTGGGTTGCCGATGTGATGCTTGCGCCGACTGGAATGTATTATCATGCATGCAACAGCCGTGAAGATGCTTGCGCTTACCACTGGACGCGCGCGATGGGTTGGTATGCAATGGCTATGGTTGATGTGATGGAGGTCCTGCCGGATTGCTATCTGGATGAGCGAAAAGCTGCCTTAAAACTGTTTGCAGACGGCATGTTAAAGTATCAGGATGAGTCTGGATTATGGGCAAATCTTGCCAATCAGCCGGTTACTGCGACAAATCGTCTGGAGGTCAGCGGTACTGCAATGATGATTTATATGCTGTTAAAGGGTGTTCGCAAGGGATGGCTGGACGAGTCCTACCGTGAACCTGCAATCAAAGCTTTTAATGCAATTGTAAATACAAAACTTCACGATAATATATTAGAGGATATTTATTTAAAGGCAAGCGCAAACAATACAAATAATTATGAGATTACAGAATATTATCTTCCAGATGAAGGAAAGGGAAGTGGTCCATTTATTATGGCATATTCGGAAATGTTGTATTTATAATTATTACATATATAATCATTATGATGTTGGGGTCAAAAGGCTTTCTGACCTCTTGACCCTGGTATCATTAAAATGTCTTCACACAATTAAGCGAATCACTTTATTTTCCTCGTAAGATTTTAACCGTCTCAGTAACACCCCGAATGATTGTCTCCACCTCTTCTGGTGTATTTTCATAATCAAGTGTCAGGCGCAAAGAACCTCGTGCTGTCTCCGGATCCCTTCCGATTGCCAGAAGCACATGGCTTGGGTCAAGAAATCCTGATGTACATGCAGAGCCTGAGGAGGCACAGATTCCCTTATTATCAAGTAAGAGCAGCAGTCCTTCTGCCTCTGTACCCTTAAAGCAAAAATTCACATTGCCAGGAAGACGTTTTTTCTCGTCTCCATTTAAAATCGAATCTGGAATCTGCTTTAATCCTGCGATCAGCTGATCACGAAGCTGTGTTACATAAGCAGAATACTCCTCTTGTAATGCACAGGCTTCCTCGAATGCTGCCGCCATTCCGACGATGGCTGGAAGATTTTCTGTTCCGGCGCGCTTTCCTCGCTCCTGTCCGCCGCCCTCGATCAGATTTTTCAAAAAGACGTTACTCTTTGCATACAGCACGCCAATCCCTTTGGGGCCGTTGAATTTATGTGCAGATAAAGATAACAAGTCGATTTGATCCTCCCTTACATTGATTGGAAGATGACCTGCAGCTTGTACTGCATCCGTATGAAATAGCACACCATTTTGTCTGCACACTTCTCCGATCTCACGGATTGGCTGAATGGTTCCGATCTCATTATTGGCATACATTACAGTCACGAGTGCCGTATCCGGGCGAATTGTCTCCGCGACCTGTGACGGACTTACAATTCCTTTTTCTCCAACACTAAGAAGTGTAATCTCAAAGCCTTCTTTTTCTAACTTTTTTAAGGTATGCAAAACAGCATGGTGCTCAAATGCCGTTGAGATGATATGCTTTTTGCCCTGCCTTTTTCCGATAGCTGCCGCAGATAAAATTGCCTGATTATCTGCTTCACTTCCTCCTGATGTAAAATAAACTTCCTTTGGCAGACAACCAAGACAGCGGGCAATCCGCACACGCGCATCCATCAGCGCGCCAGACGCCTGCTGCCCTGCCATATATGGGCTTGACGGGTTGCACCAGTTCTCTTCTATGGCAGACAGCATCGCTTGTTTTGCTGTCTTACTCATCTTTGTTGTTGCTGCATGATCCGCGTAAATCATAAATCGTTGATTCCTCTCTGTACGAACCTTTTTTTGCACTCAGTTCACTCAAATTAACTTTTCTGAATTGTCTCTTTTAATCGAACTCTTCTCAATTACTCATTTGAGTTGAATCGTCTCTTGTCAAAGCGGACATTCGCAATCCGCTTCGCTGCTTGCTTGATTCGGCTAAATATAACTGGTTCGCCTGTCAGATAAAGTATCACCCGAAATCTGCTTTGTCAATTAGCGATATCGAATTTTTCAAAATTGTACTGACGGATGAGCGACTGAATGAAAGAATCCATCTGCTCCTGTGAACCAAGCTTTTCACTATTCTCTTCTGTCACAATAATCAATGGTGTCACTTTCATAAAGTTATTATCACCCTGCTCAATTGTAATGAGTACAGTCAGATCTGAGAAGGAATAAACAAGAAGCACATCGCGATCCCATCCCTCACGTGCGCTGTATGCGGACATCTGTGAATGGATGATCTGCGAGAACTTCCATGCCGCAGTCTGATTTGTCGTATCCTGGATTGCGCCAAATGCTGCATTGCGAAGTTCGGTAAGCACATACGGATCCTCATTCTCTTCCGGCGCGTAATATGCCTCAAGTGTTCCCGGCTTTATCCCTGTCAATGCCTCGACTAACGTCTTCTGCACACCGCAGAGTTTCTGCTCAACATCATTTGACAGCCCTGAAATCAATTTACTCATGCCATCTGCGGATTGAATGGAATCGTAAGCGATAGTGCGATAAAAAGTCTCATCTGCCGCTTCTTTTGACTCGCCCACATAATAGCCCTGATTTGAATTCAATGGATTAAAGCTGTCCAAATCATTGTAAATGACCGCATTGCTTGCCAGTATCTTCTTAATCGGATCTCCATTTGTACCCTTTTCTATCATTGCACGCACTTCTTGATAGACCGACGACTCTGTTAATGTTGCCCTGATTTCCGTTGTATTTGATATTGTATATGCCGTTGTCACCTCCACTCCCTCTGCATTAGACTTTGGCACAAATGTTGTAAACACGCTCGGAAGATCTTCGCCATAATACAGCCACAAAGCAACTGCTCCATCAAATGCCAGTGGATAATAGGTGCTCATATGTTCATCCTCTGTAAATGCATCAAAAGCCGCAGCTATGTCTTCATCTGCTTCGCGGTTCACGTAATTTCCAAACAAATTTGTTTTCATATTCAGAAAATCAGAATTGATATTTCTCGTAAACATCGAACTAATTGCATCTTCCAGATTGATCTCCATAATCTCTTCCGGTGCGATATCTAACAGTCCCGCTGCGCTCTGCGCATATTTTATTGCATCATCAGAAAGTTCCAACTTATCAAGGTAGTCGTTATCTGCTGCCTTTGCTGCAATTTTCTGAGCATAGCGCACAGCTGCTCTCGTCAAATCTTTATCTGCTGCTTTTTCATTTGTATCACGTGAAATTACGATAAACTTTGCAATTCCATCAAAGTCGTTATCGGTCGATTGGACTATATAGCCAAATCGAATTGCGCATACAAAATCGCCCGCTTTTAAATCATCTACCGATGTGCACTCGTGGCCATCCACATAACCGCTTACAGCTGCAATATCAGACTTTGAATACCAGTCGATTCCCCGATCGTTTATTGCATTTTCCTCTAAGCCCTGAACTATAATAGCGTTGTCCCTTATTTCTACAATCGTGCCATAACACGCATGTATGCCCTTGATTGGAACCATTGTCATTGGATCTTTTGAAGTTGCCTCAGTTGGCTGTGATTCTTCCACATTCATACTCTCTGGCGTTGCTTCTTCTGCTGTCTGCCAATCCTTTGTATACTCAATCAAATCCATAAAATCCTGTGTCGTTGATTCTTCTATTGTCATTTCCGGTGCTGCTTGTTTCTGTTCTGTTTCTTCCTGCGCTGGCTGAGTTTCCTGCGTTGCCTGCTTTTGTGGTTCTTCAGTCTTTATTGACTGCGCTGACGTTGTCTGCTCTGTCTGCACTGACTTTTTAACCGCGCAATCCGCAAAAACCGGCCCCACACTCGCAAAACTAACACTGACAATCACTGCCACTGCTCCGACACAAATCCCTCTCTTATTCTGCATGTTCATTCCCCTTCAAAAAATTGCTTTCCACGGAAAGCAATTTTACATGACTCTGAATCGTTACAAAATTATGCAACAATAATATGATGTTGGGGTCAAGAGGTCAAAAATCCTCTTGCAAGCAAGCTTGCATCGGCTTTCTGACCTTTTGACCCTGGTATCATAATATTCTTACATCTTAAAAACGCCTCCGGCGGTCTGCGATCCGTGATCACCTGTGCCTTTGAAAACTCACTAAATGTCACAGAACTGATATTTCCAAACTTGGAATAATCAGCCAGTATATAAGCTTTTTTTGCCTGTCCCACTGCTGTCTTTTTGACCATAGCCTCCTCATAGTCCGGTGTACTGAAGCCTGCCTTCATGCTGACACCATTTGTTCCGAAAAATGCCTTGGAAAAATGAAGCACCTCAAGGCTTAAAATTGCCTGATTTCCGATAACCGCCTCAGTCGTAGGCTTTAGCTCGCCGCCGATCAGATATACGTGAAAACCAGCCGCCGCCAGCTTTTGCGCATGGCTGACGGCATTGGTAACGAATGTCGCACTTCTCTCAGTTATAAAATCAATCATACAGCCGGTCGTTGTTCCGGCATCGAGATAGACAAAATCATCTTTTGCAATCAGCGATGCTGCATAGCGGGCGATCAACTGCTTTTCCTCACGGTTTACACCTGCTCTCTGTGACACCGGCGGCTCTGATGTCGTAAAGCCTGCCTCGATTGCGACAGCACCTCCAAATACTTTGTTCAGCTTTCCTGCCTTGTCAAGTGCATTCAGATCACGGCGAATCGTGGACTCGGAGATCTTTAATTTTTCTTTGATCTCCGCCACGGTAACGCTATTTTGCTCTTCGAGCAGCTTTAAAATAAGTTCATATCGTTTTTCAGTCAGCATTCTTTCCTTCTGCGTCCTTCCCATACTGGTTTAAGTCGGTCTCAAGAATAATCTTTCGGATTGGCAGGATGCTTCCGGCAGATACAGACAGCTCATCAACTCCCATTGCCAAAAACTCTTTTGTCAGACTTGTATCTGCACCAAGCTCACCACAGATACCTGCCCAGATGCCTGCCTTATGCGCATTTTCCACTACCATACGAATCATGGCAAGGATTGCCGGATGGTGCGGATCAAAGAAGCGGTCAAGCTTTGGATTCTGCCTGTCAACAGCCAATGTATACTGTGTCAGATCATTTGTTCCGATGCTGAAGAAGTCGACTTCTTTTGCCAGCTCGCCGCTGATCATAACGGCTGCCGGAGTCTCAATCATGATACCCTGCTTTGGATTGCCATAAGCGATACCCTGCTCGCGAAGCTCTGCCTTTACTTCCTCTGCAATCTCCTTGATCCTTCTTACTTCCCAAAGGCTTGTAATCATCGGATACATGATGGAAAGGTTGCCATAGACACTTGCACGAAACAGCGCACGAAGCTGTGTCTTAAATACATCAGTCTGCGTCAGACAGATGCGGATCGCACGATAGCCGAGTGCCGGATTTTCTTCATGTTCCATATTGAAATATGCACACTGCTTGTCTGCTCCGATGTCGAGTGTACGGATGATGACATTCTTTCCTGCCATCGTCTCCACAGCTGTCTTATAAACCTTAAATTGCTCCTCCTCGGTCGGATAATCTTCCTTTTCCAGATACAAAAACTCACTTCTGAAAAGACCGATTCCGCCTGCGTCATTCTGAATTACAGCCGCCAGATCCTTGATATTTCCGATATTTGCATACAGCATAATCTTCTTGCCGTCAATTGTCTTATTTTCTTTTCCTTTTAACTGCTGCAAAAGTGCCTTTTTCTCCTGATCGGCGCGCTTTTTTTCCTGCATAAGTGCCAGAGTCTCGTCATCCGGATCGATATAGATCGTTCCGTCGCTGCCATCTACAACAGCCATCACGCCGTCTGTCGTCTCATCAAGAGGAATGTCTGTTCCGATCAGTGCCGGAATTGCCATCGTTCTTGCGAGAATGGCTGTATGTGAGTTTGCAGAACCATGTACGGTAACAAAAGAAAGAACCTTATCCTTATCTAACTGTACTGTCTCGGACGGTGCCAGATCGTCTGCCAGAATAATCACCGGCTCATTTGATGTTACACCCTGTTTTGCTGCACCGGCCAGATTGTTCAGCACACGCTCGGAAATATCCTTTACGTCAGCTGCACGGCCTCTCATGTAATCGTCATCCATAGATGCAAACATCTGTGAAAAATTGTCGCCTGTCGCCGCCACTGCATATTCGGCATTGACCTGCTGAGTGCGAATGATATTTTCAACAGATTCATTATAATCATCGTCCTCAAGCATCATCTGATGAATCTCAAAAATTGCTGCATTTGCTTCTCCGACTTCCTTGCATGCTTTTTCATACAGCTCACCAAGCTGACGGATCGCAGCTTCCTTTGCTGCCTGATAACGCGCCCACTCACCATCGGAGTCTGCTGTCTTCACGCGCTTAACCTGCTGTTCACTCTTCTTATAAACGGCTGTCTTTCCAATCGCAACGCCGCCAAATACACTTTTTCCGTGATAAATCTTCATCTGAAACCTGCCTTTCCGTGACCATCTTGCACAGCAGGCGGACTGCCGAATGCCGGTGTCCGCCTCTCTTTGTGTTCTTGTATCTTTTTCTTTGTCTTACAGAGTTGTCTTGAAGAAATTTTCCATTTCCTTTGCTGCTGCGTCCTCGTCGCTTCCCTCTACCGTAATGGTAACGGTCTGTCCCTGCTTTACGGCCAGTCCCATAAGTGCAAATACGCGCTTGCAATCTGCTGCCTTGCCATCCTTATTTAACTTGATGGTGCTCTCAAATGCCTTTGCTGCCTTTACAAGCTCTCCTGCCGGACGAGCGTGGATTCCTTCCGGGTCTGTGATTGTGTAAGTAAATTCTTTCATGATCTTATTCTCCTTCTTATTTATTAATTGATTTTAAGCTTTCAATGGCTTCTTTAATATGCCTAAGAGAGCGGTAGAAATTACAGTTCCAACTACCAGCGCTACGAGATACATCAGTGCATTTCCAACTACCGGGAATACGAAGATACCTCCGTGCGGTGCCATCAGTGTACAGTTAAAGAGCATACTGAGCGCACCTGCTGCTCCGGAACCGATCACGCATGCCGGGATGACATGAAGCGGATCTGCTGCCGCAAATGGGATTGCTCCCTCGGTGATGAATGCCAGACCCATGATAAAGTTGGTCGGACCTGCATCTCTTTCTTCCTTTGTAAAACGATTCTTGAACAGGATGGTTGCCAGAGCGATTGCACATGGTGGAACCATACCGCCGATCATAACAGCTGCCATGACATCATAATTTCCGGACGCGATTGCTGCTGTACCAAATACATATGCTGCTTTGTTGAATGGGCCGCCCATGTCGATTGCCATCATACCTGCAAGAACAAATCCTAATAACAGCTTACTGGAACCACTCATACTTGTCAAGCCATTATTTAATGCCGTGTTGACTGCACCCATGACAGGCTCGATTACAAAGTTCATCAAAAGTCCCATTATCAAAATTCCGACTACCGGATAAATCAAAACAGGAGCAATCTTTTCAAGTGCTTCCGGCAGTTTATCGCAAACTTTCTTGAGTCCAAGGATAATATAACCTGCTGCAAAACCAGCAACGAGTGCGCCTAAGAAACCGGACTTTCCGCTGTAGGCAATCATACCGCCGACAAAACCGAGTGCAAGTCCGGGGCGATCTGCGATAGCCATTGCAATGAAGCCTGCCAATACCGGGAGCATGAAGGAAAATGCGGTTCCGCCAATGCCCTTTAACATTGCAGCTGCAGGTGTAATGGTTCCGAATGCGGAACGCTCTTCTGCGGTTAAGGATGCCATATCAACGCCCAGACCATCGATTAAGAAAGCAAGTGCGATCAAAATTCCGCCGCCGACAACAAACGGAAGCATATGGGAAACACCGTTCATCAGCTGCATGTAGATGCGATGACCGATGCTGCCGCTGTTCTTTGAAGCGGCACTGTTTGAAGACTCGCCTGCACCGGATGCACGGTAAACTGGAACGTCGCCCTTCATCGCGCGATCAAGCAATTCCTCTGCCTTGCTGATTCCATCCGATACCTGACACTCAATGACCTTCTTGCCATTGAAACGCTCCATCGGAACCTTTGTATCTGCTGCTACAACGATGCAGTCTGCCTCGTCGATCTCTGCCTGTGTCAGAACATTTTTGGCACCGCCTGAGCCTCGTGTCTCGATCTTGATGCGGCATCCAACCTTCTTTGCTGCCTTCTCAAGTCCCTCTGCCGCCATGTACGTATGGGCAATTCCGGTCGGACATGCGGTAACAGCTAAAATCTTCTTTACCGGTGCTGCATTCCCACTCGGTGCGTCTGAAATGCTCGTCTGCTCCAAACGCTCGTCAATACTTGCTTTTTCCTCGTCTGCCTGATCAATGATTTTTAAGAACTCGTCTACGCTCTTTGCATTGCGAAGATTCTCAGTAAACTCCTCATCCATCAGCATAACAGACAGCTTGCTGAGTACATCCAGATGTACATTATCCTTTGTGTTCGGAGCTGCGATCAAAAACAATAAGGTAACCGGCTCACCATCGAGTGAATCGAACTCAACTCCATTTTTGATCACCATCGCTGCCAGACCCGGCTTGCTTACGGCATCGCATTTTCCGTGCGGAATCGCAATTCCCTCACCAATTCCGGTAGTGCTTTCTTCTTCTCTCGCATAAACCTGCTTGCGGTATGCTTCTTCGTTATTGATCTTTCCGCTCTTTACCATCAGTGCAACTGCCTGATCGAGAGCTTCGCTCTTTGTCTGCGGTGATGATGTCAGCGATATGCTTCGCGCATCGAGCAAATCTGTGATTCTCATATCAATACCTCTGCCTTTCCCATTTTTATTTACTCATGACCTCTACCTGACTGTAGACTTCCATGATTTTTTCCTTCTCTGCCAGATATTCAGAAAATGCACTTGCACTTCCGCAGGCAACGCCCATTCGAAATGCCTCTTTGTAATCGTGTGATTTCAGCCAGCCTGCCAAAAAGCCTGCTACCATGGAATCGCCTGCACCCACTCCATTGATGAGTGTTCCCTTCGGTGCCTCTGCCATGAATACGCCTCCATCCTCACTTACGAGTACTGCGCCTTCTCCTGCCATGGAAACCAGAACATTTCGTGCTCCTTTTTCCTGAAGCTTCTTCGCATACGGTACAACCGATTCTTTTGTGGAAAGTGTTACTTTGAAAATCTCACCCAGCTCGTGATTGTTTGGCTTGATGACAAATGGATGATATTCAAGCACATTCACTAACAGATCTCTCGTTGCATCGACTGCAAGCAAAATCCCCTTTCCATCCATACGAGCTGCAATATTTCGATACATATCATCAGGCATGGATGCCGGGATACTTCCCGCAAGCACTAACACATCGCCTTCCTTGAGTTCATCCAGACGTGCCAAAAGCTTTGCTGTCTTTTCCTCGCTGATCGCCGGCCCCATACCGTTGATCTCGGTTCCCTCAACATTTTGAAGCTTTAAATTGATACGCGCGCATCCGTTTTCCATCCGGATAAACTCGGTATGGATGCCCTGCTTTTGCAGCTGGCGGCAAATCTCATCTCCTGTAAAGCCTGCACTAAAACCAAGTGCCGTACTCTCGATTCCGAGGTGATTTAACAGAATCGAAACATTGATTCCCTTTCCGCCCGGAAGCAGCTGTTCCGACTCGGTACGATTTGTCTTTCCAAGTGCAAAACCCGGTACAGAAACAATATAATCCAGTGACGGATTGAATGTTACTGTGTAAATCATAACGTTTCCTCCAATCTTTTTCCTGCTGTTACTTCTTTGCAACTTATGGCTTGATTATATAATCATTTTCATTCAAATTCAATCAATATTATGCACGAATCTGACTGATTTTTTTGGTATATGATGCACAAGTTTGACTGAGTTGTGATTGTTTGACTCTTTTTGATTAAATTTCAGTCATTGTTTCGTTCATGAAACAAAAAACGATACGGATACAATGAAGCATTGTTCACTATATCAGTATCGTTTTCTTTTCATTTTTTATTCTTTTTTCTAAGTTTTCTTTATCTGATTGTTTTTAGGAATCGCGACTCAGTCCAGCATTGCGATTTTTCTATCCGCTTCTTACAGCTTGCATAGTGTAAAGTGTGCCTCGCCATCGCGGTCAATCTCCATCAGCATATAGGTATGGAAAAAGCCGTCTTGACGCGGCAGACTTAAGCTGCCCGGATTTAAGATGGTAACATCCTTGCCCTGATTGATCATCGGCACATGTGTGTGACCATACATTGCAATATCCGCTCCGCGAAGGCGTGCTTCCTCCACAAGCGTCTGCAAACCAAAATTGACCTGATAGCGGTGGCCATGCGTCAAAAACACACGGTACTTTCCAATATCAATCAGCTTGTCCTGCGGAATATCCGATGCATAGTCGCAATTTCCACGCACAATATCCACCGGACAGCCTGCCAAACGTGCAATTTCATCCTGCTGACCTTCTGAATCGCCAAGATGAATCAAACGATCCGGCTTGCCGGTGCGCTCTAACATTTCTTTAAAATAGCGCAATTTTCCATGGGTGTCACTGACAATTAAAATGCGTTCACTCATTGCTGCTATCCTCTTTTTCAAGAATTTCTCTCATCGCACGCAGTGCCTTTCCTCTGTGGCTGATCTGATTTTTTTTCTCTGCGGAAATCTCAGCCGTTGTCATACCAAGCTCTGGCACATACACAATCGGGTCATAACCGAATCCGCCGCAGCCTGCCGGCTTCTTTGCGATCACACCTTCAATCGTTCCATGTGTAACAGCGGTATGACCATCCGGAAAGCTTGCTGCAATCACGCACACAAAGCGCGCACTGCGGTCATTTCCTTCTACGCCATCAAGACGGTCGATAATGGACTGATTTTTGATATCGTAGGATGTGTCTTCCCCCATATATCTTGCGGAATAAACGCCCGGCTCCTTATTCAGATAGTCAACCTCCAGACCAGAATCATCTGCAAGGATAATGCCATCTGTGTACGGGCGAAGTGCTTTTGCCTTAATCAATGCATTTCCCTCAAAGGTGCTGCCATTCTCGTCGATATCGACCTTGATGCCAGCGTCCCTTAGTGACAAAATCTCGTAGCCGCTGCCTTCCATGATCATGCGCACCTCACGCATCTTTCCCTCGTTTGTGGTTGCAAATAATAATTTTTTCATGATAGTTTTTATCCTTTATTCTTTCTTAGCAGTCATCAAACCGCCTTCGCAAAAAAGTCCATGAACAACAAATTTACTGCTCTTTTGTATATGCCTTTAAGCATATGTTGCATTTATATTTGTCCTGTGCAGACTGCCAGCTCGTTCCCTTCATGCTGATATAGCCCTCGTTTCCAGTTAGATCGGCAATAACAGCACCATCCTTGCTGGTGTACTCGACTGCCACTGGTCGTTCGCTGCCCGGCGTGCGCACATAGACAATTACTGCATAGCGATCACCCTCAGATAACAACACAGGCTTGTCTAACTTTACAGTGTAGTAGCCGGCATTGGAAAAGCTGCCGGATGCCGCCTTTTTTTGAAAGGTCAGATCAGCCTCTCCTGTTACCTTATTTACTACATAGACCTCGTAGCTGGTGTCTGGTGCTGTCGCATAAAATCCAACAGCCTCTAACACTTCGTTACTCTTTGCCGTGTAGAGATTGGCAAAATATGCCTCCTCATTGCCATAGCCAAGCTGCCCGACCCAGCCGCATTTATCGGACTGGTAGATTCGATCATAATTGTCTGTGTCTTCAATCTTTGTATAGGCTGCATTGTAAATGCCGACATTGGAATCGTAGTAGGACACCCAGAAATAACCGCCGTCACCAAAATCTTCTCCCCAGCTATTCATGCACAGCCATGCGCCATTTCCTTCAGGCTGTGTACGAAAATTCGATGCCGCATAGCCATCATCCCATCCGACAATCAGCGTATCGTGATTGATTTTATTCGTTCCGATGTAACAATATGCGTTCTGTTCCGTGTTGTAATATGCCGAGTCACTGCTCTCACCACTAACCTCGCAATAAATCGAGGTCTGCACACTTCCGTAGAGATAAACAGCGCGTTTGATTGCAGACTGATCCTTTGACGGGATAATCTGAATCTCCTGCACATGCTTGACTGCCTTTAATGAAGTATCGGTCTTTTTGTCTCCGTATGGATCATCCTCCTCACGGACTGGTCCTGTCCATGAAAGCAGATACGCCATCGCCATCGTGTACTCGCCGCCGGTATCCTGCCCCCATGTGTAGCCATTGTTCAGGCTCATATGATCGACTGAAAAATGCCAATTTTCTTCTGGCAGCAGCGCCGCCTCGAGTGCGCCGACCGAAGCAAACGCCCAACAGGTGCCAAGCTTTCCCTGATTCATGACAGGCGGATCGAGTCCATACAGTCTTGGGTCAAATGCCGCTGGAAGCTTGGACGCATCAGGACGAATATCCGTAAATCGAAGCGTATTTGCCGATGCATCCCATTCCACTTCGTAGTCAAGTCCTGCCGCCACGGCATCCGCACTTAAATAGTACGAACCGCCCTGATAGACAAGAGCATTCGGAAAACTCTGCTTTTCGCCATTGATCAAAATCGTCTCGGTGTTTTCCTCTGCCTCGATGCTTCGGTCATTGCGATATGCTTTAAGTGTTTTATGATCGTAGATTCCGACATTGCAAAGAAATACGTCACGAAGCACATCCACCGGAATCATCAGCTGCCTGTTGTCTGCCATATAGGGCTGCACAGCCATCTTTGCTGCGCGTTTTCCATCTACGCTCAGACCGATTTCCTTTTGATTTGTCTTTGCTGCAATCAGTTCATTCCACTTATCACAGACACCAGCCTGCGTATAGCCATTTCGGACGCTTCCAGTTGTCTGCCTCTGGTACAGGCAGACAACAGCTAACAGAAGAAGTGCGAGTGCTGCGGTAATATACCACTGTTTAATCTTCACCCGTTCTTGCATCCCTTCTCGGCGGCTTTGGACCAATATACTGATAATAATAGGTCTTAATCATTCCGTTATAGATTTTGCGGTTCTTGTCCGCTTTCTTTCCAATCGCATTCTGTGCATCCTCGTAGGAGGTAATCAGATACATAGACCAGGTATCCAGCTTACTAAAACGCTCGCCGATTGTGCGGTACAGTTCTGGCAGATCTGCCTTTTCTTCAAGACGCTCGCCGTATGGCGGATTGGTGATAATAAAGCCGTACTTTCCCGGATGGGACAAGGCGCTTACCGGACGCTGCTGCAAATGAATCAGATGGTCGACACCTGCGCGCTGTGCATTCTCTCTTGCCATGCGCACGGCAGAAGGATCAATATCGTAGCCCTGAATATCCGTCTTGACGGACAGATCCACAAGATCGTTTGCCTCGTCCATCGCATCGTACCAGGTCTTCTTTGGAATCAGGTTCTTCCAGCTCTCAGACAGGAAGCTGCGGTTCATACCCGGTGCCATGTTGGCTGCCATCATAGCAGCCTCAATTGCAAAGGTACCACTTCCGCAGAACGGGTCGACAAGAATACGATCCTTTTTCCATGGAGTCAGCATAATCAGTGCGCTGGCAAGGGTCTCACTGATTGGAGCCTTTGTGGTGCTTTGACGATAGCCTCTCTTATGAAGGCTCTCTCCTGTGGAGTCGATGCCTACGGTGAACTCATCCTTCATGGCGAAGACACGCACCGGATAGGATGCGCCTGTCTCTGGGATTACTTCGGTATGGTATGCACTCTTTAAGCGCTCTACGATTGCTTTTTTCATGATGGACTGGATGTCTGATGAGGAGTAAAGCTTACTCTTTACGGTGGATGCCTTTGTCACCCATACTTTGCCATCCTTTGGAATCCACTCTTCCCATGGCAGTGCCTTTGTACACTCAAACAGCTCGTCAAAGGTGCGCGCGGTGAAGCTGCCTGCCTTTAACAGGATACGCTCTGCGCTGCGAAGGAATACATTGGCACGGCAGAGTGCCTCCATATCTCCGATAAAGGTTACTCTTCCATCTTCTGTTTTGCTGATATCATAGCCGAGATCGTCGATCTCTCTTTTTAACACCGCTTCCAAACCGAAGTGGCACGGTGCGATCAATTCGTATGTTTTCATTTGGCCTCCATTGTGAATTATTACCTGCAATTATTCTTGGCAATTATTGCTTACAATTTTACTTGCAGTTATTACTTGCAATTATTGCTTATATTGATAAGCCAGAAAAACCGTGATGTTATTCCATATTGCTGACACGGCGGTATGCCTGCAGCCCTCCATTTACACAGAGCACATCATAGCCGTACTGGCTTAACTTTCTGCCTGCGAGAATACTGGTTGTACCCCACTCACAGTATAGCACTAGAAGGCGGTTTCGGGGAAGTCTTTTCTTATAATCTTCTAAAAAATCGTAGGGAATGTTTACGGCACCGGGGATGTGGCCTTGCCTGTATTCTTCGTTTGTGCGAAGATCGATCAGGTACGCGCCGGATCTTCTATAATCGTCGAGTGTACTTGCTGCGATTAGTCTCATGAAAAGTACCTCCAAGGGAAGCTTTTCTACTTTTATTTTATGTAGGGAAATGAGGCGATGTCACCAGTATATAAAAGGAAAAGATTCTGTAAGTTTCAAACAGCTACTTACAGAATCTCGTATTAATTATTCACCCTAATGTTAATACCGTATTCTATTACAGCTTCCCACCACGCTTTATTAGCATTCAAATCATTTGCAATTATTTTTCTATAATTTCGCCACCGATAATACCGCCCAAAAATTCCAGAAATAAATCAAGCTTATTTCCGTCTTCTCCACGAAACCAGTTTTATATTCAAATATGTAAGCAATACAATGCCGTATAATTTACATGCGCTAATGACGCAAAAATATCTAATCTTTCATAATTAAAATCCTTTCGTATGTCATAGGCGGAAACCCACTTCCCTTGGGA
>CAVJTU010000027.1:0-33581 GCA_963652495.1 uncultured Oscillospiraceae bacterium
TTGACCCCTTTGATACCAGATTGCTACGTGCTTTGCACTCTCGCAATCTTCAAAGCATACTTGCTTCATTCTAATCCACAGTCAATATTCTTACAAAGTCTACTGTATCGAAAAAATCAACTGTGCGTTGCCTTGCATTTATTTCGCCGGATTATTGTCAATGAAATCTGACATGACAACTCCGCTCGACATTATATTACACAACGAAAAGTACCTGTACAAGTTCCCATTCCTGCCATTTCTACAAAAAGTTACCTGTGCCGACAGTTATTTGTACTCTTTTTCCTCTGTGAAACCACGCCCACGCACCTCTGTTACACGGCTGATGATTAAAAATGCACCGCTGTCAATGCTATGAATCAGCTTGCGAACGCGTCCAACCTCTCGGCTGGACACTACACTTAAGACAAGTTCGGTATCTGTACGCATGTAGCCAGTCTGACCATTTAAAATTGTGACACCACGGTCAATCTCCTGCAGAATCTCCTGACGAATCTTTTCATGCTCGCGGCTGATGACTTTAATTTCGACCTTTTCGGATCCGATCATCAGACACTTCTCCAAAACTATGGTATAAATCAAAATCAGCAGGATACCATACAGCACTTCTTCTCCCGTACAGGAAAATGCCTGTAAGATCAGAATCACAAAATCAAACAGGTACATCGTCACCGATACCGGCAAACGGAACAATTTGTTTAATACAAGCGGTGGGATGTCCATACCTCCTGTCGATGCTCCTGTACGGATAACAACTCCGAGTGCTGCACCGATACACAGACCGCCAAATACTGTACACAAAACGGGATCGGTCGTGATCACAACGCCATTTGACAGTCGTTGGATCAGTTCGAGTGCCAGTGGGTAAACAAAGGTAGAAAGAACCGTTGTTGCAGCAAACTTTCGTCCCAGAATAAAAAGTCCCAATAGAAACATTGCCGCGTTGAAGCAGAGGACAAAGGCTGAGATTGGAATGCCTGCAATGTGCTGAACAAACAAGGCAATTCCCGTTGTGCCACCGGTAATCAGTCCGCCGGGAAGGATGAAAAATGCAACTCCGCAGGCATAAACGATGTTTCCGCCAATTACAATTGCGATGTCGCGCAGCAGAGGAAGGATTTTTTTGAACATAATTTAAATTGCTCCCTTCTAAATATTGAGATGTTGGGGTCAAAAGGCATTTTGACCCCTTTGCAAAATTATAAAAAAGAAACGGCTGTCAGAGAGATTTTCCCTGACAGCCGTGGATCGAGGCTATAATGCCTAATACGAGGAAAGTATAGCAAAAATATGGCAGAATGACAAGTGAAAAATTTAACCGAATCAAGCAAGCAGCGAAGCAGATTGCGAATGTCCGCTTTGATCTGAATAGCCGCTTAGTCATTAATTTACAAAGGTAATTAGAGTTGATTTAATTTCTGGAGCATTTCTCCGCATCAACAGCTAATACAAACATCAGTACATGCAAAGCATCTGACGGATTTGCCACATCCAGCACATAAGTATCTGTCATATGAAGTAGTTCCTTTGAGATCTGCGCAACTATGCTGCCATCCGCTCTCATAATTGAATAATCCCACTCGGTCCAACTGCCTTCAACATGCCATCCATTGAAATCAATATTATATTTTGGTTTAAAGAAAGTAAATTCTTTACTGATACAGCCCCGGTAGACACCATGTTCGTAAATCTCAAACTTTGGAAGAAATGTAAGAATCTTCTCCTGAACGGTTCCAACCTGATTCTCATTTGCATCATATACATTTAAACAATGTCCAAATGAAAGCTGTCCTTTTACGGTATACACTGTATTCCCCATCTCATCATAAATATCATAGCTGTCGAACCAGGAAAACATTCTCTGTCGAAATAATAATTTCATATGTGATTCCTCCCATCACTTAAGCCAGGATCATGGCAAGATACCCCCATTCCCAGACAACATCCTCAAAGCTGTCTTCCAGATACTCGTAAATATCTGATTCCTCGTATCCAGTCATACGAGATATCAAGACTATTGTATCGCGCACACGTTTATATGTCAATGTGCCATTTTTTAACCAATCCAAAAACAGAAAATGTTTGATTGTCGCATATTCAAGCGCAATCCACTCCAAGTGGACAAGAAAATCTTGCATATCAGAATCCGGAAGCAGGCAGTCAGACTCGATCTCTGCTACCAGAAAGCTTCTCATCAATTCCTGCCATCTTGAGAAATCCTGATCAAATTCTTCTTTTTGTCTTAGTACAGGAATAGGTTCACCCTCTCCCAATTTCTCTATTGCAGCTTCTATCGTTTTTGCCTGACAGAGCACCTGTTCCAATTCCACATGGTAGAGTCCTTCCTTTTCATAGTTGGCTGTCAAGTCTAAAAACAGTTCATTTTGCTCAAAAAAAGAAGCTTCAGCATCAGATGGAATCTGTCGAATCGCATCCGCAAGCTGCTTTTGAAGAGTTGCGCTCTTATACTCTTCCAAGCTTTTTGATACTTTTTCCTGATCTTCCAATAAAATGCGCTGCAGTTCCAAAGCTGCAAAGAAAATATGTTTTAAATTTTCCTGCGGCTCGTATTCTTTTCTTCTCATCCAGTCAGAAAAGATGCTGCGTGCTTTTCGCAAAATATCGTTATCTTCCAAATTGGCATTGGTTTCGATATACTGACAATCTGGATATTTTCGCATTAAATCAATGACAGCCGGACAAGATGGCATCAAAAAAAATTCCTTTCGATCTGAAAATTCATGTATTTCTCTTGGGAAGATACGACACGTTTTTGACAAGATATCATCTCCATAGGTACATACCAGTCGGCACAGTCTATTTTCATCCAAAAATGGACATAAATGCTTTTTGTTTAGTGCAATAACGCGGCTTCCATCCTTTTTGCCAGTATACTGACTAAGATTTTTTCGTATTGGATGAACCTCTTTTGGCGGTTCTAATGATTTCCATTTCTGGTTTGTCTCGTCATCTACGCCGATTTTCCATTCACGGCAGCAGGTCATTGGACATTTATCTGCAGTACAGACAAATTTATCGTAATATTCTGGTTTTCGGATTTCCATAATGCTCCTTTTCAAATTTAAAGTTTATTTTAATTTTTGTGAGTGAATATATGTATTGGGAGATAGAGTTTTGGGTGGAAAGTTTTATCTATATTAAGTTATGCTACTTTTATGTTATCTCCTATAGGCGTGATACTCTTCCTAATTTGATAGAAACTGCACACCGTATGGACATATAAAGACTTCATTTATCAGTTCACTCAACATCCTACCTCAAATATCAAAATCTTCTCTCTGTTATCCTCCCCACCAAACAGGTCTCTGCAGTCAATTTCATCGAAAAACAAAAACTCATCCTGTGTCATGAGCCAACTGACATACTCATCCGATGGATAATAAAAAAGAAGCTGCAGAGGTCTTGGATTTTTATAGTAAGAATCAAGAATCCTTGCTACTACCCTCTTTAAAATTTCCACCGAAAATGGATTAAAGAAATAGCAAAAGTTCACTTCAGTCGGCACTTCATACTTTTCTGCATTTGCCAAAATAAACTGTGTACGTCCTCCTGATACTGCATGTTCTTTATTTTCTTCTGCTCCTGCAAAAATTCGTTCGTCATACTCAATTCCAATGGACTGACATCTAATCTGATAGGAAAGGAAAAAACACACTCGCCCTTTTCCGGTTCCATAGTCAAGAAGCTTTTGCTTTTTTTGAATCAGTCCGCTATTTGCTAAACGCTCCAATACGCAATACGGTGTCGGCTCATATGGATAACAATATGCATCTGCATGACTGTCATCCCGCCCTGTCGTCTTAATTTTTAACATCTTATCCCATTGGCTTTCCTTCTGTGCTTCACTCTGCCCCATTGTCCATACTCCTCTTTTCTGCTTCTATCTGTCACTTTTTGTACTTTCTCTGATCTGCTGTCTCATTTTCTTGCAACTCTCCATTTTGGGGATCCATCAAATCAGAAATTGTATAACCTCTCTTTGTTCCCGGCAGCTGTACGGCGGATGACAGGCCTACGCTTTGCATTTGAAACGCATATGCTTCACTGATTCCGGTATACTGAGCCGTGCTAGTACCTTTCGCACCGTCCGACATCAAAAAGCGATGAATTGCGGCACTTCGGATCGAAATCAATGAATATGGCTCTAATATAGCTCCAGAGTCAATTGCAGCCTGCTGTGCCTTACGGCAGGCTCGTTGAAGCACTGATGCCCGCATCTGTCCTCCATACTTATTATGAAGCAGCCAATCATCGCCATAGTAGCCGCCCACTGAAAAGAAATGCTCAATTTCCTCCATCAAATCCTCACGAATAACAATCAAACGTTTTGCTTTTCCCGGAACCGACAACATACAGGTGCCATCCTCCTCATTCCGAATAAACGAGTCTGTCTGAAGTTCAATAATCTCGCTCGGTGCAAGCGCACATTCATAGGCAAGAAGCGCTGCAATGTATACCTGAAGATCCGCTGTCTTCATTGCCTGAAGAATGGTTGCCATCTGCGCTGCCGTTGGATATTTGTTTACTTTCGGCGTTGGTGCATGTGCCGGATTCAAAAATGATTCCGCAAGCTCTGCATATTCCGGATATTTCATGCTGTAAAACTCAAGAAATCCACGAATTGCATAATAGCGAATACGTGATGTAGAAACTGAAATCTCTCGCTTTACAATCTGATCCGGCATCGTCTTATTCACATACGAAATCCACTCCTGCAGCTCTATTTCGTGAATCGGCTTGCGATAAAAATCACAGACTAATAAGATTGCTCCAATATAGGCAGAACGCGTCCTTTGGTTTTTCAATGTTTTTTCCCACTGATCCAAAAGCGAAAGATCCTCTTCACTGAACGTATAATTTTTTTGTTCTGCAAGAAGTTTTTCTGATGCGTTTCTTCGGTGTTTTCGCTTGTCATGTTGGATATTTTTTTCGGTTTCTTCCATTGTGATTTCCTCCTTGTTTTTGTGTTCAATGGCTGGCTGCAAATTTTGTGTCTTTTATAAGTTATGCTACTTTTATGTTATTGTTATATCAAAAAAATTCTTCCCTGTCAATAAAAGCTGCCACAGATTTTACTCTGTGACAGCTTTTCCTATAGTCTCTTGTTTTTGTCTCCTGTGCTGCTATCCGGATTCGATATTCTCTTACTTCTTTCTACTTTCCCTTTACTGACTTTTTTCATTATCTTCTGCATATTTGTTAACCGTTTTTTTGTGCATTCTGTGCCTCTATACGCTCTGCAAGATCCATCAGATACACCCAGCGTTCCATCTTCTGTTCAAGAAGTGCTTCATTTTCTTCCTTCTTTTCCGATAACTCACGCAGTCGGACAAAATCAGTAGCAGCTGCACTCATATCCCTTTCTAATTGCTCAATATTTTTCTCTAACTTCTGGATTTCCTCCTCAATTGTATTGTACTCACGCTGCTCCTGATAACTGAACCGAAGTTTCTGCTCTCTCACTGGTCTTCGCCCGGATGGTTCCTCTGTCTTTTGCTTTTTCTTTTCCCTCTCGCGCTGTGTTCTTTGTTCTTCTTCCTCCTCTGCCTGATGCACAGCCGCGTAATCGCTGTAACCGCCCTCATACTGGCGAATCGTCTGATTTTTTTCAAATGCAAACATACGAGTTACACAACGATCCAGAAAATAACGATCATGCGATACCGTTACTACAATGCCCTCAAAACGATCCAGATAGTCCTCTAAAACCTCCATCGTGCGAATATCAAGATCGTTGGCTGGCTCATCAAGTAGAAGAAAATTCGGCTCCTCCATCAATACACGAAGAAGATACAGGCGCTTTTTCTCGCCTCCTGAAAGACTGCGGATTAGCTGATGCTGAACAGCCGGTGGAAATAGGAAGCGATCTAACATAACTGATGCTGATACACTGCCCTCTGGTGTACGCACATACTCTGCCGTATCGCGGATATAATCTAAGACACGCTTATTCGGATCCATGTAGGCAACACCTGCCGATGGGTCTGTCGCAATCTCCTGAGTGTAATAACCGATCTTTAATGTAATACCGGCCTTTCTTGTCCCGGCAAGTGGTGGTACCGTTCCCGCTAAAATTTTCATCAGCGTTGTCTTTCCGCAGCCATTTGGTCCGACAATTCCGATGCGATCTCCCTTTAAAAAGATGTAATTAAAATCATGAAAACACGTACGTCCCGGATATCCTCCTGCCAGATCTGCAACCTCAAGCGTGGTCTTTCCAAGACGGCTCGCCACACTATCTAACTGTACTGTGCGATCTCGTACCGGTTCATGCTGTTCCTGTAAATTTTCGATTCGTTGGATATGTGCCTTTTGCTTTGTTGAACGTGCTCGCGCACCTCGATGGAGCCATTCCAGCTCTGTGCGCAAAAGATTCTTGCGCTTTGCCGCTGCCGAATCCTCATTTTGTTCACGTTCTGCCTTTTTCTCCAGATACCCAGAATAGTTTGTCTCGTATGAATACAGACTTCCATGATCAATTTCTGTAATTCGATTTGTCACCTGGTCAAGAAAATAACGATCATGCGTTACCATAATCATCGCCCCACGATAGCGTCTCAAATAGTCCTCCAGCCAATCCGCCATCTTCGTATCCAGATGGTTTGTCGGCTCATCCAAAATCAAGATATCTGCCGTGCGAAGCAATGTCTTCGCTAATGCCGCACGTTTTTTCTGGCCTCCCGAAAGCTGTCCACACGGCTGATCGAAATTTCCCAGTTCAAACGTCATCAATATTGTCTTTGCATCCGGCTCCAGCTGCCAGCGCTCCTCCTCTGGCTCTCCCTGCAAAACGTATTCCAAAACACTCTTTTCAGGAGGCATCTGCGAATTCTGTTCCAGAAAACGAATTACCGCATGATTGGCTACCGTGCGCATTCCTTCATCTGGTTCTTCCTTTCCTGCCAGGATTCGAAGAAGCGTGGACTTTCCTGTTCCATTGATTCCGATAATTCCAACCTTCTCTCCCTCATTCAGATAAAAATCCGCGTTTTTAAGCAGCACCTTTTCTCCATAATTTTTCTGTGCCTGTTCCAAAGACAATAAATTCATAGTTTCTCCTGTTCTTCTATTTATGTTTCATTCTGCTGTATAATTTTTCCGCAGCACCTTAGCGCATTGGACTTATTTACAGCACTTTTCATTTTGCTTTTTCACCCACTCAAGCATCGGCTCAATCACACGACGGATAGTCTCACCTTCAAACGGAATCTCCAAACCGATCTCGCGTACCGCCTCTATATAAGTCTTTGTTCCTCCAAAACTTAACATTTTCAAATATTTTTCCCATGCCGCCTCAGGCTGGGTCTGCTGCATCATAAAAAGCTGAAGTGAAACATTTCTTGCCAAACCATAATCAACCAGATAAAATGGACACAAGAACAGCTGCGGTTCGATCAGCCATTCTTTTCCCTGACCATATAGCGGAATATCGTCAAAGTCTGAGAAATGAGGTTCATACTCTTGTCTCAAACGTTTCCAAAGTTCATGACGTTCAGCTGATGTCATATCCGGATTCTGATATACAATCGTCAAAAATTCATCTCCCGAACAACCACCCGGAAGATATGTTAGTGTACGCTCAATCAAAAACAGATCATATCGATCTGCATCCTCCTTGAAAAACAATTTATGATATGGCATTGTCAGCATTTCCATCGCTGTTGAATGTATCTCACAAACCTCTGCTGAAGCCTCTCGGCACTCTGCCACAATCTTGTTTTTGTACGCCTCATACGCAGCAAATGCGTGACCAGACTCATGAATCAGCACATCAATATCCATTGTCGTTCCATTGAAATTTGAAAAAATGAACGGGCTTTTCATGGAATCAACGCTGCCGCAATAGCCGCCCGGTGCCTTTCCTTCCCTTGAATCCAAATCAAACATATCGCGTTCCATCAGAAAATCAAAAAATTCACCCGTCTCATCGGATAACCCCTTAAACATTGCACTGCATGCCTTCTTCATCGCCTCCGAATCACCCTTTGGTGTCGGATTATAATCTGGAAAATAAAGCAAATTGTCATAACCCTTCCAGTCTGCCAATCCCAGACGCTTTTGCTGCAGCTTTTTAATTTCCTTTACCGCCGGCACCCAATATTTCTTTACCTGCTCACGATAATGCGCAATCTCCTTTAGTCCATAACCCATGCGGTTCATAAAAATCAGACTAAGCTGTGAATAATCCTGAAAACCAAGCGCTCTTGCCTGTGCATTTCGATTTTTGACAAGTGCATCAAAGATTTCCTCCAGTTGACTGCTGTACTGCTCAAAATAAGAACCCTCTGCCCGATATGCCTCACATCTTACTGCCCGATTCCTATCGCCCTTGTAAAGATACAATTGCTCGGACGGAAGCACCTTTCCCATAAATGGAATCCGGCTTGTTCCACTGATTGCCTGAAATCGGGCAAGCAACCTGTTTTCTTCCTGCCTAAGCGCAGTTACTGCCGCTCCTCCTCCTGTGGCCTGATATCGCAGCTTCTTTAATAACATCGGCCCATATGTCTTATCTATCTGCTCTGCATACGGACAGTTCAAAATGGCCTCATAAAATTTATGGGCTGCTTCTTCTGCCTTTGGTGCAAGCATTCCCAGATACTCATTCTCATTCTGGTAAAATGAATCCCTCACATCCTGCGTAAAGCGAATATCTGCAATCTGACACATTGAATGGAACACTTCCATCTTCTCGTGAAAACGCTCAAACGCACTCCTTGCTTCCTCCCAACAGGATGCCTTTGTCAGACATCTTGTCTCTGTCTCAATTCCATCTAGTACTTTTCTTTCATCTGGACGTATATATACTAGCTCCTTAAACGTAACAGCCATCACATTCTCCTCTTATTATCAGTCAAATTCCATACTTTTTAAATTTCTCTGTGGATACAGTCCCCTTTTCATTTAAAACCTCTTCATTTGCACTTATATTCTTCAATATGCCAACCACATTTCCATCTTCTGTTACTTTTGTAAGCACACATTCCCACGCAACTGGAAACTCTTCAAACGCAGGTGCATTTACAAATTTGGACTGAATTGCTGTCCAATCTCTTTTTTGCCGTTTTTCTGATGGCTTCAACCTATTCGATACATTCTTTTCTTTTGAAACGTGCTTATCACCTCTTTTCTCGTCTTCACTTTTTGCATCAGCAAAATTAACTGTGAATGCCTTGTTTTGTAAAATATTCTTAAATGCACTTCCACTGTGACTAACGCTTACTTCAATCATATCTGACCGATAAAGAGCACCATAAAATGCATTTGCCGCATTCGGTGTACCATCTTCATCATATGTTCCAACAACAAGTATTGGAAGGGGATAAAACCATGATTTTCTTCCGATGTTTTTGCGCATGCAATTCCTCCCTGTTTTCATCATGATACCTTATCATACCAAATTCAATCTAAAAACGCAACCACAATTATAGACATTTTAACCGAATCAAGCACGTCCTGATAAGCTGCGAATCAGCTATTCGGTGTAGAGTTACGCAGCGAAGCGGATTGCGAATGTCCGCTTTGATAACTCTGAACCCTTACATTTATTCATCTGTCAGCAGTGAAAACTGATACAAAATTCTGGAAAGTTCTCCATTGACTGCATCCACGCCTTCCTTTGTTGTATACCAGTTCTCTTTTGTAATCGCTTCGATTTCCGACGGACTGACAAATATTTCCGCTTCCGGAAATGCCTTATGGTAGTACATTTTGCTTCTCCTTGCATGCACATTTCTGCAGCACAGAATTGCTTTATGTATGACAAGTCCCATCTTATCTGTAACCTGTCTTGAGTTGAAGGCATTCTCCCACGTATAAGTTGCCTGATCTTCTTTTAATATCGCCGATTCATCAACTCCATTTTTCACCAGAACATCCTTTAAAAATTCCCATTCAGTCTGATACTTCTTGTTATAGCGATCTTTTTTTTCCTGCACTCCCACAAAATGTCCAACCACTGTACTGTATCTCCCACTTGGCAGAATGTATGGTGCAAATCCCTGTTTGTATAATTCTGCTGCACGCTCCGCATTTTGCGGATACCCATTTCCCGGAATCCAGATTATATCAGCTTTTTCAGGCTCATCCTCTACAAAAATATACTGTGTGATTTCTTCTCGAAACGATAAAAAATCCATTTTCTATGCCTCCTTCGCAACTTGTACAGCCCGATCACGCTATTGTCCTATTTTATCGAACTGCTATTTTCACTACTTAGGATTCACATAACTATTTACAACATGGATAAATTCTCCCTGATAATAAACGTTGTGATAGAGTTTGCTTTCAGCTGTGTCTCAAAGACCGTTCCTTCAAGTGTATACGCATCTAATTGTTTCCAGCACTCGCCCTCGTCAATGGAACCACTTGTGCGAATCGGCTGTACAACGGCTTCTTTTAGTGCAAACTCACTCAAATCAAACCGACAATTTTGCGTCTGATCACTATCATTGACCAGTACCAGAACAAGTTTTCTTTCCTGTGGATTCCATGCCGCAACAGTTCGATCACCTGCTTGAAGAATGGTATCATTTGGTCGGATGTAGCGTGAAAACTGACCCATCGCATAATATTTCATAGTTAAAATAATTTTTTTTGCATCATGATCAGCCGTCGCAAGTCCCCAATAACCACCCGTATAATCCGGTTTGCCGCTATCTGTATTTCCCAAATAGCCATCTCTGCTGATATGACTGTCAATCACCTGCCAGAGCACCCATGCTGATGGAAGAAGACCATTTATGTCAGAAACAATTTTATTCGCCAGCCACAGGGCAGCCCCCATCTCTCCCGCATTGCAGCCTGCTATATTGCCTCCATCTACCTCAGACATCCATAGATTTTTCTGTTCCTCCTGAGCCAAATTTCTGAGTCCCTTACTATCGCCTTCCAGATAACTATGGGTATCAATGCGATCAATTACCTCTCTTGCTGCTTCACTTAGTCTGCAAATACTGTTTTTCTGAAGATCAATTCCCGTCTCATCCGTTCCTGAAATCAGAATATCGGAAAGTCCTCTTTCATCAAGTGCTTCTCTCAGTGACAAAATCATAACCGACTGAGATTCACCCGGATCAAAATGACACCCCTCCTGTTTTTCGCTGAATGCATGCCAATACTCAGTATCTGGCTCATTCATCGCTGTCATGCTTTGGAAACGAATTCCCCACTCATCTGAAAAGTGTTTGGCAACATCAGCAAGATAGGCAGCGAACGCACCATATGCGTCCTCGCGAAGATTATTTGTTCCCGCATTTTGGGCCCCGCTTGAACAGCCGGAGTTTGTCATGAAATACGGCGGCGAATTAGAAAAACCTTCTACAATTAAATTTTCCCCATAACGTTCTGCCACTTTTCTTAGTACATTTCTCTGATTTTCATCTGCACTCCAGTCATATGACCAGCGATACCCCTCTGCATCATGGGAGATTGTTACCGCATAACCCGGAACCATCGAATCGGTTCTTGTGATATGGTGATGAGTTGGGTCATCTCCACCGCCAATATTATAGCGAACTATCGTCAGGCCAAGACCCTCTTTCGGATCAAAAAACAACCTGGCAGCCTGCTCTGAAAGCTCATCCGAATAGCCAATACGGTTTGCCCACCAACAAAAGCTCGTTCCCCAACCTTCAAACTTTCCCTCATGAAATAACGAATGCTTTTGGGGAGATAAGCAATATTCAAAAATCGGTGTCTGCTCTGGCCATATAGAACCTTCAGACAAATTTTTATCAAACAGCCATTGATCCTCAACAGATACGATTTTTGTTTTTCCCTCTTCATTTACCAGTGTAACCGATACCTTCGCTTTTTCTCCGAACTGCAATTCTTCACAGCCATAGTCTCCGTCAAATATATGTTTTATCATCCAGGTCATCATACTCATACATGTCCTTTCATTTAGAATGTCTTTTGAACATTTGTTCTAATCTGGAGTATAACACTTTCTTCCGATTCCGTCAACCGGAAAGAGAAAGAATTCCCCGACCGTTTTTGACATTTTTTTACTGCTATCAGCTATTTTTCGCTCACTTTTTGTCGCTGCAAGCAAGTTATTTCTTATATCTATTAGATATATCCTTATATCAGGAGGTATTACATATGGACTTTGAACAAATTGGAATGCGCATTAAAATCTGTCGAAAGAGAAAACACTTAACACAAGAAAAACTTGCAGAACTTCTCGACGTTTCACCACACTATGTCTATGAGCTAGAGCGTGGTGTAAAAACGATGAGCCTCTACACACTCAATTCACTTTCACGCTGTCTTGAAGTTTCAAGCGACTATCTTCTTTACGGAAAGCAAACAAACTATCAAGAAGATCTTCCAGAAGATGCTCTGTCAGTAATAATCCATGATCTGTCAATACAGCAGCGAAATCGTCTTGCTGATTTACTTAAAGTAATAATGCCGTACATATCATTGGAAGATCCAAAACGCACTAGACACAAATAACACTTCCTGCCCTTGCAAGGGCAACAGACTGAATCGCGCAAATCAGACAAAATAGCACTTCCCTCGTGATCCTATATCATAAGGGAAGTGTTATTTTTATTCTTCATTCGGATTCCGAAACGGATTACTCAAATTCAGTTTCATATCTTTCTTTCTGGTAATTATGATATTTGTTAATACCACACCATGTTCCTCTGCCCAGATGGTATACAGAGTTTTTATGACTTTTTTCATATCCGGATACAAGCGTCCCGGATATGGATATCCGTTTTCGTCCATATGTGTCCTCCTTCTCAAACTGTTACATTCTATGCCTTATGGATTGTCCCCTAAGACAATGTAAGCACCACAAAACATTACGAAAGAAGGCATCAGATCGTGTATACCATTATACAATGCTTTACAAAAAAGAAAATTCCTCAAAAATGCCTAAGCAGTTATAAAACAGAAGGGAGCAACCCATGAAAAAAGTCGGTCTATATGTGCGTGTGTCCACACAGGAGCAGAAAATGCACGGCATCTCTATTGAGAATCAGTTGGACGCTTTGCGGAAATACTGTCAGGAAAATGGTTATTTCATCACAGCGATCTACAACGATGCCGGAATCTCAGCGCATGTAAGTTATCAAAAACGTCCTGCACTATTACAGATGATTCAGGACTGCCAGTCAGAAAAGATTGATCTTTTGCTCTTTACCCGCCTCGATCGTTTCTTTCGATCGGTGAAGGACTACTATCTCGTTATATCACAAATGTCCAAAGTACCGTGGAAGGCAATATGGGAAGATTACGAGACAGAGACATCCGGCGGACAATTCAAAGTCAATATTATGCTGTCGGTCTCCGAGGCTGAAGCTGCCCGAACATCTGAAAAAATCAAATCTGTTATGGATTACAAAAGGCAGCATGGTGAACATTTAGGCCCTGTTCCCATCGGATACCGGCTTGTTGACAAAAAACTTGTTATCGATCCGAATACCGAAGCGATTGTAAGAAAAATATTTGAAATGCATGATTTAGGTCAGGGGTGCTTGGCAATCCGAAGATATCTTTCCAGTGTCGGACATGATATGCGCTCATCAAATGTTTGCAGGCTGATTTACAGCCCCGTGTATGCAGGTGATGATAATGGCAGCCCGTGTCCTGCCTACTTTTCGCAGGAAGAATATCAAAGAAGATGTACTGCACGGAGGATTCGCGATACAAGAAGCGATCACAAAGAAACGTATCTGTTTTCCGGTCTGCTCAGATGTAAAATTTGCGGTGCGAAAATGCGTTCTCTAAACAGAAAAGTCAATGGTGTTACCTATATAAATTATGTCTGCCGGGTTGAATCACAAAAGTTTATTCATCCCGGTTTTTCAATAGCAGAAAGAAAATTGGAATCGGCATTACTTGCCTGTCTGCAAGATCTATCAGATACATATAATTTAAAAGCAGAATCGGATGTACGAAAGCAGGGTGAACGCGAAAGAGATCTTGCATCTTTAAATGCAAGGTTACGGCGCATTGGGGATCGTTACGAAGATGGTGACATTGCAAAAGATGAATACAGAAAAAAGCGTGATGAAATTAAAGCCAAAATAGCCGCCCTGAAAGTGATCCCTTCCGCAAAAAAGCTCCTCCTCCCGGACAGCTTCGCCAAAACTTATGTCCAGCTCGAACGTGACGGAAAAAAGGCATTCTGGCGTTCTCTTCTTGTCGCTGTTACTATTGACCCGGAGCACAAGTGTGATTTTGATATTGGAGATATTTTTTGGCGATGATTTTTATATGCTTAAAAATCTTTGTCCTCAGGCAACCTTAACCTACAACGGAAACAGCACCACTTCCAATATTACTGTTGGTGAACTTGTTAACGTACTTTCCATCACAAAAACGGCGATTCGTCCCTTCTATACCATTGGCGATACCGTATGTTTTATCATTCACATTCGAAATACAGGAACTTCCGATCTGAACGATCTGATTTTCACGGATAATCTTGGTGCTTACGCGTATGGAACAGGTCAATTAACACCACTTAGCTACAACGAAGGCACACTGCGCTATTTTATCAATGGCACACTGCAGGCTGTTCCGACTATCACAGTTGGTCCACCCCTTTCCATCACTGGTCTTCGTGTTCCGGCAGACGGATTGGCAGTTATTGCCTATGAAACTTCTATCAATAACTTTGCTCCTCTGACTGCCAATGACTCCATCACAAATACAGTGGCTGTAACAGGAGACGGACTAGCCATTGAAACATCCGATTCAGAAACAATCCAGCCTGAGAATGCTCCGAGACTGTCAATTTCAAAGTCTATGAATCCAACTGTCATTGCTGAAAACGGTCAGCTGACTTACACATTCACGATACAGAATACAGCAGGAACTCCGGCTGCCGCAGACGACAATGTTATCGTAACCGACACGTTTGATCCTGCTTTAAATGCAATTACAGTCCTCTTTAACAACACCACATGGACAGCACCGGACAATTACACATATGATGAAACAACCGGCGCTTTTGCGACAGTTGGCGGACAGATCACCGTTCCTGCTGCCGTCTATACAAGAGATACTGCTACCGGGGAATGGATTATCACACCTGGCACAAGTGTCTTGACTGTAACCGGAACCATTTCCTAATCTTGAACACCCCCACCCGACGTGTCGAACGAGGATTCCATTGCAACCGTCAGGATTTCTCACATCGGGCTGCTTTTGGAATCGCGACTTTGTCCAGAATTACACTTTTCCTAACTCCCCAGACATCTTTCGGTGCTTCGTGAGGCAGGAACGTGATTGCTCCAATGCCGTCCATCCACCCCCACATTGCATCATACCATTGATACACATCCAGAAAGTGGTAACAAAGGAGCAAGGCTTCTAGTTACAAATTATGATACCAGGGTCAAAAGGTCAGAAAGCCGATGCAAGCTTGCTTGTAAGAGGATTTTTGACCTCTTGACCCGCCAAAAACATGAGTAAGTAGCAATCTGGTATCAAAGGGGTCAAAATGCCTTCTGCCCCCAACATCATGGCATATCAGTCATGTCTTTCTTTCATATTATCATAAGTTTCACAGAAACGGGCCGCAAAGGATGCCGGTTCGTCCCCTGCATACAGATGAGACAGATCACCAAAGGACTGCATCCGAAAACTTGCAATGCCTTCTCTTCTCTCTTCGGTATACAACGTGGTAACAGATGATGGTGCTGCTGCCGTTCCATGCCACAGAACAACGGGAGAAACGCCAAGCAGATGACCAAGTAATACACACTCCACACCGAAATGGCAAAACATTACAATAGTATCGCGATTGGCGCGTTCTGTGCGGTAATAACCATTTTCTCTCACATAGCCATGCTCTTTCAACAGTGCATCCAGCCCGTTAAATACCCACTTTGCCTGTTCATCTGCTTTTGCTTTTTTCATAAATGGCGTATTCATCCATTGATCTTTATCGTAATAAGCAGGTTCTGCTGTCCAACGCGCCGGCAGCAAATCCCAGCATACCTTATAAGCGCCAGTATCCTCATCGATGACCGGTGCCTCAAACTCACGAAGCCACGGATATTCTTTTGCTGTCATAGTGAGTTTTTTTAATGTCAGTGATGCGGTAGCCTTTGCCCTGCCAAGCGGCGAGGTATATACAAAAGTATGCTCCTTATCCTGTTTCAACAGCTTTTCCATGCGAACAGACAACAACTCGGCCTCTCGCCAGCCCTTTTCAGTCAACGAATCAATTTCATAATTTGGATCACCATGGCGAACAATAATAAGTCTCATTTTTATTTCCTTTCCCAGCAATTACACAGTTATTTTTTGTCCCAGTGACGGCACAACTTTTCGATATCGTCGGTAAATCGGCGAATGTCCTTATTGGCACCCTCCCGGTATGTCTTGACAATCGCAAGAAGATGCTGCGCTGCCTCCCATAAACGACGATATACATCGCTCATACGGCCTTCTCTAGGCTGATAGTCCTTCTTTGCATATTCCTTTGTACCTTCACGCACTTTCTGATCGGTTAACAGGTTCCAGGCCTCTCCACTATACGGTGCTGTTGCCTTTATTCCATAGAAATTCGTAAGAAGTGCAGCAAACGTATCCGTTACCGTATCTTCTCCGTGAACAACAAACACATGCGTCGGCTTTGGACTGATATGAGTCACCCAACGTACCAATCCTTCCCTGTCAGCATGACCACTGATTCCCTTCATACGCGTGATCCGCGCCTTCACACAAATCTCTTCTCCGAAGAGACGCACACTTTTTGCACCGCCAAGGAGCGCACAGCCCAAGCTTCCCTCTGCCTGATAACCGCAAAACAAAATCGTGCACTCCGGTCTCCAAAGATTATGCTTTAAGTGATGGCGGATTCGACCGGCATCACACATGCCCGATGCTGAAAGAATGACCTTCGGTTTGGGGTCATCATTAATTGCACGCGACTCCTCTGTACTAACAGACAGGCGCAGTCCCGGAAACCGGATCGGATTGATGCCTTGATGCACCAGTGCCATCGCATCCTCATCAAAACATTCCTGCGTATTGGTCATAAAAATATTAGTAGCTTCCACTGCTAGCGGACTGTCCACAAACACTTCTGTATGTTCAAATTCAGGAAGTGCATGCGCTGTCTTTAGTTGTCGCAGAAAATATAAAATTTCCTGTGTACGCCCAACAGCAAAACAAGGTATCACAAGATTTCCACCTACTGCCAGTGTCTCTTTTAATACTGTCTTTAGTTCTTCCTGATAATCCGCAAGCACAATGCCCTGCTCATGGCTTCGATCTCCATATGTCGATTCCATCACTACATAATCCGCATCGTCCACATAAGTCGGATCCTTGATCAATGGCTGATTTATATTGCCAATATCACCGGAAAATACAATTTTTCTTGTCTCAGTGCCTTCCGTCAGCCACACCTCTATAGAAGCAGAACCGAGAAGATGACCAACATCACGCATCCGAATCCGAATACCTGGCGCAATATCAATCATTGATTCATACTCACAGGGTACAAAATAGGTCAGCACATTTTCAGCATCTTCAATCGTATAAACCGGATCAACCAGTTCCTCATTGCGTCTTTTGTTTTTTCGATTTTTCCATTCTGCCTCTGTCTCCTGAATATGTGCACTATCCTTAAGCATGATCCGACATAACTGCGTAGTAGCCTTTGTTGCAAATATACTTCCGCGAAAACCATTTTTGTACAAATACGGAATCATTCCCGAATGATCAATGTGCGCATGCGTCAGAAATACATAATCAATCTGAGAAATTGGAAATGGCAATTCTTCATTTACATAAATATCCCTACCCTGTTCCATGCCGCAATCGACGAGAATCCTCTTATTACACGCCTCCAGACAATGACAACTTCCCGTCACCTCGTGAGCAGCTCCATTAAATGTAAGTTTCATAACAAAGCCCTCCTTATTCAGTTTTCTTTACTGTTAGTGTATCATTTTTCAGACCGATTTGCAATCCAATTCTTAAAAAACGCTCTCACAGTGATAACTTTGATCTACTGCAAGAGCGTTTATATAAGATGCCATTTATACAATTTTCTTTACAATTCGATCCGATATGATTTCAGGCAGTACCGGATGAAACGAAAATCGTTTATCCAGGAAATTTCCTGCAATTCCCACTCCTTTTCCCATTGTAAAGGCTGCCAGAATCGTTCCGATACCCAGACCTTCCAGATGACCAAGAAAAATTGCGGTCAAGCATGCCGTAATTGCCAGACAGATCACATCAAAACCAATCTTAATCTTTGGATAACTTACTTTAGTGATCTGTGCAAGTTCACGCGGAAATAAATCCGTCGGCACAATCGGAAGTCCACAACGGTTTGAAATCGCAATTCCAATGCATATCAGCACATAGCTGATCACAAAATAGAGGATCTGCCATGCCAAACCGCTCGGCAGTATAGTAATCCACAGTTCATGAATATCCAGAAACTCACTGAATACAAAGCCCACCGCAAAACTAAACAAATAATTTAATACAAATTTTTTTCGCATAACCATCAAACTTATGATGAGCGCTGCTTGAAACAAATATGTCCAAGTTCCTAATGAAAGGTTCGTCCATGCCAGAGAAAACGCATATGGCACACTTGAAATAGCTGAAATACCCGCCTTTGAATACAGCATCAAAACAACGCCAAAGCTGTTAATCATAACCGCCACCAATAGTGCCAACTCTCCGCTTATTATTTTTCTTGTGCCTTGTGCAGATTCCTGCACATTTTTTTCATTTTTTGCTTTCATTTTTTGCCTCTTTTTACCTTTTATTTATGAATTATGCTGGCTGTTCCATCATGGTCTGGCTCTAGTCCCGCCTAACTCTTTTAACTTTTTATGGCAATGAAACGGGACGTTATTTCCATCTCTCTCAGTGCATGGATACGTTCTATGTACAAACACTTCGCATGATTTACCCATACCGCATACTGTACCATGGTTTTCTCACCCTGTCAATCTTTTACAAAGAATAAAAACTTTGCATTTTTTGCTTGACAAATCCCTCATTCTCTGGTATCATGTCAAGGTACGGTTCAAGACGCTTCCGTGGCTCAGTTGGTAGAGCGATTGATTCGTAATCAATAGATCACGGGTTCGAGTCCCGTCGGGAGCTTTCCTGTACAAAAGAGTGTCCGTTACCGGATGCTCTTTTTCTTTTATTCAAATATTCAATTTTCCGAATGAAAACCACGGCAACTTTAAAGTTTTGCATTACACCACATAAATTTTTTGGAGGTACCGCCATGCTTGCTCTCACATTTTCTTCCCTAAAGGATGCCACATCCCATCTGTTTGCGCAGCCGACCTTTGACTGTTTCGATGTGTTAGCTGTCACAATTTCCAGCTACATCACCTTTTCCATGGATGGTCATTTAAATGCTGCCTTCTTTGAAGATTCTGAAAATTCAGATATATATGAGCAAGACCGCCTCTGCTCATGGCTACGCTTACGTCCCATCTGCTTCTCAATCATCCGAGGCAAGCAGCCTCCCGTTTCCTTCCAAATTACTTTATTCCTTGACCATAACAAAGCAGCTTCCCTTTTTTCGGATCCACTTCTTTCGCTGAATCAAGACATTGACGGCTTCACGCTTCATCTTTCCTACCGAAACCACACACTAACACTATCAACAGGCACGGTATTTACCCGCTTCTCACTTGACCACGACAGCGAACGACTATGGGATCAGTACATTTTAATATGGATCAAAAGTCTGCACCTATCTTTTGAAGAGGTATAAAGCTTTCAGCTAGCACTCACTTGAAACGAGTGCTAAAATTTTTATAAAATTATCCCATTATTTCAGAATTGTCATCTTTTCGTGTTGACAAATCTGTTTTAGCGCTGTAAAATACGGGTTGTAGCAATGGAATGATGCCGTAGATTAGCAATCAACAGGTAATGCTAGTAACAATTCAAAAAAATACGAGGATGTAGAAACACAAGAAAGAACTAGCAAAAATCCCAGCTGCCAATCTAGTAATAAACAGAAACGAGGATGTTAGCTATGAATAAAGAAGGTAGTTTATCAATTAACAGCGAAAACATATTTCCCATCATTAAGAAGTGGCTGTATTCTGACCACGATATATTCTTCCGTGAACTTGTCAGCAATGGCTGCGATGCAGTTACTAAATTAAAGAAGCTGAACATGATCGGTGAATATACTATCCCTGAAGACAAGGAGCTTTGCGTGAAGGTTACAGCAGATGCTGAGACAAAGACCATCACTTTCACAGATAATGGTATCGGTATGGATGCAGACGAGATCGACCAGTACATTAATCAGATCGCATTTTCTGGCGCACGTGATTTTCTTGATAAGTACAAGGATAAGACAAATGATGACCAGATCATCGGCCACTTTGGTTTAGGATTCTACTCCGCATTCATGGTTGCTGACCGTGTAACAATCGATTCCCTTTCTTATAAGGAGGGTGCTAAGGCTGTTCACTGGGAGTCCGATGAGGGTACTTCCTTTGAGATGACCGACAGTGATAAGGCCAAGATCGGTACTACCATCACTCTTTACTTGAATGAGGACAGCTACGAGTTCTGCAATGAGTACCGTGCAAGAGAGGTTCTGGACAAGTACTGCTCTTTCATGCCAATCCCGATCTACTTTGAGGCCATCAAGACTGCTGAGGAGCAGGCCAGAATTGATGAAGCTGAAAAGAAAGCAAAGGAAGATGAAGAAAAGAGAAAGACTGAGGAAAGTGCAAAGACGACTGCTGACGCAGAGTCTGCTGAAACTGAATCAGAGGAAGAAAAAAAACCGGAGGCTCCAAAACCAATTAATGAGACGACTCCATTGTGGACAAAGCACCCAAATGAGTGTACCGATGAAGAATATAAGCACTTTTATCACAAGGTATTTAATGACTACAAGGATCCGTTGTTCTGGATTCATCTGAACATGGATTATCCTTTTAACTTAAAGGGCATCCTGTACTTCCCGAAGATCAACACCGAGTATGATTCCATCGAGGGTACAATTAAGTTATACAATAATCAGGTGTTCGTTGCCGATAATATTAAGGAAGTTATTCCAGAATTCCTGATGCTGTTAAAGGGTGTTATTGATTGCCCGGATCTGCCTCTGAACGTTTCCCGTTCCGCATTGCAAAACGATGGTTTTGTCAAGAAAATCTCCGATTACATTACCAAGAAGGTTGCTGATCGTCTGAGCGGCATGTGCAAGACAAAGCGTGAGGATTACGAGAAGTTCTGGGATGATATCAATCCGTTCATTAAGTTTGGTATGTTGAAGGATGAAAAATTTGCTGATAAGATGAACGACTACATCATCTTCAAGGATTTAAGCGGCAAGTACTTAACACTTCCGGATATCTTAAAGGAGAATGAGGAGAAACATAAGAATCAGGTTTTCTATGTAACAGATGAAAAGGAACAGAGTCAGTATATCGAGATGTTCAAGAAGGAAGGAATCAATGCCGTTATCCTCAAGCACAACATTGACTCTCCGTTCATCACAAGACTTGAACAGAAAAATCAGGATGTACACTTTATCCGCATCGACTCTGACCTGAACGATTCCTTCAAGGAAGAGACTTCCGAAGAGGAGAAGGAATCCTTAAAGACGAACAGCGAGGCTCTGACTACGCTCTTCCACAAAGCATTGAATAATGATAAGCTGACCGTTAAGGCCGAAAAATTAAAGGATATCTCTATCGCTTCTGTCATGACGCTTTCCGAGGAGGGTCGAAGAATGCAGGAGATGATGAAAATGTACGGTATGTCTGGAATGGATCTTGGTACTCCGGATGAGACACTTGTTCTGAACTTGGCTCATCCGTTGGTACAATATGTCCTTGCTCACGTTGAGGACGAATCTGTTAATAAGTACTGTGAGCAGTTATATGATCTGGCCGCTCTGGCACATGGCACACTGTCACCGGATCGCATGTCCAAATTCATCACTCGTTCCAATGAGATTATGATGGAAATTGCAAAATAAGCACGTGATGCCTGCAATAGTTTGCAGATGAAATCACAAAAAGTCCTGTAGACGAACCCGCTACAGGACTTTTTTATAATCAACTTTTATGAATGCGTTCCTCTGTTTTGCGAACGCAGAACTTCTCGCCCATAAATGGTCAAGCGGATATTCGCAATTGAAGCAGGGGATACGTGATTCGGTTAAGCAACTGATCAAGCGAGAAAATCACGAATTCTCTTACTCCTAACCGGGTTGCGAAGCTTTCTGAGTGCCTTTGCCTCAATCTGGCGAATACGCTCCCTTGTGACATTGAACTCCTTGCCGACCTCCTCAAGTGTTCTCGGATGACCATCTCTTAAGCCAAAGCGAAGTTCAATTACCTGACGCTCTCTCTCCTTAAGATCACAGAGCAAGGTATCAATATGGTCGCGCAACATAACAGACTCTACATTTCCTTCTGGTGTAACAGAATTGACATCGGCAACGAAATCACCCAAATTAGAATCATCTTCTTCACCAATCGGAGTCTCAAGAGAGGCCGGTTCTCTTGCGATCTGCATGATCTCCATCACCTTCTCCTCTGACATATCAAGTGCCTTCGCTAACTCTGCAACACTCGGCTCATAGCCTAACTCCAATGTCAGCTTACGCTGCATCTTGGACATTTTATTGATGGTTTCAACCATATGAACCGGAACACGAATGGTTCTTGCCTGATCAGCCAATGCTCTGGTAACAGACTGGCGAATCCACCACGTCGCATAGGTACTAAGCTTATAACCCTTGGTGTAATCAAACTTCTCGACACCCTTGATCAGTCCCAGATTTCCTTCCTGAACCAGATCCAAAAAGCTCATACCACGTCCGGTATAACGCTTTGCAATGCTGACTACCAAACGCAAATTAGCCTCAATTAAGCGTTCTTTTGCAGACTCATCGCCTTGCGCTTTCCTTCTTGCCAGCTCCATCTCCTCGTCTGCTGTCAAAAGCGGCACGGTACCAATCTCCTTTAAATACATTCGAACCGGATCTTCTGTACCTACACCCTCAAGTAAATCGATGGAGTCAATATCAACCTCTTCTTCATCATCCGAAAAATTAACATCCTTATCAAAATCATCTGCACCCAAATCATCTGTCGCAGCACGAAGAACATCAATCTTCTTACGCTCCAGATACGTGTATACAAATTCCAGTTCCTCTGGCGTCAAAGTCTCACCGGCAAAAAAATCATTTACATCATTGAAATCAAGCGTCTTATTCTTGCTAAGGCCAATCTCAACCAGCTTCGTCAAACGTTCCTTTAATACTTCTTTTTCCATGTGCATTGTCCTTTCTTTAAACAACTCTCACACTGTTTCTATGTATGCCCAGGTACGCCTCCCTCTTATTCTTATTCACGCCATTGGCTTCCTGTTGAAGCATCAAACAGCCACTCGCGCAATACCTCAGCAATTTTATATTATACAGGAAGTATCCCAATTTGTAAAGAGATTTTTTTAATTTTCAGCTCTTTTATATGTATGTTTTGAAAATTTCTATTCCTTATGCGCTTCCTTCTGAGGAATTGTTTCTTCCGGAACTGCAATTGTCATGGCATTTGGCATTGTCTGAATGTGTACACGCTTATGGCTGCCGCCATACTCGCCGTCAAGCACCCAGTCAATTTCACTGTCGCTTTCCACAACCAGGTCAGAAATCTCATAATTTGCAATGAATTTGGAATTTGGATTTTTTGTCACCAGATCCGCTAACATGACGGAAAAATCAACTGGATTATCCGGTGTATAAACGATCATCAGATTCAGCTTGCCATCGTCAAGTTCAACATTTTTTCCGCTTAAATTTTTCATTCCGCCAACACTAAAGGAATTGTAAACCATCGCGTAAATACACTCGCCTACGATCTCTTCCTCCCCAAAGGAGAAACGTACATGGTAGGATTTTAAATTTCCAACCTGACGAATTCCTTCCAGTATATACGCGTTGTGACCGAGCGCATTTTTGGTCTTCTGCGGTGTGTTCCAGGAAACCTCAGTAAAAGCACCAAAGGCAGCAACATAGACAAAATAATTGCTCTCTTGAAATTTACCAACATCTACCGCGCGAAAATGTTCTTCTGCAATGACGTTTGCGCAACGCTTCATCTGAGATGGAAGACCGAGACTGTATGCATAATCATTTGTAGAGCCGGCCGGAATATAACCGATCTTCGGTCGTCTCTTCTCATCAATCGTCATCACACCATCAAGCACTTCGCTGAGAGTACCATCGCCGCCGCTGCAGACAACCAGATCATACATAGCTCCAAATTCTCTTGCCAATCTGACAGCATCTGCACACTCCTGCGTGGAATATACAACGGTCTCATATCCTGCCTTGTTGAAAGTATCAATAATATCTGCCAGATGGTTTCGGATCAAACCCTTTCCGGAATGTAAATTATAAATGAATAATAATCGCTTCATATATGAACCATACCTTTCTTTCTATTGTTTTGCTGTTCTCTTACTTTTTCATCGTCTGTCGTTTTTGTTTTTACCTTGAATACAAAAATGCCAGCTCTTTCTGGGCATCCTTGTCTGCCGGATACTGTTCCAGATAGTTCATCAGCTTTTCAATCGCGGTATCGTAATCCCCCATTTTTTCATAGCAAATGCTCTCATTCCATAAAAAATCTGCCATCTGGCTCTCACTTGCCAATTGCATTCCCTTTTCAATCAGAATCAGCGCATCCTGATACTCGCCCTGACGCACCATGCAGGATGCCAGCTGATTATAGAGCTGTGCATCATTTGAATCGTGTCGCAACTGCTCCTGATACAAATGGATTGCCTCATCACTCTTTCCCTGAAGTTCATAGCAATATCCAAGATAATAGCCCGCCTGCGAGTAACCCTTGTTATAAGACTCCTCAAATGCGGAAAATGCCTCATCTGTCTGATCAAGTTCCAAATAAATTCGTCCCCGGTAACACCAGTCCTCTGCCTCATACGGAATAACTTCAAGTGCTGCATTTAGCACAACCTGACGTGCCTCATCCGCCTCTGCCTTTTTGAGTGACTCCGCCATGGTAAGGTAGCCCTCATAATTGCGATTATCAATATTTAAACACTCCTGATAACAATGGAGCGCCTGATCTGCATCATCCATCAGAAGGTACACATCTCCTTCCAACTGGTAAATATCGCGCAAACGATACTTTACCTCGATTAGCTGATTGTAATCCTCAAGCGCCCCCTCATAATCCCCAAGTTCCGTCTTTGCCTGTGCACGGTACCCAATCACATCAAGGCGACAGGAGCTGTCAAGTGTTCCCGCAGCCTCTATTGCCTGATTAAAGTTCTCTATTGCTTTATCATATTCTTCCAACCCATTGTACGCCAAACCCATTCCTCTGTAGCTGTAAAAGAGATCATCGCCAAGCTGTACTGCCTGCGTGAAGCTTTCAATCGCTTTCTCATAATACCCCTGAGCACAATATGCCTGTCCCAAGTTACAGTAATAGGTTCCCTCGGACGGTTCCTGCGTGATCGCCTGTTTAAACAGATACACCGCATTCTGGTAATCACCGTCCTGGTACGCTTCCAATCCTTTTCGATTGCTTTTTGAACCTGCGGGGGCACAGGCGCCGACAGCAAATGCCATCAGTGTCAATGCCCCCGCAAATACTATTTTTTTTCGCATAACATATAATTCTTTCAATTTTATAGTAATTTAATAACTATTCAGAACCATGCAAAATTTTGCAAATGGGGTTCTGAATAATTACGTAATTCAAATAGAATATTTCCGATACTTAATTTTGCATTCTACTTGCCATCGCTTATTTTAACCCTTTACTCCATTTATTTCAACCCTATGTTCATAAGATTTCCTACAATCCACCAGCTAAGGGCAGTGGGTTGATTCCAATTATAAAGTGTTAATAAAACGAAGGAAACCTTCCTTTCCGCTCTCAGTGCGCTTATAAACGCCTGCATCTTCAAGAACCTGAGCGAATACTTTTCCAACCTCGTCCTGAAGGATGGTGTCGATGTTAGACTCATCAACCTTCGGATAGGAAGTCAAAAACTCCTCTGCCCAGTCTGCATGCTTTGCAAGAACCTCGTCCGCACGAAGATCTTTTCCTGCAAGAATGGCTTCTTTCAACTCTGCCAGTTCACCCTTTAATCGGGATGGCAGTACGGCAAGTCCCATAACCTCGATCAAACCGATGTTCTCTCTCTTGATATGATGCAGTTTCTCATGCGGATGGTAAACACCAAGCGGATGTTCTGGTGTGGTAATATTGTTCCGAAGTACCAGATCCAACTCAAAGCAGCCATTCTTCTGTCTGGCAATCGGAGTGATGGTGTTGTGTGGTTCCCCATCAGTCTCTGCAAAGATAAAGCTTTCCTCATCGGTGTAGCCTCTCCATGCCTTTAAGATTTGATCCGCCAGATCAATCAGGCGCTCCTTGTTGGTATGACGGATACGGATAACAGACATCGGCCACTTTACAATGCCGGCCTCCACGTCCTCGTAGCCTGGGATAGTTACTGGTGTCTCGATCGGTGCCTTTGCCATGGCAAACTCATAATGTCCGCCCTGGAAATGATCGTGTGTCAGAATGGAGCCACCTACAATCGGAAGGTCTGCATTGGAACCAAGGAAATAATGTGGGAATTGACTGACAAAATCAAACAGCTTCACAAAGGTATTTCGCTCGATCTTCATCGGGGAGTGCTGTCCGCAGAATACGATGCAATGCTCGTTGTAGTACACATACGGAGAATACTGGAAGCCCCATTCAGACTGATTAATTGTGATCGGAATGATTCTGTGATTCTGTCTTGCCGGATGATTGACACGTCCTGCATAGCCCTCATTCTGGATACAAAGCAGACACTTTGGATAACCACTCTGCTTCTGCGTGCGGGCTGCTGCGATAGCCTTTGGATCCTTCTCTGGCTTAGACAGGTTGATCGTGATATCCAGATCGCCATACTCGGTGGAAGTTACCCACTTTACATCCTTGCAAACACGGTAACGGCGGATATAGTTGGAATCCTGACTCAGCTTGTAGAAATACTCGGTGGCCTTTTCTGGGCTCTCCTCATACTTTTTCCAAAACTGCTCTCTTACCTGTGACGGTCTCGGCATCAGTGCATTCATCAGCTTTGTGTCGAAGAGGTCACGGTATACGACACTGTCCTGTGTCAGACCACGGCCACATGCATCTGCAAGCAGCACATTAAGGATATCCTCTAATGGTGCCTTTACCGGCTCCTGTGGCTCCTCATAGTCATCCAGCTGCATTGCCTCGAGCAGCTGATTTGTTGTATAAATACGCTCGCACTCTGGTGTCAGTCCGGTATCAATTCCGTACTGAACGAGTGCTGCGACTGCCTCATATACTGTCATCACTCTACCATGCCTTTCCCATTTTTATTGTATTTCTATTTTATCTTAGTTTTATTTCTGTTTTGTTTTGTGGCTTTATTGTTTTTCGGTTTATTTTTAGCTCAGCTTGTGTGCGCCATCGCCTACGTTTACTGCGTAGAAGTCTGCTGCATAGCCGACCTTCTCCTTGTAAACCTTGCCTACATTCTCGATGAATGCGTTGGTCTTGTCATCCTCAACGATGCTTACGGTACAACCTCCGAAGCCTGCACCTGTCATTCTGGAACCAATTACGCCCGGCTGCTCCCATGCAGTCTCTGCCAGTGTATCCAGTTCAATTCCAGTTACCTCGTAGTCGTCTCTAAGAGAAACGTGAGACTCGTTCATCAGCTTTCCAAACGATGCGATGTCGTTCTTTGCAAGTGCATCAACCGCACGGATGGTTCTCTGGTTCTCATATACGGCATGCTTTGCTCTCTTACGGTTTACCGGATCGGTGATGGCATCTGCGATCGCATCAAATTCAGCCTCTGTCAGCTCGCCAAGGCTCTTGATTGGCTTTACCTTCTGAAGCTCTGCAAGTGCTGTCTCGCACTGGCTTCTTCTCTCATTGTATTTGGAATCTGCAAGACCTCTCTTCTTGTTGCTGCATGCGATAACGATCTTTGCACCAGTCAGCTCAAGTGGTGCATAGGTGTAGGACAGATCTGCTGTGTCTAAGAAAATTGCATGGCCTGCCTTGCCCATTGCGATTGCAAACTGATCCATGATACCACAGTTTACGCCGTTGAACTTATTCTCGGAGAACTGGCAGATCTTGCTGACCTCTACCATATCGACATCAAAGCCAAACTGATCGTTTAAGATAACAGCGGTAGCAACCTCGATGGATGCAGAAGAGGAAAGACCGGAACCGTTCGGAATATTTCCATAGTATAAAATATCAAGTCCGCTGTCGATGGTATATCCCTTCTGCGTATATGCCCACATAACACCCTTCGGGTAATTGCACCAGTTGTCCTCTGGAACATTCTTGAAATCCTTTGCCTCTACTGCTAACATTCCAAATCTGGTAAAGTTCAGGGAGTAAAAACGCATCTTGCCGCAATCATTCTTTCTTGCTAATGCGTATGTACCGATGCTCAGTGCACATGGGAATACATGACCGCCGTTGTAGTCGGTATGCTCTCCAATCAGATTTACACGGCCTGGTGCAAAATAAAGCTCAGGCTCTTTTCCCTCTCCAAAAATTTTCGCAAATTCTTCTCTCATTTTGTTCTGCATAATGGTACTCTCCTTATCTGCTTATATCCGCTTCACTATCAGGCATTTTCCTGATGTTAGTATAAGCATACCACGAAATGCACCCTATGTAAATAAAATAACTTTGCAAGTATTATAAATATATTGAGAAGTCTGTCAAATGTATCGTGTTTTTTTATAAAAATAATGGAAAATGAGCAGACAGAAAAATCCTGAGACGACATGCCTCAGGATTTTTGTTCTGATATTTGATGATACCAAGGTCAAAATGCCTTTTGACCCCAACATCATTTGATTTTTATACCTGTCGTTTTTGTCAGTCAGCTTTAAAACAAAAACAGATTAGTCCACTTTCTTTACATCAAAGGATGATGCAACGCACTCCCTTGCTTCTTCGAGTGTCTGAAAGCTTCCATCCTTTAACATCTGAACCATCAGATTGCCAAGTGCAGTACCCTCAACCGGGCCAGCATAGACATCTTTGCCTGTAAAGGTCTTGATTTTGTGATTTAAGAACATATCCTGACAGCCGCCTCCGACAACGTGGATTCTGGTAAACTTGCGTCCGGACATCTCCTCAAGTTCTGCTACGGTATCCTTATAACTCTGAGCCAATGAATTGTAGATGACAACCATAACCTCGCCCATGGACTGCGGAATCTTCTGTCCGGTGCGTTCACAATAGTAACGTACCGCATCTGTCATACTCTTCGGTGCCAAAAAGCTGCTGTCGTTGCAATTTACGATGGACGGGAAGCCGTCAGCCTCCTTTGCCATTGCAATCAGTTCCGGAAATGTGTATGTCTTTTCTGCACTGTTCATCTCCTTACGGACATTTTGCAGCATCCACAGACCCATGATGTTCTTTAAATAACGGAAACGATAATCATAACCGCCTTCATTGGTGAAATTATACTTCATGCTCTTTAAACTGCACTCTGCGTATTTTCTCTCGATTCCCATTAAGGACCATGTGCCGGAACTTAAGTAGATAAAGTCATCGTCGTTTGCCGGGACTGCCAGCACAGCGGAACCGGTATCGTGTGTTGCCGGAAGGATAACTTCAGTCTGGCATCCGCACTTCTCAGCAATCTCTGGCTTTAACATGCCAACGCTTGTTTTTGGCATATGAAGTTTTCCAAAAATCTTTGCCGGAATACCGATACACTCAAGCAATTCGTAATCCCAATCTTTTGTTACAGCATTGACAAGCTGTCCGGTAGTTGCATTCGTGTACTCGTTCATCATCCTGCCGGTAAGCAGATAGTTAAAATACTCTGGAACCATCAGATAATGCTCGGCATTTTTGATGTACTCCGGATGTTCCTGCTTGATCGCAAGAAGCTGATATATGGAATTGTACAGCTGCTTCTGGATTCCAGTACGCTCATACAGTTCCTCTGGAGAAATCATATTTTCAAGAAGGCTATCCATTCCGTCAGTACGACTATCACGGTATGCAATGGTATCGCCAAGGATGTTATTATCCTTATCGAGAAGAACAAAGTCAACACCCCAGGTATCAATGCCCATGGATGCCGGTGCCTTTCCTGCCTTTGCGCATGCTGCAATACCATTTACGATCTCATTAAACAGTCGGTCGAGTTCCCAGCACAGATGGCCGTCTCTTGTCACATTTCCATTTACAAAACGGTACATCTCTTCCAGAACAATCTTTCCATTTTCAAGGTGTGCCAGAATGTGTCTTCCACTTGACGCACCAATATCTACTGCTAAATAATATTTCATGTTTCAAAAGCCTCCATTCATATTGTATATGTTTTATTCAAAGCTTGCTGCAATGTTGCTTTGTGCCTTCGGACGGCGTCCTCTGCGCACCGGCTTTTCCTGTACTTCCTGTACTGGCGGTGCTGTGACTTCTTCTGATGGTACAGCTGTCACTGCTTCTTTTCTTGCCCTTCTGGCAACTGACTTTCTGGCTGGCTTTGCTGGCTTTTCCTCTGTGACATTCTCAGCTTCCAAGTCAGCTTTCTTTGGCTTCTTTGCTGTTCTGACTGGCTTTGCTCCCCTTGGCTTTCTGTCAGCCATTTTGGACTCTTCCGTTTCCTTCGATGTTTCAGTTTCTTTTGGAGCCTGGATTTTCTCGTTTTCCCCGATTTCTTTCGACTGTTCCTCGATCTTTGCATTTTTTTCTATTTTTGCTGTCTTGGGTGTTCTGGAAGTTTTTGGCACTTTTTCTTTTCCTTGTGCTTCTTCATCCACTGAAGTCAGAATCGATGCTGCATTCTCAGCAGTCTGCTCTATATTCTTCTTGCGGCGTCCCAAGTGACGTGTATGGTGCACATTTTTTTCTGATTTTGATATCTCTTCGCCTTTATTTTTCTTCTCCGCTTTTGTTATTTTTTCAGTCTTTTCTGCCTTGTCAGCCTTCTCAGGTGTTATTGCTTTTTTTACATTATCCTCCTTCGCAGACTCACTTTCCTCTACATGATGAATGGTCATTCCACTTTCTATCACCTTAACAGTAGATGCAGATACCGCAGCGGCTATTTTTTCCTTCAAATCCTCTTCGCTGCTCTTCGGGTACTGAATATCAGCCTTCTCAAGTTCTTTTCGAACCGAATCCGGAAGTTCTGCCGGAGGCATTACAGATACCGGCTTATGCTGCTCAACCGAATAAATCATAGTTGATAAGATTTCATCATTCTCTTCAACGGATTCGATTTCTTCTGCATCATTTGTTTCCTCATTTGACGCTTCAGCTATTTCCGATTCCTTCTCTTCACTCACTCTTTCAGACTCAGCAATATCTGCTTTTGGCTGTTCCGTCAACGGTTCACTGTCAAAAGCTTCCTCTGCACGTTCATCCTGTGCGGTCTCATCGACTGGTACTACCTGTGCGGTCAGTACGCTTTCAGCCAATGCCTCCTCAACCTGCTCCTGCTGGTCTTCAGGTACGATATTCTCCTGCTTCTGTACATCTTCTGTTGTTTCGGCATCTTCAGCTTCTTCTGCATCACTCTGAGCTTCAAGTTCTTCGCTCATTGCAACCAGTTCTTCTTCCATTACACGTGCACGTTCTTTTGCAGTTGCATTCTTGAAACGGTTCTGTCTTGCATTGCCATCCGCAATCGTTGCGAAACAGTACACATAACCATCAAATTGGAAGGTTCTCTTCCAAAAATCTACTACATGTTTAAATCCATTGTCTTTGCTGATAATATAAAAATATGAATCTTTTGCCTCGTGAATCAGATAGCCCAGATAGGTGGACAACTGAAAATCAAGTGCATTTTTCCCGCCGCACAGAATCTTATACTTGGATATCTGTGCCTTGGAACTGAAAATCATATCCATCGCTTCAAAGGTAATGGTATCGGCATTATGGCTGTAAAAGATCACAACACGATCATCTTCGCCAAGCTGTGCAACTCCCTTGATGCCTTCTGATTTGACATTTTCATAATCAATAAGATATGTTGCCATAAAAGGTTTCTCCTTTAGCATTTATAGAGTACGTGGACACCCACTTCATTCATCATATCATACAAAGAAGTCCATTTGCAATAGCATTTTTCCTATAGTTCACACATTTTTTTCTTTTTATTAGTCAATAAAACCCTCTTTCCAGAATCCAGACCAGATCTCAAAGGCACTCGGAATCGTTATTTTCTTCAAATCCTCTTTCGATGCCAGTAGGTAGGAGGCTTCTTCTATTCTATTTTTATAGAAGCAAAGGGGCTTACTCGTTTTTATTTGCCATGCGCTCATATGCCACTCGATATGAGAAAAAATATGTTTTCCCTGCGGCAACTTCTCTGCTTCCACAGGTTCATTTATAAGATTTTGCCAAAAATGAACCGTTTCTTCTCTTGTAAATGTACCATCAACAGACGGTAGCTCCCAAAGACCTGCCAAAAGACCGCTTTGGGGGCGCTTATGCAGTATAATGCCACCTTCATCAGCCAGAACAAATATCGTTCGCCATTCTTTTTTCCTCGGTTTTTTCTTTGATTTAAATGGAATAAATTCAGTGCGGTCTTCGATTCGTGCAAGACATACATGTGCAACCGGGCAGGACCCGCAAAGTGGTTTTCCATTGGGGATGCATACGCAGGCCCCCAACTCCATCAGTGCCTGATTAAAAATGCCCGGCTCATATTTCAAATATTCATCTATAAAAATAGTAAGCATATTTTCCATATTTTTCTTTGTCTGTGGCTTTGTGATATCGCTCTCATCCGCTAAAATGCGATTGATCACACGAAGCACATTTCCGTCAACTGCTGGATACGGCAGACCATACGCAATAGAAGCGATTGCTCCTGCCGTGTAGCTGCCAATTCCCGGAAGGCTTAACAGTTCTTTATAATTTGCCGGAAGCGTTCCGCCAAACTGTTCCCGACAAATAATTGCCGTTTTCTTTAAATTACGCGCTCTGGAATAATACCCAAGACCCTCCCATAACTTTAACAGTTCGTCATCCGGTGCTGACGCTAAATGATTTATATCGGGAAATGCGGATAAAAAGCGGTGGTAATATGGTTTCACCGTTTCTGAACGTGTTTGCTGCAGCATAATCTCCGAAATCCATACACGGTATGCATTTATATTATAACGCCATGGAAGATCTCTATGGCTGCTCTGGTACCACGTTTCAAGTGACTTCGCTGCTTCGTAAAGCCGCTTTTCCCAGTCATAGCGGCTAATTGTTTCTAAAGTTATTTCTGACGCTGCTTTTAATGTCGCTTTTGATTTTTCTTCTGTTACTTTTGACTGCATGTTTTTATTTTTCCTACTCTTTCTCTTTTGTACTTATCAAACTCAACCGGTATATGAGAAACAGCTTTTCTATGAAAAAAGAGAGTTCACCTTCCTATAATGTCAAGCCCTAAATCATTGATTTTTCAGGCTTTTCTCTAAATATTTACCTCTAAAACCAGAGCTAAAGGTGTATGTCAGTCATGGTATCTTGTACTGAATAGTTAAATAA
>CAVJTU010000028.1:0-33553 GCA_963652495.1 uncultured Oscillospiraceae bacterium
CAAAAATCCTCTTGCAAGCAAGCTTGCATCGGCTTTCTGACCTTTTGTCCCTGGTGTCATCTTATAATAATAGATTTAAAAAGGCAAGCATGTATTGACAGCCAAAAGGTGATATTTTAAAATGCCTGTATGGTACAAATTTTTGCTACTGGAACAAGAAAGGAATGACTACTATGATCACAATAAATGCCGGACAAAATACCGAATATCCGCAGATTGCAGATGCGATTGAGGCAGCAAAGGCTTACGCTCCGCAGCCTGTTACCATTCATATCACACCGGGACGCTATCACGAAAAGCTGACAGTAGCCCAGCCGCATATTACTTTGGAGGGAGAGGATGCCTCGACTACGATTCTGACATATGATGATTATGCGCGAGAAATTATGCCGGACGGCATAAAGCGGGGAACCTTTCGCACGTATACGATTTTTTTGGACGCAGCAGACATTACGCTTCGCAATCTGACAGTAGAAAACGCAGCCGGATCCGGCAAAAAGGTCGGACAGGCAATTGCACTATATGCAGAGGGCGAAGGCATTCGCGTGGAAAGCTGCCGCCTGCTCGGCAGTCAGGACACGCTTTTTACAGGGCCGCTTCCCGAAAAAGAAAAAGAGCCGGGTGGATTTCGCGGACCGAAAGAATTTGCTCCACGCATCAACGGAAGACAATATTATAAAGATACGTATATTTGCGGCGGCGTAGACTTTATCTTTGGCAGTGCCACCGCATACTTTGAAAATTGCACACTTGAGTCTCTGGCAGAGGGCGGCGGCTATGTGACAGCAGGCTCTTCCCCAAAAGGACAATCTTACGGATACATTTTCAATCACTGCCGCTTCATCGGAAGCGAACCGCACACCTGCTACCTTGGCCGTCCATGGCGCGAATATGCCAAAGTCGTAATCTTAAATTCTGAGATTGGCGATCATATCCGCACGGAAGGCTGGCATGACTGGGGAAAGACAGATGCTCACGATACTGTATATTTTGCGGAATATAAAAATTTCGGCCCCGGTGCCACCGGTACACGCCCATCCTGGACGCATACGCTGACCGACACGGAAGCCGCAAACTACACATATTCTTCTATTTTTGGTACTGCCTCAACCGTTTCGCATCTCACTTTACACAAGTGATCTTTGCAATCAGTCAAGCGGATTCAAAAGCAAGTAAAAGGCTCACAGCAATCGTTTTACCTCTTGCTGTGAGCCTATCTGTCATTTATTGCTTATTTTGCATCTCTATGCGTCTATCTATATAATCCTCAAGTGCCTTGACTGTCCCATCAAATCCCAGTCGGCTGCTGTTGATGCTTACATCATAAGTTCTCGAATCTCCCCACTTATCCTTGCAGAAATAATTGTGATACTGCTTTCTGTACTTATCATGGCGTTCCATCTTAAACTGTGCATCCTGCTCTGACAGATTATAAACCTCCATTACACGCTTGCATTTTGCTTCACGATCTCCAAGCACAAATATAGAAATCAGATTCTCTCTGTCTCCGAGTACACTCTCCGCACATCTTCCGACCACAATAAATGACTCACCGGAATCTGCTTTTTTCTTTAAATATTCAAATTGCATAAATGCAACATTTTCCTCAGCTGAACTGGAAAATCCATTCTGACTTCTGGAAAAAAACAGTCTTCTCGGCTTCTCATCGTAGCGTCGTAAATTTTCTACATCTACATTCTTCTCAGCTGCTATCGCATCCAACAGATTATGGTCATACAGCTTAATACCGTAATACTTCGCCAGCTCCACTGCAATAGAACGACCACCACTTCCAAACTCACGTCCTAACGTAATTATCAACTGATCCTTCATAACAAATCCTCCTTGCAAACAAAACCTACGTTTATTATATACCACAACAAACTATTTGTAAATCTTATGATTGTATCCTTTTAGAAGTATCTTGCAAAGATAAACAGCATGGAAATCAGTACAACAAGGATGGTTGCCGGGGCCGCATACCTGCAATACTTGCCCCATCCGATTGGATGACCATTCTTAGAAGCAACTGAAATACCTACTACATTTGCAGATGCTCCGATTGGAGTGGCACTTCCTCCGATATCCGTACCAATTGCCAATGCCCAGGAAAGGGTAGACAGATCGACACCCTGTAAAGCACTAAGACTTCTGATAACCGGGATCATGGTGGCTGCAAATGGAATGTTATCAACAAATGCACTTGCAAATGCAGAGATCCATATGATAATCGCTACCATTAACTTCGTATTGGAACCGCTGATCTTGCTGATAAACTCAGCGATTACGTTTAATACACCAGTCTGTTCCAGACCGCCGACAACAACAAACAGTCCGATGAAGAATAACAGTGTCTTATAATCAACCTTCTTTAACAACTCTGCCGCATACTTGCGCTCAACAATCAATGTAATGATAGCGATAAAAGTACCAATGAAGGCAACCGTCAGTCCGGTGTTTGCATGTGTTACTAACAAAACAACTGCAATCAGGAAAATAACTACGCTGCTGGTAAACTCCTTTTTATCCTCAATCGCAGAGTTCGGGTCTGGACATGATGACGGATCAACCGGGGCGGTACCTGGTGTAACAAGCTTCTTTCTAAAGCAGAAATAAAAATAAATAACTACAACAACGAGGGCAATCGCTGCGATGGCACCGGTGTTTGTCAGAAAATCGAAGAAGCTGTAGCCCATGGATGTTCCGATAATGATGTTCGGCGGGTCTCCGCACATCGTTGCAGAGCCTCCCAGATTTGCACAGAAAATCTCTGCGATGATCATCGGGACCGGATTGCTCTTTAACAGAAGGCAAAGCTCAATAGTAACAGCTGCAAGGAACAAAATAACTGTAATACTGTCGATGAACATAGCCAGCACAAAGGACATGATCATGAAAGTAACAAATACAGCGACCGGCTTGTAGTGAACAAGTCTTGCAATCTGCAGACACAGCCAACGGAAAAATCCTGCCTTTCCCATACCCTCTACCATGATCATCATACCTGCGATGAAAATGATCGTGGACCAGTTAATGCCGGAAGAGGACTCTCCCGCTTCACTTGAGGTGTGCCAGAAGTCCGCTGTGAAGATACTTCCAATATTCAGTGTTTCCATGATCGCGCTTGTGCTATGCATGGTAATACCGAATACGAGAAGAATCATCAACAGACCACATCCCAATGTAACAATGTGTCTCTCTATCTTCTCTGTAATGATCAGGGCGAACATCACGAGAAAAATAAGGACAGCTAAAATCTGTGATACCATAATGTATCTCCCCACTTTCTTAAATAATTAGTAAAATGGCAGCCGCAAAGACAAACCTTTCACGGCTACCATTATAATGCGTGTATTGCAAAAATGAAAGTGGAAATATGATTTTTTTGAAAGTTTTTTTCATTATCACATCACCCTCTTGCGTCCAAAATCTCCATCAGCGTCCACGCGGTACGAATGTTATAATTTGCAAATGCGAACAATCCCTTTCCGGCTTTGTTTATGGCAAGCGCATACGGAAGGCGTTCGTCTCCTACATGCAGTGCCTCGTGAATCTGGTACAGATATGCAGCGTCTTTTCCGGTTACACATACCAGATTCAACCCCGCATTTAATACTCGCTGCAATGTCAGATTCTTTAAAGCTGCAACGTTTTCGATCACGATTACAATGCGATAATTTTCTCTCTTGTAGGCTTCTTTGCACTCAAGGATTTCCTGGAAAAGATGCTCGGTCGGCTCCTTGCCGGGTTCTGCAATGATCAGAATACTCTTTTGTCCCTGATAGAGTGAGGTCAAGGAAACCGGAGTGCCGACTGCATTGCAATCCATCGTCACCTGCTGCACAATCGTGTCGGAAAGTGTCGCCTCATGGCACTTCTCTGCGATCTGTGCTGGAGCTTGTATCAGCTCTAGCGTGCGTTCTGCATTCATGACAAAGCTGCTTGTGATACAGCTGACGCTTCCATCGATCTGTCTGCGTGTCGTGATGATGCGATATGCACCCGATGCCACAAAAATGGTCTTTTCTTCGCCCGGCTCAAGTGCCAAATCTTCATAGTTCAAGGTCTGGTATGCGCCATTTTCAAAGCGGGCAATCGTCATATGAAGCCAATATTCAAGCTTACGATCGGACTTATTTACTAAAGTCAGTGCAAGCTGCTTTTCCTGCACCTCTTTTTTCTGCGGCTCTGTCTCCATTGCCTCAAAGCAAATCTTGCCATCCTTCTCGAAGACTGCCTCTGCCTTTCCGGTAACCGGATTTAAGCGCGCCGGAATGCCCATTGTTCGGCAGATCTCTACGAAGACAACGCGTTTGGAAGCCTCGGTGATTATCTCACACTTGATACAGCCGTCTGCCTCAGCAGGCCAATTTCCTGTGCCATAATCCGGAACCGTCTTTAATCTGTGGTTGACATAGAACCAGATCATCTGAGCAGTAATCGGCATATCCTTAGAGAATATGTTTTTTTCCTCGATCAGCTGCGCAATGCGTCCGCGGCTTCCCATCAGCTTTTCATCGCCTGCGCGCGGTGCAAGCAGGTACTTCTGATAAACTTCCTTGCTAAAGCTTTCTTTGTATGGAAGTGCTGCTCTTAAATAGGATGCAAGCACATCAGCGGAGGTATCCAGAAAATCCTTCTCGCGCAAGGTATCAAGCATCAGGCACTTGTCCTCATTGGAAAACTCCGTGCTTGCCTGGAACTTCTCAATCTCCTCGCGGTTACCTCTTGCATTTACAAGATAACAATGCCACGGATCCTTATCCTTTGCTTTTGCATCTTTCACACCATCATTCTGTGCATCCCCGGTCACGTCCTCTTGTACAAAGCCTGCCTCATATGCGGCGCGAATCTTCTCGCACTGTGCCAGACGCGCTTCGTGCTCTTCTAACTGTGCATTTGTATTCTTTGGCATTGCCTCATATGGAGGATTCAAATCAAAATGTTCCTCGGTGACACCTTTCATCTTCTCCGGGTTTACGGCCTCTTCCATCTCAAGTACAATGGACTGCTGCACTCTCATATCAACTTTTTTGCCAAGGTAATTTCCATTGTAAACGCAGCTTACATACAGATCGCCCTTGCCCGTCAAGAAGGAGACTGTACCATCGGATGCAGTCTTTTCTGTATGAAGCGGAAACAACTCACTATAATTGACCAGACTAAATGCCACGGTTACATTCTGCACGGGCACTCCGTGATGCGTTACGGTAACGGTCAAACGCTCACAGTCGGCATAACGCCCGGTGACATTCATCAGTGCATACAGTGGTGTCTTATATGCAATCTCGGCAGAGCTTTCCAGATTGGAGAATGCCTTTGCGTGGACGAGCATCGCCTTGGATGCCGCTGCGGTAAACCAGCCCTTGTCCAGTACAGCCTCCGGCTCGCAGGCACCCAGATAATGCCAGTCGCCATCAGCCCATACCTCGACCCATGCATGGTTGTCATCGCAGTGCGCCCAGCGCGGAACATAGCACTGCCTTGCCGGGATGCCGACACTTCTCATTGCCGATACCGCAAGAGTCGATTCCTCTCCACAGCGTCCCCGTGCGGAACGGCACATGCCAAATGGTGCCAGAGTACGTCCGTCGGACGGGATGTAGGTTGCTTTCTCATAACACCAGTAGTTGACCTCAAGTGCCGCTTCCGTCATCGTTTTTTTGTTCTTTACGCGCTCTGCCAGTTCGCTGTAAATCCATGCGCGGCTCTGGTCAAGATCTTCATTATTGACACGCACACTCAGCACATAAGTAAAAAACAGCTCCGGCGGTACCTGCTTTGCATATGGAATACTTGCGTACATATCCAGTGTTGCCTTCACATAGGATGCGATGACTTTAACATCGTAGGATGCGATATCGCACGGATGCATGTAAGCATACAGATATTTCATACAGATTGCTTCGTCCTCATTTGCACTTGCAATCCACGCGTCTACCTCTTTTTTTCTGTTTGGACAGCATGCCATCCATTCCTCGTAATGTTTCTTTATCTTTTCCGTCAGAGACGGTTCCAGCTTTAAAATCATCTTTTTCTTCCGTTTTCCTTTCTGACAGTCACAGAAAACACTATTTTACTCTGTCACTTCAACCTCAAGCACGGTATCCACTGCATCCGGCAGCACCGGATTTGGCCCAAGATTTGCAAATACGATATCCGGATAATCGCTATGTACCCAGCTGTCGGAAATCGGCACCTCGCTTCCGTCACAGAGAAGTCGAATCTTCTTTACTGTACCAGGCTTAATTCCGGTAAGCGGCACCGGGCCCATCGTATTCTCAAACATATGGAAATATAGCAGACTGCCATTTCTGGTAACGCGGCCGTAATCCGGCTTTTCAATGCCTGCCAGCCCGCAGCCGTAGATGCTCTTGCTGTTTTTCTTCATCCATGCACCAATCTCGCTCAAAATCTGCACGGATTCCGGTGGAATGTTTCCATATGCATCTGGGCCGACATTTAACAGCAGATTGCCGCCCTTAGAAACGCATTCAACCAGCTTTTTGATGATCATTGACGACGGCTTAAAAAACTTGTCTCTCGCACAGTAGCCCCAGTTGTTGTTCATCGTGATGCAGGACTCCCAGTTGACCGGATTTCCTTTCACATCACGGATGCCATACGGTGGAATAATCTGCTCCGGACTTACAAAATCGCCATGATATGGCAGCGGATTTTCCGTTACCAGAGAGCCATACCCCTCTCCGCTCGCCTCTAAGCGGTTGTCGATGATGACCTGCGGCTGAAGCTCGCGCACCATATTGACAAGCTTTGTAGCGCCCCACTTCTCACCCCTCATATCGTCATAGGAAAAATCAAACCACAGTACATCGATCTGTCCGTAATTCGTACAGATCTCACGCACCTGATTGTGCATGAAGGTTACATAATTGTCCCAATTGCGGTTCTCATTCGTATATGCCGGGTTGTTTCGCATTGGATGCTGTCGATCGCCATAGTGCGGAAAATCATCGTGATACCAGTCGATTAAGGAGAAATACAGACCGACCTTCAGACCCTCTGCGCGGACTGCCTCGACATACTCAGCAACGAGATCGCGTCCGCACTTTGTATTGGTAGATTTAAACTCGGTATACTTGCTGTCAAACAAGCAAAAGCCGTCGTGGTGCTTTGCCGTTAAAACGACATATTTCATACCAGCCTCTTTTGCTGCTTTTGCCCACTTTTTCGGATCGTAATCCTTTGGATCAAACTCATAAAAATATTTCATGTAGTCTTCCTTTGGAATCTCCTCGACACTGCGCACCCACTCGCCTCTGGCTGGAATCGAATACAATCCCCAGTGGATAAACATACCAAATCTGGCATCTACATACCATTCCATTCTCTTGTTGTACTCTTCGCGATTAAACTGATACATCTTTCCTCCGATCTGTCAGGACAGTACTCTGCCCTGACGTTTTTTATATTTTTAACCCTTTACGGCTCCGATCATAACACCTTTTACAAAATATTTCTGAACAAACGGATAGATCATCATTACAGGCACCGATGCGACCACAATGACGGAATACTGAAGCAGATCCTTTAAGCCTCTCTGTCTTGCAAGTGCATCTGCACTTCCCATCATCGTCTCATCAATATCGTTCATGATAAGAATCTCGCGCAGAATAATCTGCAGCGGCTGCAAATAGTTCGCTTTTCTCAAATATAGTATTGCATCCTGGTAAGAGTTCCATCTGGCTACACCATAGTACAGCACAAGCACGGCTATGATCGGCTTTGACAACGGAACTACAACGCGGATGAGATACTTAAACGGTGTACATCCATCGATCTCTGCTGCTTCATACAGCTCGTCCGGAATGGAGTTTATCATATAGGTTCTGGCGATAATCATGTTGTAGGTTGACATTGCGCCCGGGATCAAAAGCGCCCATATGGTATCGATCATGCCAAGTGCATTTACTAAAATAAAGTTTGGAACCATGCCTCCTGAAAAATACATGGTAAATACAAAATACATAGCAACCTTATTTCTGGCAGTAAACTCCTTTCTTGAGAGCGGATATGCACACAGAAGCGTCATAATGATATTGATAAAGGTTCCGAATACCATGTAGAACAGAGAATTGCGAAAACCTGTCCAGAACTTTTTATATGTAAAGACTGCCTCATATCCTCTCAAAGTAAAATTCTTAGGCCAGAATGTTACTTTTCCGCTGATCACAGCCTGCGGCTCCGAGAATGATGCCGCGATAATGTGAAGTACAGGAAGCAGCACGATCAACACGATAATTGTCATAACAACATACAACAATATCGTAAAAAACTTGCTTAACGGACTCTCTGTGCGAAATTTATAAAACGCACTGTCGGATTTTGACAATGTTTTGCTCATTCGTTTTCCCTCCTTACTTACCACAGACTCGTTTCTGTTACAGCCTTACATATCTTGTTGACCACAACAAGAAGTGCAAAGCTTACAACAGACTGAAACAAACCGGCTGCCGTCGAGAATGAGAAATCTCCCTGTGTCAGACCAACCTTATAAACAAATGTTGAGATTACCTCAGAACGGTTAATATTCATATCGTTCTGCATCAGATATACCTTATCGAAACCGATGTTCATGATACTTGCACAGTTGAAAATCAGCATCGTAATGATGGTCGGAACAATGGCTGGAAGATCGACATGGATGATTCTCTGGAAACGGTTTGCACCGTCCACGATTGCGGCCTCCTGAAGTTCAGGACTGACACCTGCAAGTGCTGCGATATAAATAATGGATGAATAGCCTGCACCCTGCCAGATACCGCTCCACACATACAGAGACGGGAAAATCGTAACATCGCCAAAGAAGTTAATGGCTTCAAGACCTACTGCCTGCAGCATCTTGTTAATAATACCGGTACGCAGATCCATCATACGCATCATCATACCAACCATAACGACTGTGGAGATAAAGTATGGCGCATATGTTACCATCTGTATGAATTTCTTGTATTTTTTGCTGCGCATCTCGTTTAAACATATCGCAAGTACAATCGGGATGGGAAATCCTGCGATCAGACTGTAGATGCCAAGGTAGAGCGTATTAAAAATTATCTTTCGGCTGGACGGTGTCGTAAAAAACTGTTTGAAGTATTTCAGACCTACCCACTGACTGCCAAATATTCCCTTTCTGGGCGAATACTTCTGAAATGCCACAACGATACCTGCCATCGGAACATATGCAAATAAAAATGCATAGATAACAGGAAGTGCAATAATCGCCCAGAACTGCCAATTATAGCTGGCACCAAGCTTCTTTTTTTTCTTCTTAGCTGCGTCTTTCAAATTCGGTTCCTCCTTACTGTCTTTATAGAAAGCAAACTCTCGCATTTTGCTTTACACCTGAAATGGCGGCTGTTTTTGCATTCGGGTACAAAAACAGGGCAGGTAGTCTCCCACCTGCCCCCTCATTGCATTCTCAGATGACCTGTCAAAATACAATATGCTTTTTATTTTGCTGAACCACCAAACTGTCTGTCATATGCAGCCTGATAATACTCAATCATTGTCTGAAGACCACAATTATCCAGTTCCTCTAAGTAGGTGTCCCAATCATCATCAAGGCTCTTTACACCGGTGATAAATTCAACCTTTGAGCTGTTGATATAATTCTGTACCTCTACCTGAATTGTCTGAAGATCTGATGCCTCATCTGCTGTAAACTTTAAGGATGGAAGTACGTCAAGATCACCATTCTCAGGATTCTGTCCGTAAGGCTCCATCTTTTCCTTTGTTGCCAGATACAGAAGCTTCTCAAGGCCTGCTGTTGTTCCAAGGTCTACATCCGGATCGGTAGCTGCACCCAGACGATAATCAGCCGGTGCGTAACGTACTACAAGATCCTGCCAGTCATGGTTCTGGACATCTGATGAATACTGCTTATCATCAGCAATCTTGTACATAGCCGGCTCGCCATTTAAGCCTACAGAACCATCATTTGGCTCCCATACCCAGTCTGTGCCTTCGTCAGCACCGAACTGTGCAGAGATATCACCTTTTTCTGAGAAGAAGTAGTCTACCCAACGAAGAACTGCTGCCGGATTGGAGCAATGATCGGTGATGGATACGCTTCCTTCCTCAAGACCGCTGTACTTGAAATACGGAGTCAAACGTGTTCCGTCCGGTCCTTCAAGAGGTGCGATACACTGATACTGTCTGTAAACTTCATTATTTGCGTCTGCATCAATACCATCGGAGATGGTTCCAAATGGAACGAAGAGAACCGGAACATCTTCCTGATTCATGATTGTACGAAGCTGCTCAGCATCCTGTGTAAAGTTTCCATCATAGATTGCACCTATATCATACAGGCTCTTGATGTAACGAAGTCCTTCTCTCCACTCATCTGTAGTAGCTGCACTGATCATCTTTCCTTCCGGTGTCAGAGCAATCTTTCCGTACTCGCCGGAGTCAAGTGTAAAGGAACCCATAAGCCATGCTACGAAATCAACATACCAGCCGCTGGATGCGCCGCCGATTGCGATCTTGTCCGGATAGGTCTCTACGAACTTCTTACATACATCATAGAACTCCTGAGTAGTCTCCGGTACATCTACGCCCATCTCCTCAAGATAATGCGTATTTACCCACATCTTACGTCCATACATACAATGGTAACAATCATTCAAGCCTGCGATCTGATAGATATGACCGTCGGTCTGTCTTGTCTGATCAATGTAATCACCCATCTTCTCAACGTAGTTCGGCATGTTCTCGTAGATAAGATCATCCAGCTGAATCAGAATGCCTTCCTCAACACCCCACTTTGCAGCATCCGGTGCATAATGCATGATAACATCCGGATATGTGTCAGTGTTAAACTCCATGTTCAGCTTTTCTTTACGGTCATCACGGGATGCCGACTCGAAAGTGAACTTGATGTTGGTCAGATCTTCCATATACTTTGTGAAGTCATTTGTCTGGAAGTCTTCTACGTTTGGCATACTGGTACGGAACATTGTAAACTCAAGTGTCTCCTCGCTGATCGGATATGTACCGACTTCGGTAAGCTCGGATGCACCGCCGTCTTCTGCTGCCGCAAATACGGATGCGGACGGGAATACCATTGCTGCTGCGCAGAGCATTGCTGCTGCCTTTGTAAACTTTCTCATGTAAATCTCCTCCCTTGGATTTTTTTCTGTTTCTTTTTATATGTTGCGCAAAAGAAACAGTCCTTTTTGTTTTTATTCCGGAATTTTATGTATTCCAGAAAGAAAACTGATATCATTATAAGCAATTCAAATTGGTTTTTCAAGTAATTTTCATATTTTTATCACACTTTTATCACATTTCAATCACATTTTCATTCCATTCGTGTTTTGTAACAGAATCTATTTCCTTTCCGTATACTAAGTGATATACTTAGGCTAGCTTTATTTCTGAAATTGTAATGATTGAAAAGGAGAATACTGCATATGTTTCATATTGGAAAAAAGAAGCCGTCTCAGCCTGATCTGGTGCTGTCAGCGGAAAATATTGAGCTGTACCGAGGACCTTTAAGCGACATTCCGCTGAGTGAAGAAACCATCCTTGCAACATGCATGGAATTATATAAAGATCCACAGCCATGCTACATACACCGCGGTGCTGCACGCCAGTACCTTACAGGAAAAATTGCCGAGATGCTAAACAGTGGTGAACCTGATTTTGCACTGCTGGAAGAATATACCGGAATTGAGCCGATTGATCATGCAGCGTTTTCGTTATAGTTCACGCATCATGTCTGCACGACAAATTCCACGGCATCTGTCAGAGGATTCTCGCGCCACATTCCTAATGCGAGAGTCTTCTCTGGCAGAAAACATTTCCACCATATACTATTGCAGCAGCATCAGCACAGCAAATAACAAAAATACTGCCGCAGTTGCCAGTTTGATTGCTGGAAGCCATTCCAACGTTTTATTTGACATACGAATCACGTTCTTTGTCTTTTCAAGTACAAGCACAAGCAAAAGACTCGGCACGCACATTGCTGCCACATAAATCAAAAATGCAAATACGGTCTGAAGCCGCCTTTCCTGCTGCATCTTCATCATATACAAAATGGCTGCCAGATATACCTGACCTGTACAGAAAAACTCTCCTGCTGAAATCACCATGCCAAGCATAACTGCTGCCGGAATCATCCACCGCGCATTTGTCTTTACTGCCTGCTCGATGCGCTCATGATTCCACTTGCGAAGTGCAGCCGGAAGCTGCATTCGGATTTTTCCATACTGCTTTCGCTTCACATTGATAAAATCAATCATGTACAAAATAGCAAGTAACAAAAATACAATCGCAAAAATCCACGTCAATACCTGACTGATGTTTAATAAAATATCCTGTCCAATCGCCATGAAGAGCTGATATAATCCCATTCCCATTGCGCAATATGCTGCAAATTTTCCTGCAAGATAGGCACAGCCAACCTTAAGAACCGAACGACCGGACATTGCCATTGCCGCAAGCAGCATCAAAAGCATCGACGCTCCGCATGGATTTACACCATTGATAAAGCCAGTCACAGCAAGACCGATGTAGGCTTTCGCGGATGCCGTCTCGTTTTCCTGCTGCACCTCTTCTTTGGATAACACGCGACTGATATCAAAACCTGTCAGCTTTCCATCCTTCCACATTTGTTCTAAATTGGCTGTTACTGCCCTTGCACCGCTTAAATAACCGCCGTTAAAGAAAACAATCGGAACCTGCTGCTCGTCTGACGGCACACCGTAAAGAGAGAACAGTTTCTGTACAAGCACCACTTTGTCTCCCTCTGCAATATTAAACTCATGAATTACAAGAGGATTTTCTGTCGTCTGCTCACCGGTCAGCCTTTTTAAAAGTGCTTTCACTTCATTGCAATCCGTACATGAAACAGTAGAAAAATAGAGAATGACAGAATCGGTGCTGTTATCCCCACAAACGGCTTCGCGAAGCTGCTCTTTCCAGTCGTTCCTGGCTGATGGTGTATTGGTCTGATTTTCAGTTTCTGCCTGAGTCACAACACCTGTTTCAATTTGCTCATCCGATTCATCTGCTGCTTTAATAGAAACGGATTGTCCTGCCTGTGCAGCATGCTTTAACGTATCCGCAAGTTTTTCTCTCATCTCATCCAGTCCGCTAAGACATATATCTCCTACAATCAAGGCTGGCTGTTTCACATCATCCGGCACCATCCCCAAATCCTGCAGCCGTTTTTCAAATTTTTCCCGGTCATACGATCGAAACGTATTATATACAGAAATTTCATATGGATATTCTTCCCGAATCGGGTGGATTGTTTCTGTTACAATATCAAAGAAATCGTCTTCCGGGTGACAGGAGGCACAGACATTGTACTGATAATACTCCATCTGTACCGTTGGATTGCTATCTTCTTCCTTATTCTGTGATGCCATACTCGCACTCCCATGTTTGAAAACGCAAGTGAGAAATATGGCACACAGGAAAATAATCCATACATTTGAATATTTTTTTGCCATTTTCTGAAATGATCTATTTTCCATCGTGAATAAAGCTCCTTATTTTTTTATTCATCATAGCATTTTCAGATAACAATGACAACAAAAAACTTATCGAACTGCCGTAACCTAAATGGCGGTGAGACGAGTTGCCACCATAGCTTCCCGGCAGCCACTGCCCTTCGGATTTAGTACAACGGTCCGTAATTCTTGCATGCTGCATAATCAGCCGCCTGTGTATCCTGCGTTCCAAAGCTTGCCCACGCATGCGGACGGAATACCTTTTCCTTATCCACATTGTGCATAGTTACCGGAATGCGAAGCATACTTGCCAGTGTAATCAAATCCGCGCCCACATGACCATATACGGTAACGCCGTGGTTTGCACCCCAGTTTGCCATAACGCTGTAAACATCGGTAAACGCACCTTCTCCTGTCAGTCTCGGACAGAACCAGGTTGTCGGCCAGGTCGGGTCGGTGCGCTTGTCGATCGGATTGTGAATCTCATCCGGAAGATCTGCCGTCCAGCCCTCTGCAAGCTGTAATACCGGTCCAATTCCATCAATAATATTAAAGCGAATCATCGTTACCGGCATTTCAGCGTGGCATCGAAAATGGCTGGAATAGCCGCCGCCGCGGAAATATTCATAATCTGCTCTGCACCAGTCCGTAGCCGCAAGGCAGTTTTTGATATCCTCTTCTTTCATCTCCCAGAATGGCTTCATCACATGATTTCCATTCTCATCCACACATGCACCGGAGCCGTCAAGTGCCGTTGCACCAGAGTTGATCAGATGGATAAATCCATTGGCTGCTACGCCGTCCGGCTTGTGTCCTGTTACGCGCTCGCAGGCCTCCGGACTCCAGTAAGTGCGCACATCATGGAAACACGGTGCAGAACCACAGATCAGATTTCCAAGAAGCATTGCGATTCCGTTGCAGGTATCATTCTCAGTTGCAAATGGCGTCGGCGCCTTCGGGCCGTTCCAGTCAAATGTAGAAGCCAAAATAGCCTCCGTAAAGTCTGCATTCGGCAGCCAGTCGGTCCACTGTCTCTGTCCCTGGAAGCCTCCAACTACTGCATTGCGTCCCAACGCCTCCTCATGCCAGCCAAGTTCATCCAGACGCGGATTTCCATAAAGGATATCTCGCATAATCAGTGTCATCTTTACGATAAACTCCCAATCCTTATCAGGAGCAACTACCTTCGACTTTGTGATAACATCCGGGAAATTCTTTCCGGCATTCTTATCAAAGCCTTCCTTGCAATTTGCCTTTACCCATGCGAGTCCCTTCTCGTACTCCTCATGATCATAGATTCCGATTGTCATTCTGCGCAGAATCTCAACCTCATCGACCCACTCTGCGCGGATACCGAAATACTTCTGAAGCACGTTTGCATCACAGAAGCTTCCTGCAATTCCCATCGTCACAGCACCGATATTTACATATGCCTTGTTGCGCATCCAGCCTGCTGCGACTGCACCGCGTGCAAAGCGCAAAATCTTCTCTGCCACATCAGCCGGAATGCTGGTGTCATTTGCTTCCTGCACATCATGTCCATAAATGGAGAATGCCGGAAGTCCGCGCTGTGCATGTGCGGCTAAAACAGCTGCCAGATAAACAGCACCCGGACGCTCCGTTCCGTTAAAGCCCCATACAGCCTTTATGGTAGTCGGATCCATATCAAAAGTCTCCGTTCCGTAGCACCAGCACGGTGTTACGGACAGGGTTGCCGTCACGTTCTGTGTGGAAAACTGCTCGGCTACGCGTGCTGCTTCTGCACCGCCTCCGATGGTCGTACATCCGATTACACACTGCACCGGAGTTCCATCCGGATATTTTAAATTCTCAGAGATCAGTTTTGCTGCATTCTCTGCCATCGTCATCGTCTGAACTTCAAGACTCTCACGAACACCACCCCAACGTCCATCAATAACCGGGCGGATTCCAATCTTTGGATATAACATAAGTACCCTCTCTTTCTATTTATATAGATTCTGATACAAACATCATGATACACATACTTTTTTGATCGACAGATGTATCTTAGATCTGTCTTTATTTATCAGTCGGCTCGCCTTCCTTTTTGCGCTCAAACTTCTTATAACCGGGATGCTTTCCTGTGATGTGATAATACGAACGCAGATTAATCAGCTTATCAATATTTTCACGGTCAATATCATAGCTGCCGCCAAGTAAAATCGCATTGAGCGTAATCTTCGCCCACAGTTCAAGACTTTCCATACGATAATAAGCGGTAATGACATCGCTTCCAACAGTCAGCGCACCATGATTTTGCAGCAGCATGACATCATGATCATTTAAGTACGGCTCGATTGCATCCGGCACCTCAGTTGTGCTCGGTGTACCATATGGTGTCAGCGGAACTGCTCCGATTGCCGCTACGTCCTCGATCATGTTGTACATATCCATCGGTCTGTGCGCTACGGCAAAGCCGGTTGCTGTCGGCGGATGTGCATGGACAACGGCTCTTACATCGTCACGCTTCTCGTAGCATCTCATATGCATCTTAATCTCACTCGACGGGCGCAGTCCCGGTGCTCCCTCTAAAATATTTCCTGCCGCATCAATGCGAAGAAGCTTCTCCGGTGTGATGAAACTCTTGCTCATGCCGGTCGGTGTTGCAAGAAATGTTCCATCATCGAGGCGTACACTCACATTTCCATCATTTGCTGCCACCCAGCCTAACTGCCACATTTTATGACAGACATCGCAAATCTGATCTTTTATCTCATCAATCTGCATTCTCATCCCTCCTGTTTTGTTAGTCACTTATTCCACTGTATTTTTTTTGGGAAATTACATTCTTTGGTAGTTTCATCGAATACTGTTCTTCAAGTTTTTATAAACCCTTATTTTGATTATACTGTTGATTTATCTTTGTGTCGCTGTCTATCATGATTATCTATTGGACGATATTGATATTTTGTTATTTTTGCTGTATAATCTTCTCTGATATGCGAAGAGAAGGTGGCAGTTTGTTGTATTAAACTATCTTTTCTATTTTGTTTCTTTAAAATTTCATCAAAAAGCTGCTTGTTATCTGTTTCTTTTTTCGCTTGACTGAACGAATTGCCTGACCAAGCAGACAGGAAGGAATTCTATGAAATATTTGGCTTCACATGAAGATACTACACGCGGAACCTCTGATTTTCCGATTGAATTGTATTATGTTGACAGAACGCATCCACGATATGAAATGCCATTTCATTGGCATATGGAATGTGAGCTGATGCGTGTGCTGTGCGGCAGCTTTTTGCTGACCGTTGACAGTCGGACACACATCTTAACGCAGGGTGATACTGCCATAATCTCCTCCGGTGCAGTGCACGGCGGCATTCCCTCAGATTGTATTTATGAATGTCTGGTATTTGAATCCGGACGTCTTTCTCAGAATGCCAATGCACTGTTTTACAATCGCTACCGCGATTTTTTTGACTCGGATACGCTGATTGATCCGTTTCACGAAAATGGAAGCATCTGCTCGGTGCTGATTCATCAGATTTTTGAGACGATGCAGCAAAAAAGTGCAGGCTATGAACTTGCTTCAATTGGCTTAATCTGGCAATTATTTGGCCAATTGATTCAAGAACACGCCTACACCGTTACAAATCCAGCCATCCGGCGCAACGAAAAAAGCACCGAACAGATTAAATCCGTCTTAAATTATATCCGAAAAAACTTTACATCGCCGCTTACGCTTTCTGAGCTGGCTGCGGTATTAAACATGTCACCGGAACATTTTTGCCGTTTATTTCACTCGATTATTGGCAAATCTCCTATCGACTATGTAAATTATTACCGCATTGAGTGCGCCTGTGAGCTATTGTGTACCTCCTGCAAGAGCATAACGGATGTTGCCTATTCATGCGGATTCAATGATTTGAGCTATTTTAATCGAATGTTCAAAAAATACAAGAAGGCAACACCCGGCTGCTACAAAAAAATGTTCCTGACAGACAATAAGAAAGGGTAGTCACAATTGCAGGTCTTAACGCACCAATTGCAATGCCTCTCACAAAACAGAACGCTGTCGCAATTTGGCAGTTCGATTAATCAAGATTGTACACGCAGCCCTCAAACAGCTTTAAACCGGCCTCTGTATTGGAAATGGTGAAGTAGAATGGGTGATCCATATTCATCTCCACAACTTCTTCCTCAGGCTGCAGTGCCATTGCCTCCATTATCATCATCGTAACTGCCGCTGCTTCGGTTCCGTTTTCATCATTTTTGATTGCTGTCTTATGATATACGAAACCGACAGACAATTTTTCATCACTCAGACGGTCATATACCTGCTCATTGAAGATTTTCTCAATTCCCAATTCCTGCAAAATATCAGTTAACTCTGCTCCATACTCCAATTCAAACTTTGGCATGGAAAGGGAAATCTCATGGCTGCTCCACTCTTCATCAGAAGCATCCTCCACCAGGGCCGACAAATATCCTTCCTCACTCCACTTGTCAGCTGTCGCTTCATCCTTTGGCAGATAAACCGTCATTTCACAATTCCCATAATATGGCAGACGAACCATCTGATAGTCATCATTTTCAGCATAATCAAAGTGAGACTGCTGATGCATCATGTCAACTGTCGTATCACCCTTTGCGCCGTGGAAGGTCTGCTTGTCGGTCAATTCCTCGGAAAATTCCCGAATCCATGCTGCCTTAAAATAAACAGCATTGAAAAGCGTCATGCGCACACCCTCACTCATTGGCTCTGTCAGAATGGAATCGATCAGTCCATGTGTCTTATCGTTGACCCACGCATTGATTTCGTTCATGGTATCCTCGGTAGAAAGATCACACTTCTTAAGGGATGCCTGATAGGTATCGGAAAAGATGTTTGCCAGATCATCAAAGGCGGATACTGTCTTTAATTCATCGTCGATGTATACGGCATTTGCTGTCTCAAGAATGGATTTGGGATAACCATTCTCGTCTGTGCTTTCCTCGCTGTCTGTCTGCGCATTTGCACCAAGCATCTCGGATAATGCCTTCTGCGCCGCAAGAATCTCATCCTCTGTCCTATCATCCATTCCTAAAAATTCCTTTAACTGGTCGATCTGTTCTCCGCTTTCGCTGCAATGGCTCAAAAGTGTCAGTGCTGTCGCTATGCTATAGGAAGAAATGAATACATTTTCCTTTTCGGCGGCAAGTTTTTCCATCAAAGCAAAACCGATACGGTTATCGGTGTCCACCAGCGTCTGCACCGAATTTCCAGACTTCGCCTGAGCCAGCAGATTCTCTGCCTCCTCATCTGAGATATCATCAATCTCTGTGATGGAAACATTGCCCTCAAGATCCTCATAGATAATTCCGATCGCATAGGTCTTTTCTGCATCCGGCACCACTATTTCTTTTTCAAATAAGATTTTATAATTTGTTCCTGCTACCACCTGTTTTGCAATCAGTGCAACCGGTGTGTAAACAGCCCCTACAAGGTCAGCAAACGCTTTATCGCAAAGTGTCTGAATTTCATCTGTGATCTCTGATGACTCTGCTGCCTCATATGCACCAACCTCTTGATCCGCCAGATATTCTTCATCGACCGATGTTTGACTTTCTTCGGCATCATCCGATATCTCGGCAGATGATTCCGACTGCACTTCTGTATTTACAGTCTGCGCCCATACCGGTGCTGCTGCCTGCACAAACTGTGTGCCTGCCATTGTGACTGCCATCGCTGCTGTTAAACCCGTTAAATTTTTTCTCATACTTATTCTCCTGCCTTTCCGAATAGTCATCTGCAAATCATTTGCAGCATTTTTTATTTCAGGATTTTCATGTCCTTCACTCTATAAGAAGGAAAATCAAATGTAAGGTTACACGTTCTGAAAAAATTTTTTATCGTACTTATTTCACTCCTTAGTTCACAACTGTGATTACACCTGTGCCATATACAACATCAGCCGCTGCCTGCACGGCTTCCTTAAGTGTACTCGCCCGCAAGGTATAGGAAACGTTATTTTGCTCAAAATCAGCAAAAAAGCCTTCTGTGTCCTCTTCCTGATAAAAATAGACTTCCGTGTTTCCCAGCATCGTAACCGGCAGCTGCTGTTGCCCACCTTGTATCTGCTGAGTCTGTGCTGCTGCAATCTTTTCTCCGACCTTTACGTCCTCAGACAGAGAGAGCGTACCTTCGCTCTCTCCTTCCTGCTCCTGGTAGACACCAAGCACCATCATGCCATCTGACTCATTTTCTTCTGTCTGCATATATCCTGCAGCTTCGTCTAAAACCGATTTTCCTGCCTTATGAATGCCGACTGCCGTACCCGCTGCAAAGATAAGAATTCCTGCTGCCACTGAAACTGCCGCCCGAAGAAATACAATTTTGCCCGAATAGCTGCCTGATTTTGATTGAATTTTCGTCTTTGCTGATTCTGTCGATCTCTTTTTTTCTGCTGTCGTTTCTGCCGATAGTGTTTCCTTCCCAGCCTCTTCAACCAGATCTTCATCCACAAAGTTTAAGCCATCAAGCAAATCTTTTCCTGTCATATCCAAATACCCTCACTTTCCAGAAATTTTTTCAGCCTGCCGCGTATTCGGTGCAGCCGTACTTTTGTACTGCTCACACTGATATTCATCTGCTGCGCCAACTCTTTTATACTTTTTCCATACCAATAACGCTGCATAAATAAGAGTCGATCCTGCTTGGTCTGTTCTCTTAAAAAAGCGGATATACTTTGTCCGATCTGCTCTGATTGCGCACTATTTTCCTGGCGCAAATCCGGAATACACTGCTGCATTTCATCCGTCAGCTCTACTACCACTGCGCTTCGTTTCTGCGCATTTTTGCGATCCAGCAAATCAAAGCATATAAATCGGCAGATCTTTGCCAGATACGCAAAGAAAAACTGAGGTCGCTGCGGAGGTATTGAATTCCATGTCCGAAGATAGGTGTCATTTACACTCTCCTCCGAATCCTCTCTGTTCTCCAGAATGCGAAATGCCAGCCCATTCAGCTTTTCGCCATACTGAAGCTGTGTCTCTTCGATTGCCTGCGTATTTCGCGCCCAATATAGATCAATAATCGTTTCGTCATCTATTCGCACAAGCCTGCCTCCTACTTTTCTGTGCCCTCAACAGCCAACTCAACCAACCATGTGGCTATCTGAGTATCCACCTCCTTTCCCTCTCTGCTTAATAAGAATGGAAATAACCGAAAAGGTTACACTTTGTTGCAAAAAAGCACCAGCTTTTGTAGCCGATGCTTTCTGTTATCACTGTTCTGATTTTATAATTCAAACTTTTCCGGAATGCGCTGACGCATGTTTCGGTTATTCCTCTACGCTGACAAGCTCGATAGTAAAATTCAGCTCCTTGCCAGCCATCTCGTGGTTTGCATCAAAGGTAATCATCTTATCATCCTTTGCTGCTACCTTAACCGGGAATGGCTGACCAAACTGATTGGACAAGTAAACATGCTGTCCTGCCTCAAGTTCCTCCGAACCCGGAAGCTGTGCAATCTCAAGTGTAAAGATTGCTGCTGGATCCGGCATACCATATGCTTCTTCCGGCATCAGATGGATATTCACGGTCTCGCCGATTTCCATATTTGCTACAGCCTGATCAAAACCTCTGATCATCTGACCGACACCACAGATAAATTCGAGTGGTTCGCCGCGATCATATGAAGAATCAAACTGAGTACCATCGTTGAAAGTTCCCTTATAGTGAGTACGGCACTTCTTTCCTACGTTCTTGCCTTCCATAATCGGCTGTGGTGTTCCACAACCGCCATGGCAGCCGCCGCAGCCGCCTTCGCAGCCTGACTCTTCTTCCGCATCGTGATGACAGCAGCTTTCACCTTCGCCGCAATGACCGCCATTTTCATGATGATCACAACCACCCTCAGATGTACTCTCAAGTGTTCCCTTTACGTAGCTTTTTGCAGCCTCATTTACATCGCCCTCTATTCCGGCACATACCTGAATGCCTGCCTCTGCCAGTGCCGCCTGTGCGCCGCCTCCGATGCCGCCACAAATTACAACATCTACACCATTTTCAGCAAGAAATCCTGCCAGTGCGCTGTGTCCGGTTCCATCTGAATTTACTATTTCACTTGAAACGATCACGCCATCCTCCACGTCAAAAATCTTAAAGCTTTCGGTCTTTCCAAAGTGCTGGAATATATATCCGTTGTCATACGTTACTGCAATTTTCATAATTCTCTCTATTCCTTCCTTGCAGCTTGAATTTTGATAACGATTCAGCGCCGCATGTTGTCTTGATTATACCTTGCTTTTGCACGATGCGTCAACAACGTTTTGAAAAAATTATGGTTCATGCAGCAATTATCGGTCCGCAGAAAGGTGCTGACGCTACCATGATTATGCAGATGGACAAGTGGCTTGCCTACTATGCTGCTCTCGCAAAGGAAGCATTTCAGGTTGACCTGACAACACTTTCAAAGGAAAGGCAATTATGTACAACAAAAGGGCATACCGCTTTGATATGCCCTCATTGTTTTCACTCTTGTTTCTGTTCCATTTTATGCTAATGGCTTTCCGGTCAGCATCTCATATGCCTGTAAATACTTCTCAATTGTCTTATCCACAATCTCCTGCGGCAGTGTCCAGTCGTTATCCGGATTTGCCTTTAACCAGTCGCGGGCAAACTGCTTGTCGAAGGACGGCTGACCATGTCCCGGCTCGTAACCCTCTGCCGGCCAGAAACGGGAGCTGTCCGGTGTAAGCATCTCATCACCAACAACAATGTTTCCATCCTCATCCAGACCAAACTCAAACTTGGTATCTGCAATGATGATGCCCTTGCTCAGCGCATAATCTGCACACTTCTTATACAGTGCGATCGTATAATCGCGAAGCTTCTGTGCGTACTCCTCGCCCTTGCCTGGGAAGTACTTCTCCAGATGTGCAATGCTCTGCTCATAGGAGATATTCTCATCGTGATCGCCAATCTCAGCCTTGGTAGACGGTGTATAGATTGGCTCAGGCAATTTATCGGACTCCTTTAAGCCTTCCGGCAGCTCGATTCCACATACCTTACCAGTCTTCTGGTAGCTGGCCCATCCGCTTCCGGTGATATATCCGCGCACAATACACTCCAGAGGAAGCATCTGCAACTTGCGGCACATCATACTGTTTCCATCAAACTTTTCCTGCTGGAAAAATTCCGGCATATCCTTTACATCTGCGGAGATCATGTGATTTGGAAGAATATCCTTCGTCATATCAAACCAGAATTTGGACATCTGAGTAAGGACGGTTCCCTTCTTAGTTACCACATTATTCAGAATGACATCGAAGCAGCTGATACGGTCAGTCGCTACCATAATCAGGCTGTCGCCATTGTCATAGATTTCGCGTACCTTGCCTTCTTTGATTGGCTTTAACTCTCTCATTGTAAATACCTCATCCTTTATTTGTATTGTGAGCGAAGCGGCGCGCATCTGCATGCCTTTTTCGCAATACACTTACACTACCACTATCGCTACTATGTTGTCAAGAGTTAATCTATTTCGGATGATAAAAGTATCACAGATAATCAATATGTAATGTATCCACCTGTCAAATTCACAACTTCGTCGTTATCATTGATCGCGTAGACACAATAGGTACCGGTCTTATCGAGTGGAAACGGATAGGAAAAGCTTCCAGTTGCATAGATACATCTGCGGATTCCATCCGGCTCGATAATACCGACACGAAGGATCTTTCCAGCTGGTGTAATGACGCCGCTCAACGCAATATGCCGTGAACTTATTCCCCAGAAGTCACGTGTTGTTCTCATGAAGTCAGTCGGCAAATCCCAGTTAATATTACCGGAAACCGCTAATGCAATACCATCTTCATCTGAACCAGCTGCATATCCGTCTGTCGGCAATACATCAATAAACTCAATACCTGTATTCACATAATCCTCTGGATTGATATTGCTGTTATCCTGCAGAGTCGTACCACTGGCAAGTGCCGCAGCATCTCCCAAAACCTGAACATCTATCTCATTTTCTTCTACATCCGTCAGCTCATACAATACCCGATATCCACCTGCCATTATACCAGTTGAAGCAAGTGCAGAACCTGCTGAGGTCAACGAAACAGCAACCGCTGCGAGTATACCGAAGATCTTTGGTTTTTCCATTGCTTTTTTCATCTTAATCATTTTCTCCATCCTCCTGGTCAGCTTCATAGGTTCCGTTCCTATTGAAGAATACAGGCCCGACACATGTTCCTGTTGTTTTATGGATGTGTAAAGCAGTACCTCTGAATATCCTCTCATGTCACCCAGATATTTGTTATACACTTTCCAGTCACAGGCGTATTCATTCCATTGGCTCATCTGAGCCGCCAGACCACGAATCCATGGATTAAACCAGTGAATAACTTCAACGATTCTTGCTGCAGTCAAAAACCAAACGTCTCCGTGTGAGCAGTGGACAAGTTCATGGATAATTGCAACACGTTCCACGTACTCGTCCATCTCGCCTTCCGGCAGCACAATTCTGGGATGAAACATTCCTGTTGTGATTCCACCACATTTCAGTCCTGCTTTCTCATACAGTAACACGCGTCCGGGCCGTATCTTTGTCTGTTTGCATATTTCCTGAAATCGCTCCTGACGTTCCTTTGATGCAGGAAGTGCATCACTAAGCCAATGTTTGGTTGTCTGCCACGATTCCTGAAATGATTCAAAATTCGCGCACAGACCCAACAACCAGATCACAAACAGCCATAGACCAATCACTGAAATAACAGGTGTGATTTGCATAAATCTTCCATCCAGCACCAGTATTTCATCGATAATTAATACGACCGCCAACCCCAGAGGCAAAAGATATGCCACAACCACGGCACGCAATAGATAAAACAACAGCCGCGTATATCCCTTCTCCTCAAGTTTGTATGCTGTATGCTGCCAGCTGATCAGCATCAGACTGCCCCATACATGTGCTGCCAAAATTGCAAAAACTACATCACTTATCCATTTCATCCAACAAGCCTCTTATCTGTTCGATATCTTCTTTTGAAAGAGACTGATTGTTTGAAAGTGCTGCAATGAACTCAACCGGTTTTCCGTCGAACCAGAAATTAACCTCGCGTGTTGAGAGATTTGCTTTGTATTCTTCCTCACTCTTCTCGGCATGAATGTAGGATATTCTTCCTGCACGATGTGAGCTGATGAAACCCTTTCCGTTTAAACGACTAAGGAAGGTTACTACAGTGGTCCTCTTATAATCTTTCTTATAACGCTCCTGGATCAAATCGATCAGCTCCGGAACTGAAATATCTTTCTTTTGATCCCAGATTACTTTCATGATCATTGCTTCACAAGTACTTAATGGTTCTCTTTCCATATACTGACACACCTTTCTACGCGTACCAGATACCTGTCTCCTTCAATAGGAATTTCACACTTAAAATGTACTACTCCTATATTAGTGTTACAAGTGTCACTTTTACCATTTGATATTTATTGTCTTATAGTACGCGTCTGCAATATTTTTAGTTTCTTTTTTCTGTTTTTTTCTCATTCAAATTGACATGCTTAACTAGTTCCGGTAGCATCATGCAGCCCTATAGACTGAATCATAGCCACTGTGTTCAGGATTTATGCTGATAGGATTTCATACGCCAGGTATTACTTTCTCAGCAAAAGACTTATGCCGGAGCCTTTTTTCGTTTTATGTTTCTTGGCTTTCCCGCCTCATTGTTGTAAATTTGTAACAATTCAGTGTAAGTGCCTTAAACCCTCACAAAATGCAGCAATTTGCTGCGATAATCGCCCCACAACGGACGAATCAGATAACCATACTTTTCAAGAATTTCCCCAGTGAAGGTTTCACCAGTCTCTTCAAGACGATATACGGTCTGAGACTCAAATCCTCTTAAATAGAGCTTTCTGCTGTGAGCGTTCGGTGTCGAATGAACCTGAACGTAAGTGACAAGCACTTCGCTCTTATCCTTTGCCGATACACTCCAGCAATCATACAGATGATTCTCACTGTAGGAAGCAATACGGTAATAATCACCCTCACGCACCAGTTCATGATACTTATGGTACATTTCGATCTGCTGCGGAATCATTTTTCTGTCCTCTTCCGGAATCTTAGTAACATCAAGTTCATAACCAAAGGTTCCGGCAAGTGCCACATGACCTCTCGTCTCAAACGGTGTCACTCTTCCAACTGTGTGATTCGGACAATCACTGACATGCGCACCCATGGAACAAAGTGGATAAATCAGTGCTGTTCCCTCCTGAATTAACAGACGCTCGATCGCATCGGTATCATCAGAACACCAGATCTGAGGCGAATAGTAGAGCATACCCGGATCAAATCTTGCACCTCCGCCAGAGCAATTCTCTAAAAGCAGTTCCGGAAATTCTGTAACCAGCCGTTCCTGCAATTCATATACGCCGAGTGTATAACGGTGGAAAAGCTCCTGCTTATGCTCTGCTGACAGATAACTGCTTCCCAGATCACTTAACTGACGGTTCATATCCCACTTAACATAACGGATGTTTGCACTATGGAGGATGGACGAAACCTGTTCATATACATAGTCACGCACTTCCTTACGTGATAAGTCAAGTACATACTGGCAACGGCTCTGTGTTGCTGCTCTGCCGTCGATATGGATCGCCCAGTCTGGATGCGCACGGTACAGATCCGAATCCGGTGAGATCATCTCCGGCTCAAACCAGATACCAAATTCAAGACCAATCTTATTGACCTCATCAACAAGGTATTTCAGACCGCCCTGAATCTTATCCGTGTTTACTTTCCAGTCGCCAAGTGAGCTGTCGTCGTTATTTCGATGACCAAACCAGCCATCATCCATAACAAGCATCTCAATTCCACACTTTTTCGCCTCTTTTGCAATATCTAAGAGCTTTTGCGTGTTGAATTTGAAATATGTCGCCTCCCAGTTGTTGATCAGGATCGGACGCTTGCGATGGTTGTAAGGGCTTCGGATCATATGACTGCGATAGAAGTCATGATAGCTTCTTGACATCTTTCCAAGACCCTCTGAGGAATAGACGAGAATAACCTCTGGTGCCTGAAAAGTATCTCCCGGAGCAAGCTGCCAGCAAAATTCCTCCGCTGAAATTCCCATTACCATACGCACCATGTCAAACTGGGTGCGCTCAGTCTGTACGATAAAGTTTCCCGAATACACAAAATGCATTCCGTAAACTTTGCCATGCTCCTGATCGCAGCCTCTTGTGACAAGCGCCTGGAATGGATGCTCCTGATGACCGGATTCGCCCTTCTGAGAAGACATCAGCTGTTTTCCGTAAGCCAGCTTGTGTCTCTGGATATGACGCTCTCGCGCCCATGAACCATGCAGGTTTAAGAGTTCAAAGTGCTCATTGTCCATATCAAGACACGCACTGTAGACCTTTTCTAAGCGAAGAGTCTGGGAACCTTCGTTGACAATGCGTGTGCTGCGTGCAATGACGTCTTCCTTCTCAAAAACCGAATACATCAGTTCCACCGTCAATCCAAGCACAGGATCCTTGCAGGTAATCACCAGTGTCTGAACCTCGCTGGCTGTGCCAAATGAAGCCGGAAGACCTTCTAAACGCGGCTTACCATCTACGATACTATGAGCAGAATAAAAAATCTCGGCTGCCTTGCTTCCTGCCTCATTTCGTACATCCAGACAACTTTCTCTGTAATCTCCAATTCCACCTGTCGGATACTCCATCGGAAAAAAATCGAGAAAAGCGGATTTTTCCCGTAAGTTCTTCGATGGGGTAAATGGCGGCTCCTCTGTACGAAGCAGCGTGCCGGCTGCATCACCGAAGATTCTGTCGCCATAATAGACATGACCCACATATCCTTCTGATGTAAGACCAATTACGTAAGTTGTATTTGCTGTATCCAACTGAAACAGCTTTTTTTCTTCAAGATACCGAATCAACTTGTCATCCTCCTTTTCGCACCCAAAATAGTGCCTACACTTCTATCAGTATATCCACCTTCTGTCAAAATGTAAAGATTCTTCTTATTTTCTGTCGCTTTGTTGAACAATATAGTATTTTTTTTGTATGTTTTGCACAGGATTTGCATCATATTTTCCCTGTCAGAGTGTTTTTGCATATGCCAAAGTTTGCTTTAACGCAGCCTCTTTTCCGACATTGGAAAGATGCAAATTGTGCGCAAATGCAAGGATTTCACTGAATTTCGGGCCTGGCCTTAGTCCTGCCTGAATCAGATCTGCTCCCATCACACATGGCTGCTCCATCGTGTATTGATACCATGACAACCGTTTTCTCAGATATTCTTCATATTCAGGAATGATACGGCCATCTCCTTTGCCCATCTGATCCGAAGTAGACAAAAGCAACAGGTCTGATGGAGAAATTGCACTGTCAAATAGTGTATTTGTCGCTTTTTTATCTGCATTTTCTCTGGCAAGCTCATATGGCCGCATATGAAGTAACACCATATTTCGCACATAACGTATCAGCTTTGTCTCATTTGTGATTCGTTCCAGAAATTCTTTCGCAAACGGCTCTCCCTGCTTCGCATGTCCGTATGCGTGAATCACACCGCCGTCAAATGTCGTTGCCGTAATTTTTCCCAAATCGTGTGTTACGGCAGCTAACATAAGTCCAAGCGGATTTTCTGCTTTGCTGCGAAGCGTCGCCGCACTGTCGAGAACACGCATGGTATGATTCCACACATCGCCCTCCGGATGATACTTTGGAGGCTGTTTCAATCCAATTAACTCAGTCAAATGCAAGAACCAGTCGTCAAGCTGATTCATTTCCCGCATCTGCTCAAAGAAAATAGATGGATGCGTTGCCTTTAACAATGCCTTTTCAAGCTCGCCCATCACACGCTCGCGCGCAAGCATTGTCAAATCCATTGTGCGCGACAGCTCAATCGTCTCCGGTGCAATATTAAATTCAAATCGCGCTGCAAACTGTGCAGCGCGAAGAACACGAAGCGGATCCTCCGCAAAGGTATGCGGATTCACATGACGAAGAATGCCTTTTTTTAAGTCCTCCTGTCCGCCAAAATGGTCGATGATCTCACCCGTCAGGACATCCTGCATCATTGCGTTGATCGTAAAATCACGGCGCATCGCAGCCTTGTATGTGCCGAGAAATGGGTCTACATAAATCTTGAAATCCTTATGACCGCGCCCGGTCGCCTCCTCCTGACGAGGCATAGCAACATCAATGTCATACCCTCTCAGACCGTAGACACCGAAGCTTGCGCCCATCTCAGTTCGGGAGCCGAGCCCGTCAAGAATCTTCTCCAACTCCTTTGGCTGCACACCGTGGATTTCAATATCAATATCTTTGCTGTGTTTTCCCATCAAAAGGTCGCGCACATAGCCGCCGACAAGGAAGGTTCTTCCTCCCTTATCGGCTACACGTGCGGCAATTTTTTCTGCCATTTTCAGGTCACGATTTTCCATCTATAAATCACTACTTTCTTCTATATTATGATGTTGGGGTCAAAGGCTCTTTTCAGACGAACAGCTTCAGCAAAGCTCCCATGCCAAGCCCCATAAAGTTTCCGATTGCTGCACCGAGAACGCCCATCAGAACACCGATACCTGCAAAAGAACTATCATATGCAGTTGCAACGATTGGAGCAGACGCGGGACCGCCGATGCACGCAACCGATGCAGTGGAGTCCATACAAAGATCCCAGTGAAAGATCTTTGAGAGGATAAACATCAATACGATATGAACAGCCAGAATCGCAAGACCATAAAAGACCCACATCGGAGCAGATAAAAGGTCAGCCAGAGTTGCTGTGGAAGCAATCAGTGAAACGACCGCATACAAGTAAACACTGGACAGCTCATTCACCGCCGGAAGTTTGCCAATCGGAGTCATCGCACAGATCAAGCCCAAAACGGTTACAAATAAAGTGGCACATGTTCCTTTATCAAAGAATGACAGATTAATTTCCTTGAAAAATCCATTCATCTGAGCACCAACATACTGGGAGATTGCGGATACTGCCAGAGTCAGACCGATCAAAAAGATCCAGTCTGCCGCGTTCGGTTTTGTATTTGTTTCTTTTGCTACTTCGGCATTTGCGGCAGCTGCAACTGCATCAAGCTTGGAAGTATCTGCCTTGCAGACTTTATTCCATTTTCCTGCATGCTTTACGGCAAAGAGCATAAGTGCAATCCAAAGGGAATAGCAGGCAGTATCAAGAGCTAATGCACAGGAATACGCTCCGGAATCAACCGGAAGAGCATCCTCCATGGCAGCCATGTTTGCAGAACCGCCGACCCAGGAAGCATAGAGAGCAGCCGTTGCCCCCCACGTCTTTTCGGCACCGCCCAGAGCATTCACAAACAATGGGAAAAGGACAAAAAAGCCAATACCCAACGTGACTGCACTTCCCATGAAAATGCAAATCATTCGCGGACCGAGTTTTCCGAGTTTGCGAAAGTCACAGCGCAGCAGCATAACGAAGATCATGGCATAAAGGATGTTATTTTTCACACTGCCGTACGCTGCATGGCATTCATCTGAGTTGTAAAGACCGATCGTGCAGAAAAACATATTCAAAATGTAGATCCAGACAAGCGGAGGAACGATGCCAAAAATTTTCCATTTCTTATATTTTTCAAGTGCGAGAAGTCCGCCTGCAAGCAGCATCAGGAAGGCTATGTAAGTAAAACCATTCGTAATCGTTACCATAAAGTCACGCTCCTCTTCTATCGGTTTCGCTTTCTAAAGCGATAAATTCAAAGAAGTCAAAATCTGCCGGAATACGGCTTCCGCACCCGCCATTGTTTGCATAAATACCGACAAGTGTTCCGGTATGACGCTTCGGATCATCCGGCACGCCCTCGTCACACAGATAAATGCAATCCTTTAACACACCTGCTTCTTCCCAATTTGAGCCGTCATAGCTATAGAAGAATCGTCTTGTCAGGTGATCGACTTCGACTTTTAACCAAATCGGAGTATCCTTTATCGAATCAACTTCTGCAATCAGTTCTTCGCCGTGATTTCGGTTGATCACAAGCTGAAGCTTTCTGCCGCCCTCGCAGCACAAGGAAAAACGCGCATAGGTCGCGGTGCTGTAATAACAGGTAAGTCCTGCCTGCTCACCATCCCTCTTTGGATCAAATTCAAGCTTTGTTGCTGCAGTATAAGAAAGCTCTTCTTCCCTGCGAAGCAATATATTTTTTGCCCGGATTTCAAAAAGCTGTCCGTCCTGTGTCCAGATGCGCATATGACCCGGACGCTCGGTCAGTGAATAATTTCCCGGTGCCGGTCTTCGCACAAATTCCCAATGTACATCCAATGTCGGATTATCAAAATCATCCCTCTGCCACTTTGGATAGAGAACCTCCGGCAGATTCGGTGCAATTTGCTCCGTGCTCGGCCCCTTGCCTTCGTTGATGACAAACCAACCGTCATCAAGCCATCTTACCGGATCCATTCCTGTCTCTCTGCCGACTGTCGTATAAGCACCCGGCACACGAATCTCGCCCGGCTTTGGTGCTTTTCCATTTGCGACTTCGATACCGCGATTTGGACGTCCCATCAGATAATAGACCCACCAGTCACCATTGGCATCTTCGATGAGTTTTCCATGGCCGGTACGCTGAATCGGTGCATCATGATCAAACTGACGCATCAGCGGATTGTATGGTGACGGCTCATATGGGCCAAACAGATTTTTTGAACGACCCACATTGATTCCATGACCATATCCGGTGCCGCCCTCTGCAAGAATCGCATAGTAATAGTCACCGTGACGCAAAATATGCGGCCCCTCCGGGCAGCGTTCTCCTGTTCCCGGCCAGACCGGAATCAGATCGCCTGTCACGCGAGTGCAGTCATCCGACAATGGAACAAGATTGATTCCCGGACTGATGACCATATAATGTTTTCCATCATCATCCACAAAATGCGACGGATCTATGCTGTCCACCTCCAGCCATGAAGGCTTGCTGTATGGGCCTTCCGGTTTCTCTGAAGAGACAACCACCTGACGGCGCATGACATTATTGTCCCTCTTTCCATCTGCATTTAAACGAAGCGTTGCCATGATGATGAATCGTCCGTTGCTGTAGGAAATATCCGGCGCCCAGATTCCATGAGAATCGCGGATATCGCTTAAATCTAACTCATCCGGATCCGTAATTGCATGTCCGATCAGTTCCCAGTGTACCATGTCCTTTGAATGACTGATCGCAATTGACGGAAAATACTGGAAGGTCGAATTGACCATGTAATAATCGTCTCCTACGCGGACAACGGATGGATCCGGGAAGAAGCCGCGCTGCACAGGGTTATGGTAGGTTCTTGTCATTTGGAGTCTCCTTTTTCTCTAGTTTTCATAAATGCACTGCATCACCATGCAGTTTCCTGCATCCTTCGCCTGTGCTGCACAGAATACGCCGCTCTTTACACCAACCCAGCGGCCCGGAACTGCCATATAGCTTCCGGCTTTCCGGTAATTTGCGCCATCCGTGCTGTAAGAAAATTCCACTTCCTCCAGTGGGAAATTCTTCTCCTTCTCGCTTAGATCCTGTGTTCCGACGCGGCATACACGCATGCGAACGGTCACCGTCTCGCTATCATCCGCGAAGGAAATCGTTCCAAGTGGTGTGCTTGTCTCCTCGGTATGCTCCACGAGAATTTTGCCATATTTTTGCTCGCCTTTTACAAATGATGCCAAAATGCTGCCGTCATCCGCTCTTTTAAAGGTGATCAGCGCATACTCCACACCCATAGAAATCACACCTGCCTCTGCACTAGGCTTTAATCCTGCAAGAGAAAGCGTTGTCTCACAGGTAAATTCCGGTGCCGGCCATTTCTGGAGCAAAAGGTTTGGATAATCGCCATATGGCAGTCCTTTTTGCTCACAAACTGCATTCAGACGAAGCCCCTTTCCGGTAAGCTCATACCAGTTTTCTCCAGGATTTGCATTCCACTGCCACTGAAGGCCAAGCGTCTTTTTGGTAAAATCATCGGAGGCATCCGGCTCACAGATCGCAGCCTTTTTTGCAGCCTCACCGACATTTGGCTTGCGATAGGTAAGCACCGGCTCTCCATACTCGTTGCCATCCTTTGCCACACCAATGATCGGCCAGTCCTCCTTCCAGCTCATCGGCTGAAGGTGAACAATTCTTCCGGCTGCGTAGACATCCTGAAAATGCAAAAACCAATCCTCTCCTGTCACGGTATCGACCCATGCACCCTGATGAGGGCCATTTACCAACGTATCGCCCTGACGCATCACCACACGGTACTCATACGGACCGAAAATGTTTCTGGAACGAAGAACCGTCTGCCAACCTGGCTTTACACCACCTGCCGGAGCAAAAATATAATACCAGCCATTTCGCTTGTAAAGCTTTGGTCCTTCAATGGTTTCCTGATCATTTAAATTTCCATCAAAGACAACCTTTTCCTCTCCGATCAGACCCATTCCGTCCGGCTGCATCTCTACCATATGAAGCACGCTCTTATAACCGATACGGCTCTTTGCCACGCCGGCCACCAGATATGCTTTTCCATCATCGTCCCAGAACGGACACGGATCAATCCAGCCTGCACCCGGGCGGATGTTGACAGGCTCAGACCATGTGCCAAACGGATCCTTTGTCGTACTCATGTAGATACCCTCGTCCGACATCGGAACACATGCAAAATACGTGCCTTCATGATAGCGAATGGCAGGTGCCCACACGCCGCAGCCGTGTACCGGCTTGTCATAGCGTTTGTCCGGAAGCTTTGGATAAATGTAGTTTACTACCTTCCAGTTGACCAAGTCCTTTGAATGAAGCACCGGAAGACCCGGCGCATTGCAAAAGCTTGATGCGATCATAAAATAATCTTCGCCCACACGGCATGCATCCGGATCCGAATAATCCGCATAGAGAATTGGATTTTTGTACATTCCATTTCCCAGATCCGCATTCCACATCTTTGTTTCCATAAAGTGTATTCCTTTCTCATCTTGGCTGGATATGAATATTCAAAAGACATACCCAGCCTTATTTTCAGTACGGCTTATTGATGTTGGGGGCAAAAGGCATTTTGCCCCCTTTGATACCAGATTGCTACGTGCTTTGCACTCTCGCAATCTTCAAAAACAT
>CAVJTU010000029.1:0-33391 GCA_963652495.1 uncultured Oscillospiraceae bacterium
ATGTTTTTGAAGATTGCGAGAGTGCAAAGCACGTAGCAATCTGGTATCAAAGGGGTCAAAATGCCTTTTGACCCCAACATCATATCATGAAATGATCCAAATGGAAGATGGATGCAAAATTGAGGTACGATTTTGTAATCGTTGAGTATGTAACCTTGGTGCAAAAAAGCCGAATGTGACACCGACAAACACTTCTTCAATAAAGCGCCGGGTGGTCACAATCCGACAGGATAATCGCTGTACATGCCCGCAAAGTTATGCTATACTGAGAAAATAAAAAGCAATCCATGTGATGCAAAAATATTGAAGGAGGCGCATTATGTTTGGCAAGCTTTTGTCATTTGAACCGGATGCCACAGGCATAACGGTAAAATTTGAACACAAAGAGGGCAAAATTACCTTACTTACAGACCGTATTGTGCGGATATACAGTTCGATGGAAGAGAAGCACAGAGCATCCAGAGCAGTTGTGCAGGAACCAAGGAAAGTTGATTTTCAGGCACGTCAGCAGAAAGAATTTATAACGATTAAGACAAAGAAGCTTTTAATTCGCGTAAGAGATGAGTTTCAGGTCGATTTTCTGACACCGGACGGACGCATGATTTCCGAGCAGACCGTGAGAGTGGATCGCTCACAGTCACTCACAAAGGAGCAGCTTGAGCTTTTGGCAAAGGAAGGTCATGCCCTGCCAACGCAGCGAACTGCTCATAAGATCGAGGTAGTGCGTATGCTTCATACAAAGGAGCATATCTATGGACTTGGTGATAAGACAGGATTCTTAGATAAGAGAGGCTATGCTTACGAGATGTGGAACAGTGACCTTCCGTCCACCCATACCGATTTTTATCCGAGCCTTTATAAGTCTGTTCCATTTTTTATTTCGATGCGTCCGCATTTTACATATGGAATTTTCTTCGATAATACCACAAAGACATACTTTGACATGGGAAAAGAAGAAGCGGATCGTTATTTCTTTGCAGCAGACGGAGGCGATCTGGACTATTACTTTATCGCAGGTGAGACTATGCGTGACATTGTAGGTGCATATACCGGTCTGACCGGACGCACGGCACTTCCACAGAAGTGGACGCTTGGCTATCATCAGTCACGCTGGGGTTATGTCACTGAAGATGATATCATGGATGTCGCACAGAAGATGCGTGCATGCAAGATTCCATGCGATGGTATTCACTTCGATATCGACTATATGGATGCCTTTAAAGTATTTACGTGGAATAAAAAGAATTACAAAGACCCCAAAAAGACCTTGAAGACATTAGCAGATATGGGCTATAAGCCGATCACGATCATTGATCCGGGTGTTAAAAAAGAGGATGGCTATTACGTTTACGAGGAGGGCATTAAAAATGGCTACTTTGCGTTCTCTGCAAAAAATGAACTATATGTAAACGAAGTTTGGCCGGGCGAGGCTGTTTTTCCCAGTTTTACGAATCCGAAGGTGCGCAGCTGGTGGGCAGACAAGCAGAAATTCTTAGCAGATATGGGTGTGCGCGGCGTATGGAACGATATGAACGAGCCGGCAAGCTTCAAAGGACCGCTTCCGGATGATGTGCAATTTGCTGATGAGGACGATGCTGTCATTCTCCACAAGGATGCGCACAACATTTACGGTCACTGCATGGCAATGGCGACAAAAGACGGCTTATTAAAATATGACGGTCGCAGACCATTTGTCATCACACGAGCCGCTTATGCTGGAACACAGCGATATGCTCTTGTCTGGACAGGCGACAATCAAAGTATCTGGGCTCATTTGCAGATGGCGATTCCGCAGTTGTGCAACCTTGGTCTTTCCGGATTTTCTTATGCCGGAACCGATGTCGGCGGTTTCAGTGCCGATACGACAAAGGAGCTTCTCGCACGTTGGGTTCAGGTTGGCTCATTGTCTCCATTTTTCAGAAATCATTCGGCGCATGGTTCAAGAAGACAGGAACCGTGGCAGTTTGATCAGGAGCTTCTTGACATCTACCGCAAATATGTGGAGCTTCGTTATCGTCTTCTTCCTTATATTTATGACTGCTTCTTTGAGAGTGAGCAGACTGGCCTTCCGGTAATGCGTCCGCTGATGCTGAATTTTGAGAAGGATTCCGAGACCTACGAGATGAACGACGAGTTTATGGTTGGTGAGTGGCTGCTTGCGGCACCGGTTGTCACACAGGGAACCACCATGCGTCTCGTTTATCTGCCAGAAGGTGCAATGTGGTATGATTTCTGGACAGGAGAGAAGCATAAGGGCGGTCAGTATATTATGAAGAAGGCACCGCTTGACACCATGCCGCTGTTTGTCCGTGCAGGTGCTGTGCTTCCACTGTATCCGCTGATGCAGTATGTTGGCGAAAAAGAGGTAGAAGATCTGACACTTGCAGTCTATCCGGGTACTGGAAACTACATCCACTATCAGGACGATGGCGAGAGCTTCGCCTACAAGAAGGGCGGCTACAATGCATACGTATTCTCACAAAACAATGGTCGTCTTCAGATCAAGGATGCCGTAAAGAACTACGAAAAGCCATACAAGGGCTTTTATGTAAAAATCTGCCGCGATGGTGTGACGGCGCTGTCGGAGACACCGGGCGAGTATTTAAAGCACGAAGATTAAAAATATAACCTGACTAGTCATTAACAAAAAGCAGGATAAATCTGTTGCTCAATTGAGAGGATTTATCCTGCTTATTTTGTTGTATTTATGTCTGCAATGTAACCTACTAGGTCGCACTTCCTCGGCAACCTGCCACCTGCATAGGTGATATACCACAGCTTTCTTTTTTATTTTCAGAGAAAAATCGTGCAATTTGTTCTTGACATCTAATTAAGGTTTGAGTATACTAATCGATGGTAGGAAATGATAAAATGTTATCAATACAAGATGATAAGAAAGAGAGGTATGTGCTATGCCATTATCTATGGCTCCGGAGGGCAAGGAGAGTATAATTCACAAAGTAGGCGGCAAGGAAGAGACCAGACTGTTTCTGGAACGGTTAGGCTTTGTTGTCGGTGCTGTTGTCACTGTCGTTTCTGAGATCCAGGGAAACCTGATTGTCAATGTAAAGGACTCCAGAGTTGCGATTGGCAGAGACATGGCCAGCAAGATTTTAGTTTCCTGAGAGGAGAGAAATTGTGGTTGTGCCAGATGTGCAGTCACGGAAAGGGGTATCGACATGAAAACACTGAAGGATGTAAGCATCGGTCAGACCGTAAAGGTAAAGAAGCTGTCTGGTGAAGGTCCGGTAAAGCGCCGTATCATGGATATGGGTATCACAAAGGGCGTTGAGATCTATGTAAGAAAGGTAGCTCCGCTTGGTGATCCGGTAGAGATAACGGTAAGAGGATATGAGTTATCTCTGCGTAAAGCAGATGCAGAAATGATCGAAGTCGAGTAAGCAGCAAATTTTTTTTGTTTATGGGTTAGCTAGTACTAATAAAAATAAGCATCAACCACTAAAAATCAGAGTAAGCGAAGAAAAATCAGCCGCCGCAAATAAAATACGCGGTGGTTAAAACAATGCAAATAATGTAAAAAAGGTGAGCAAACAGGAGGTTTGTAATGTCAATTAAGATTGCATTAGCAGGTAATCCCAACTGTGGTAAGACAACACTTTTTAACGCACTTACCGGATCCAATCAGTTTGTAGGAAACTGGCCGGGCGTTACAGTTGAGAAAAAGGAAGGTAAGTTAAAGTGGGAGAAAGATGTCACGATCATGGACCTTCCGGGTATTTATTCATTATCCCCATATACACTTGAGGAAGTCGTAGCCAGAAATTATCTGATCACAGACAGACCGGACGCGATATTAAATATCGTAGATGGTACCAATATCGAGAGAAACCTGTATCTGTCTACACAGATTATGGAACTTGGTATTCCGGTTGTCATGGCAATCAACATGATGGATATCGTAAAAAAGAGCGGTGATAAGATCAACGTTGATAAGCTGTCTAAGAAGCTTGGCTGCCCGGTAGTTGAGATTTCTGCATTAAAGGGCGATGGAATCAAGGAAGCAGCAAACAAAGCAGTAGAGTTGGCAAAGAAGAAAGAATTGGCAAAGCCGGTACATGAGTTCTCAAAGGAAGCTGAGGAGATTATCGCAGCAGTTGAGAGTAAGCTGACCGGAATCAAGGATGAGCAGAAGCGTTTCTTCGCAATCAAACTCCTTGAGAAGGATGACAAAATCGCAGCTCAGATGAAGTCCGTTCCGGATGTATCTGCTGAGATTAAGCGTATGGAAGATACGTTTGATGATGATACCGAGAGTGTTATCACAAATGAGCGTTATACATACATTTCTTCCATTATTGGTCTGTGCTGCCAGAAGGCACAGGGCGGCAAGAAGCTGACTCTTTCCGATAAGATTGACCGTATTGTAACAAACCGTTTCCTGGCTCTGCCGATTTTCGCCGTTGTTATGTTTATCGTTTACTACGTATCCGTAACAACTGTCGGAACAATCGCAACAGACTGGGCAAATGATGGTGTATTCGGTGATGGCTGGTATTTGGCAGGCATTGGTCGCAGCGCATACGAAGAGGATGCCGGCGAGTACGGCGACGCAGAGACGATCATTAATGCATTCGTTGATGAGTCTGGTGACGAAGATCTGGCAGCAGCAGTTGACGCTGAGGAAGATGACTATGATCCGGAAGCAGCAATCGCAGCTGTAAAGGCTTATGCCGAGACAGTAGCAGACGATGCAGAAGTAACCTACACCGTTCAGGATGAGGAAACTATGGCAGAGGAAGATGAGACTGCTACTGGCGCTGACCTGAAGGATGCAATCGAAGTATATGAGAAGTGGAATGCAACTGCCCCGGAAAATTCCACTTATGGTATCTGGATTCCGGGTATCCCGGCATTCCTTGAGTCTGCTCTGGACGCTGTAAATTGTGCAGACTGGTTAAAGGGTCTGGTTATGGATGGTATCGTAGCCGGTGTCGGAGCCGTACTTGGTTTCGTTCCGCAGATCTTAATCCTGTTTATCTTCTTAGCATTCCTTGAGGGCTGCGGATACATGGCTCGTATTGCATTCATCATGGACCGTATTTTCAGAAAGTTTGGTCTTTCCGGTAAGTCCTTCATCCCAATGTTAATTGGTTCTGGTTGTGGTGTTCCTGGTATCATGGCTTCCCGTACTATCGAGAACGACAGAGACCGTAAGATGACCATCATGACAACTACCTTTATCCCGTGTGGTGCGAAGCTTCCATTTATCGCAATGGTTGCAGGTGCAATCTTCGGGGGTGCTGCATGGGTAGCTCCATCCGCATACTTCCTTGGTATCGCGGCAATCATCTGCTCCGGTATCATCTTAAAGAAGACAAAGTTATTTGCTGGTGATCCGGCTCCGTTCGTTATGGAGCTTCCGGCTTATCATATGCCAACCGTAGGCAGCGTGCTCAGAAGCATGTGGGAGCGTGGCTGGTCCTTCATCAAGAAGGCTGGTACCATCATCCTTCTTTCCACTATCGTAATTTGGTTCACAACATACTTCGGATTTGTTGATGGTGCATTCCAGATGCTTTCCGAGGATCAGATCGACTACAGTATCTTAGCAACCATCGGTAAGGCAATCAGCTGGATCTTCATCCCGCAGGGATTTGGAAACTGGCAGGCAACCGTTGCATCCGTTACCGGTCTGGTAGCAAAGGAGAACATTGTTGGTACAATGGGTATCCTGTACGGCGGACAGGAAGGCGTAAGCGTTTATGCAGCTATGGGCGCATCCTTTACCGCAGTAAGTGGCTATGCATTCTTAGCATTCAACCTGCTGTGTGCTCCGTGCTTCGCAGCTATGGGTGCGATTAAGAGAGAGATGAACAATACCAAGTGGTTCTGGGTAGCAATCGGTTATCAGTGCGGTTTCGCATATCTGGTATCTCTGGTAGTAAACCAGATCGGCGGTCTCTTTGCAGGTGCAGGCTTTGGCATCGGAACAGTAGTCGCAATTGCAATCATCGCTGCATTTATCTATCTGCTGTTTCGACCATATAAAGAAAGCGAAACGCTTCAGATTGCAACTGAAAAGTAATTAAAATCCGAAAGCAAGTGAGGGGCAGAGCAATCTGCCCCATAATGGATAACAAAGATATGTGTAAAGGATGCGTTTAAAAGATGCATTGAAATTGAAAGGCAAGGTGACGTTATGGGAACAGTAGTTGTAGGAGCAATTGTGGCAGGTATTGTTGCACTGATTGTCCGTAACATGGTAAAGGACAAGAAAGCCGGAAAGTCTCTTCAGTGTGGAGGCGATTGCAGTCACTGCAAAGGACATTGCCACTAAGCAACGAGATATAAAGGATGGGACAGCCTATGCAGCAAGGAAATATGCAGAAAGAGGCGATCCTGAACAGACTCAGACAGCGAGGCTGCAGGATCACAAAGCAGCGGATGCTGCTGCTTGATATCATACTGGACGAGGAATGTTCCAGCTGTAAAGAAATCTACTACAAAGCATCGAAGATTGATCCGAGCATTGGTTCGGCAACGGTCTACCGTATGATCAACATGCTTGAGGAGATTGGTGCAATCAGCCGCCGCAACATGTACAGAGTTTCCTGTGCCGGGAATGGAGCTGAGGCGATGGGTGAGCCATTAAGCGCAAAGCATGCGTGTACAATCGAGTTTGACGACAATTCAAGCATTGTGCTTTCCCAGAAAGCATGGAATCAGATCATTCAGGCAGGGCTTTCCGTATGTGGATATAAGAAAGAGCAGACCATCCGAAGCATTACTCCGGCATAACGGGATCATTTTTGTTAAAAATTACTGAGCTTACTGATAAATTTTATCAATAAGGCTGTGGAAATTGTGACACATATTCTTTATAATAAAGGGCAAGCAAAATGGGTGTTTTTGCTTGCCTTTTTCGTTTAAATATTTTGACAGGGATTGAAAAATATTTGATTGGGATGAATGTTGAAAAGTTTGAACGGAAAACTGAAAAAATAAAAAACGTCTAATACAGGAGGATACGATCATGAGTTTAAAGGATTTTGATTACAAAAAGGGCGGCATTTTTGCAGCAGGTGTTCTGTTCGGAACAGCCGGTATCAAGGCACTTTCCAGTAAGGACGCTAAGAATGTATATACAAAGGCAACTGCAGCTGTACTTCGCGCAAAGGATTGCGTATTAGATGTTGTATCCAATATGCAGGAGAATGCACAGGATATTTATGCCGGTGCAAAGCAGATCAACGATGATCGTGCCGCAGCAGAGGAAGCAGCAGAGGCAGAGGGACAGGAAGAAACAGAAACCGTAAAAGAGACGAAGACAGAGAAGAAGGCTGACGAGGAATAATGAAATTTAAGATAAAGCATGAAATAAAAGGCAGAATCCGTGCCAGAGTTCTTGTGAAGCACATGACGGCAAAGGAAGCGGATCTGCTTGAATATGCTCTGTCTGAGAAAGAGGGGATCACTTCAGTGCGCGTCAATGAGCGTACCGCTGATGTGGTCCTTTGTTATCAGACAGACAGAGCAACTGTTCTTTCTTATCTAAGAAAGTGCAATATGGATGAACTGGAGGCACCGGAGTCCTATCTGGCGCATTCCGGCAGAGAACTCAACAACGAATATTGGGACAAACTGGTCAGCACCATTGTTTGGCGTTATACAAAGAAGCTGTTTTTACCGGCTCCGATTCGCACTTGCATTACTGTGGCACATGCGGTTCCATATATATGGAAGGGAATCAAGACACTTGCAGAGGGAAAGCTAGAGGTTCCGGTATTGGATGCGACTGCAATATCCATCTCCATCGCAAGAGGCGATGTCTCTACCGCAGGCTCTGTTATGTTTTTGCTCGGAATCGGCGAGATCTTAGAGGAGTGGACGCACAAAAAGTCCGTCGGAGATCTGGCAAGAAGCATGTCCTTAAATGTATCCAAGGTCTGGATGCTTGTCGGTGACCAGGAGGTTTTAGTCGACGCATCCACGATCAAAGAGGGAGACAGCATTGTTGTTCATATGGGCAATGTCATTCCGTTTGACGGTACTGTCCGGACAGGGGAAGGAATGGTAAATCAGGCATCCATGACAGGTGAGTCTGCACCGGTCAGAAAGTATACAGGTACGACTGTATACGCAGGCACTGTTCTTGAGGAGGGCGAGCTGACGATTACCGTTAAGAAGCTTGGCGGTGCGAGCCGTTACGAACAGATTGTTGTCATGATCGAGGAGTCTGAGAAGTTAAAATCATCTGTGGAGGGAAAAGCAGAGCGTCTTGCAGACAAGCTTGTTCCATATACGTTCCTGACTACCGGACTGACATATCTCTTTACGCGAAATCTGACAAAGGCGACCTCTGTATTGATGGTTGATTTTTGCTGTGCATTAAAGCTTTCCATGCCAATCGCTGTTCTTTCTGCGATCAAGGAGGCAAGAGGACGCAACGTCAACGTCAAGGGCGGCAAGTTCTTAGAGAGCATCGCCGAGGCAGACACCATTGTATTTGATAAGACTGGTACGCTGACAAAGGCAGAGCCGACTGTTGTAAAGGTTGTCTCATTCAATGGCGAGTCCGAGGAGGAACTGCTTCGCACTGCTGCATGTCTGGAAGAGCATTTTCCTCATTCTATGGCAAAGGCTGTTGTCGATGCAGCAAAGAAGAGAGGTCTTGATCACGAGGAGAAGCATTCTAAGGTTGAGTATATCGTCGCACATGGTATCTCCACTCAGCTTGAAGGCAGGAAGACCATTATCGGAAGCCATCATTTTGTATTTGAGGATGAGGCATGCCATATCCCGGAGGGCAGAGAGGAACTGTTTGAAAATCTTCCACTCGAATATTCGCATCTGTATCTGGCAATCGAGGGTGAACTGGCTGCCGTTATCTGCATCGAGGATCCGCTTCGCGAGGAGGCGGCAGATGCCATCCTTGCGTTAAAAAAATGTGGTATTTCCAAGGTAGTTATGATGACAGGCGACAGCGATCGTACTGCAAAAGCCATAGCAGCAAAAGTGGGGGTTGACCAGTATTTCTCTGAGGTACTTCCTGAGGATAAGGCACGCTTCGTAGAGGAAGAAAAGGCAGCAGGACGCAAGGTCATCATGGTCGGTGACGGTGTAAATGATTCCCCGGCGCTGTCCGCAGCCGATGTCGGTATTGCGATCAGTGACGGAGCAGAGCTGGCAAGAGAGATTGCAGACGTTACGATTGCAGCAGAGGATCTGTTCGAGGTAGTAACGCTTCGTAAGCTGTCAAAAGGACTGATGAAGCGTATCTACCGCAACTATCGGGTAATTGTTGGATTCAACTCCGCATTGATTGCAGGCGGTATCGCAGGTATTTTACAGCCGACTACTTCCGCACTTCTTCACAACACATCCACTTTGCTCATTGCAATGGACAGCATGAAACCTCTGCTTGGCGAGGAAGATCAGAAACAATAAGAAATAGTAAGAGTAATTGGCAGTCAGCCGTGCAGAGATGGTTGACTGCCTTTTGTTTGATGAAGACAAAAAATAATGCCAAATTAGATAAAAAGTTGACAAATATAAGTCGGAGTAAAAACTTACCACGTAAAAATAGACTAAAAACAGAAGCTGAATATGTAAAATATAGTTAAAAGGTCATAATTAGAAAGATTCAATAAAAAAGTGAGTAGAAACAGCTGCCGGTTTGATTTACTATATGGATATGAGAGAGAGGACGGGTGCGAAGCTTGAACACCGTTCACTAAGAGAAAGGAGTATATCGTTATGAGAAAATTTGCAGCAGTTTCCCTTGCGGGAATTATGGCATTTGGTGCTCTTCCTGTTATGGCTGAGGAGACAAGCACGGAAGAAGCAAGCACAGAGGTTGCTGCCGAGGCTGGCAGCGAGGATGATTCTGAGTCTGCTCAGGTAGAGAATAACTGGGAGCCATTTAAAGAGAATGTAACATTACGTGTTCCGGTTTATGACAGAGGTGTTGAGGGTGTTCCGGATGTAACAAATAACTACTGGACACAGTGGATTCAGGAAAACTTCGGTGACAAGTATAATATCACGGTTGAGTATGTTCCGATTACAAGAACGGATGTTATGACCAGCTACGCACTGCTTGCAGCTGACCAGACATTGCCGACCATCCTGATGGAGTACGATTATCCGAAGCTGTCTACATGGGTAAATGACGGATATTTAACATCCTTTGATATGGATGAGTTCAAAGAGGTAGCACCGAACTACTACGCACGTATGGAGGCAGACGGACAACTTCCTTATACAACAGTTGGTGATGAAACCTATTTTGCACTGGCTTCCAATCCGAATTACAACATCAACTATTCCTGGCAGACATTCGTTCGTATGGATTGGTTAAAGGAAGTAGGCTATGACCACGTTCCAACCACTCGCGACGAGTATGTAGATGCCATGACAAAGATTATGGAAGCCGGTCTGTGTGAGCATCCGGGCGGAGGTTCTATGATTACTGGTCTTGGTTCCGATCAGAATCATGCATATCGTGAGTATCCGTTCAACGAGCTTGACTGGGCTATGTATGGTGACTATAATATCCCTGCACTCGGAACCGATGCAAACTACAACCTGTTAAAGAGAGCAAACGAGGATTACAATTCCGGAATTACCGATCCTGAATATTATCTGATTGATAGTGAGACTGCAAAGGCAAACTTCATCAATGGTGAGTCTTATTCCTACGGCTGCTACATCAGTTCCGATATGCAGGTACTTACTTCCTTCTATGAGTCAAATCCGGACGCGGAACTGGCTATTTATCCGGTTGTTACAGAGGATGATACCGGATCAGACGGAATTACCGTTACTCCGGCTTATCGTTCCAACAACCCGTTCGGTATGATGATTGGTTTCTCATCCACAGCAACGGATGACGAATTAAAGGCAGCATGGATGTATTTGGAGTGGATGTGCAACGACGATGTACTCTTTACCATGCAGTATGGTATTGAGGGTGAGACCTTCAACTACAACGATGACGGACTTCCGGTATCCGTAGCAGATTATTCCGGTGACTACAAGCAGGGCTACAACAGCAATGGTGACTACTGGAGCTGCGAGACTGCATCGAAGGCAGCAGGTACTATCGAGGATGTGATCTATGCAACCACACCGCACAATCTGCCGCAGGATTTCACACAGGATATCATCGACTTCTACTATGCAAGACAAGAAATCGCTGACAAGTATGCCGTTGCAGACTGCCTGTTTGCATCTTCCATGGACAGCACATCTGAGTATCAGCAGACCTTAGTTGAGCTGTATAAGGAGGCACGCGATACGCTTACCATGTGCTCACCGGATGATTTCGATGAGAAATATCAGCAGTATACCGATGACTTCAATGATGCCGGATTTGCAGATATCGTTGAGGAGCGTAAGGAAGCTTTTGAGGCCGGAAGCACCACAAGATTGCCGGATGCACAGAAGGCTGCTGAATAAATCGCTTTTTTCCTAAATAGTATAAATCTTCCTAAAAGAAAATGCCGCGCCCGATTGGGTACGGCATTTTCGCACTGTTGACAAAATTCTTGCAAAACTGTGGAAAGCAGATTACAGATCCGTAAAGAGTGGAGTAGAAAGATAGCGGTCTCCGGTATCCGGCAGCAGAACAACGATTGTTTTTCCGGCTGACTCCGGACGCTTTGCAACCTCGATAGCAGCCCACAGTGCAGCACCGGAAGAGATTCCGGTCAGGATACCTTCCTTTTTTCCAAGATGCTTTCCGGTCGTAAAGGCATCGTCATTTGATACAGCGATGATCTCATCGTAAATGGTGGTGTCAAGTACCTCAGGAACGAAGCCGGCACCGATACCCTGAATTTTATGCGGGCCTGCATTTCCGGTGGAGAGAACAGCGGAGGATGCAGGTTCTACGGCTACAACCTTCACGGATGGCTTCTTGGACTTTAGGTACTGACCGACACCTGTGATGGTGCCGCCTGTACCGACACCGGCAACAAATACATCAACAGTACCTTCGGTATCCTCGTAGATCTCCGGACCAGTTGTCTCAAAGTGTGCCTTTGGATTCGCCGGATTGACAAACTGACCAGCGATAAAGCTGTTTGGATAGAGCTTTGCAAGTTCATCAGCCTTTGCAATCGCACCGGACATGCCCTTAGAACCATCACTTAATACAAGCTCTGCACCATATGCCTTCATTAACTGGCGGCGTTCAATCGACATCGTATCCGGCATAACGATGATCAGGCGGTAGCCTCTGGCTGCGGCAACACTGGCAAGACCGATTCCGGTATTTCCGGAGGTCGGCTCAATGATTACCGTGTCCGGTTTTAAAATGCCCCTAGCCTCAGCATCGTCTAACATAGCCTTTGCAACACGGTCCTTTACGGAACCGGCAGGGTTAAAATATTCCAGCTTAGCAAGCAGTTTCGCCTGAAGACCGAGTTCCTTTTCAATGTGAGTCAGTTCCAGCAGAGGGGTCTTTCCAATCAGCTGGTCGGCAGATGTGTAAACCATATTCGTATCCTCCTTCAAGAGCAAATGTTTTTTGTTTACGGTAACTATAACACCATCAACCTACCTTGTCAATAGGTTTATTATTGCGGTACTTTCCTTTGTACAAAGGCAGTCACAGTTCACGGGACGCTCATTCACAAAACCGCATGTTCCGTGCATCGCTGCAAACCGCGAACAAAGTCCGCGCAGCTTTGCTTTGTTCATCTGTAACGGAAAATTATTTAAAATGAGAAAAAGTCTCAATAATAGCATTGACGCTTCTAATAAAATAAGGTAAACTTAACATAAGTTAGAAATGCCTAACATACAAAAATAGTAGGTTATTATTAATAGAGTTTATCGTTTATATCAAAGTAGTTTATATTTTGAAAGGAGTGTTTTCATGAGTGTTGTTATCGTAGGCGGACATGACCGCATGGTAAGTCAGTATAAGAAAATTTGTAAGGATTTCAAATGTAAGGCAAAGGTGTTTACACAGATGTCTGCGAATTTGAGTGGTCAGATCGGAAGACCGGATCTGGTAATTCTGTTCACCAACACCGTTTCCCACAAGATGGTTCACTGCGCAGTGACTGAGGCAGAGAAGTGCAATGCCAGTATTGTTCGCTGTCATACTAGCAGCCAGAACGCATTGACTGAGATCCTTCAGAGAGAGGTTGGCTGAAAATTCGTCAGTAAAAAGGTTTACAAAGCAAAGAACACAATGTAAAACGGTAGGATAGGAAGATGTATAATCTGCAAGAATTTTGTAGAATCTTTGCAAAATAAGTTTGAGATGGAAAACTGTCTTGTAATTTCTTCTTTGTAGTGTTAGGATAAGTTTGGCGGTCACAGGAGGACAGACAGTATGAAGAATATTTTTTACGATAAAAGTAAGGTTGATTATGGGAATTTGCTGTTTCCGAGGCGCGCGCTGTGGATGCTGCTGATTCCCTTAATTATTGAGCAAATGTTAAATTCCCTGATGGGTATGGTGGATACGCTGATGGTAAGCCGTGTCGGACAGGAAGCGATTTCAGCTGTTTCGCTTGTCGATTCCATTAACAACCTGGTGCTTCAGGTGTTTGCGGCAATGGCGGCAGGTGCAGCAATCATCTGCTCACAATATCTGGGACGAAAAGACGAGAAAGGTTGCAACGAGGCAGCCAGACAGATCGTGCTTACTGTAGTGGTTATTTCATCTGCTCTTATGATTATCGGCGTTGGATTTAGAAAGCCTCTGCTTCGCCTGATTTTCGGAAGCGTGGAAGCGGCAGTTATGGACAATGCGCAGGCATATTTTCTGATCACGGCGATTTCCTATCCGTTTATTGCACTATTTCAGGCAGGTGCCGCATTCTATCGCTCCTGTGGCAATTCAAAATTTACAATGAAGATTGCGCTGATTGCAAACGTGGCAAATATCATTGGAAATACGTTATTTATCTATATTTTCCAGATGGGTGCAGCAGGAGCTGCTGTATCCACGCTGATTTCCCGAATACTGTGCGCATTCGTCGTCTTTTACGGACTGCGAAAGCCGGGTTATGCGATTGTGCTTAGAAATTATTTTTCCATTCGTCCGGATTTTAAGCTGATTTTGAAGATTCTTGCGATTGGTGTTCCGTCTGGTATCGAAAATGGAATGTTCCAATTTGGTAAGCTTGCGATTCAGTCTACAGTATCCTCACTTGGAACAGCAGCGATCGCAGCGCAGGCTATGACCGTCATCTTTGAGAATGTAAACGGAATGGCGGCTGTCGGTATCGGTATCGGATTGATGACGGTTGTTGGACAGAGCATCGGTGCAGGACGTAAGGAGGAGGCAAAATATTATATCGTAAAGCTCTCCATATATGCAGAAGCTGCGATGATTATCAGCTGTATTCTTGTATATTTAGCAGCAAGACCGATCACGATATTGGCTGGCATGACCGCAGAGAGTACCGCCATGTGTATGCAGATGATTCTTGCCATTACCATTGTGAAGCCGATCCTCTGGGTGCCATCCTTTACTCCGCCGAACGGACTTCGTGCGGCAGGCGATGTGCGTTTCTCCATGATTACAGCAACGCTTACGATGTGGCTTTGCCGTGTGGCACTTTCTATTTTCTTAATGCGTGTGGTAAAGACCGGACCGATCGGTGTCTGGTACGGAATGTTCGCAGACTGGGGCGTAAGAGGTGTCATCTTTACGATCCGTTTTGTAAGAGGAAAGTGGCTGCGATTTAAGGTTATCTAAGCTGCGAAAGAATGGTGCAGTTTGCGAATGTCGTTTGCTCGGAGCGGATAAAATGTCCTTTTTGTAACTTGTGGCGACAATGCGCTCAAAGATAAGCCCTGCAGCAAACCAAAATGGCGCAAAATCGAGTCGTATCAGTCCATTGATATTGGTAGGCTCTCCGGCATAATTCCATGGGCAGATGCCGAGTGCTCGAAAAAATGAGCCGGATGCATATTCAGCAGCATAGATACAAATAGTGTAGATCAGACCGCGCAGCACAATTGGTTTGCTGCGCAGCTTGCACCAGACGGGACCAATCAGGGCGGCAGAGCCGTAGATGGGAAACATCAGGATAGAAGAATGACCGGTCATACTGTAGTCATGCGCAAAAAGCGCACCCATTCCGGTGAAGAAGATTTCAATGAAAAGGCCGATGAGGCCGCAGCGGATGAAATTTTGTTTCATAAATAAATCCTTTCGTTTGTCATAGGCGGAAACCCATTTCCCTTGGGAGGAATATTATGAATTATAAAGCGGATTCCTTTCGCAGAAGTTAATAGTTGATGTTATAGTTCAGGTTAGAAGCCAGAGTAAAATAGGTTTCATCACCAACTGTTGTATATGGGGTATAATTTAGAATCTCCCGAAAGGCGACAAAATAAACGAAAAAGAAACAGCAGCAGAGTAGGAAATAATAGACAGAAAAACTGATAAAAAATAATAAGAAGGCAGCAGTGCAATATAAAAAATTTTCCGATTGAACGATGAATTCAATGACAAACTGTAAAAAGTGTGTTATGATAGTTTTGTCGAAAGAAATCACCTTTTGACGAGGCAGGGCAGTAAGTTACAAAAGATGTCGAAACCATACAGGAATCACCCTACAAAAGAGAGTCTGTACGAAAGATGAACTTTACAAAAGATAAACTTTACAAAAGAGGAATTGCTGAAGTACAAAGGAAAGTTTATACAAAAGATACCTTACCGAAGTACGAAAGATAATTTTTACAAAAGACGGTTCATAATGTACCAAAGAAAAAGCGTTTTCCAAACTTGTACCAAAGTGGACACCTGCAAAAGAGAAGTAATACAAAGATACAAAAGACTGCCCTATATTACAAGAGAGAAAAGATTACAAGATACCGAAGAGAAGAGCCGCCGTGTGATCAGTGTGAAAGCTTGTTGCGTGGCGGTTTTATCATAGAAAAAAGCACCTTGTAACAAAAGTGGTTCCATGGTATCATATACATAACATATTATGGCAGTCAATTGTCGAAAGGAGGTTCAAATGGCACAGTTAAAGCTTCCGATTGGAATTGAAAATTTCAAAAAGATTAGAACAGATGGGTATTACTATGTGGATAAGACCGATTTGATAAGGCAGATCTTGGATGATGGCTGTTTTGTTACATTATTCACACGCCCACGTCGCTTTGGAAAGTCATTAAATATGAGTATGCTTCGACATTTTTTTGAAATTGGGACAAACAGTGAGTTGTTTTCTGGTCTCTCTATCTCTGAAAATCATGAACTCTGTGAGCACTATATGGGAAAGTTTCCAGTGGTATCGATCAGCTTAAAGGGTGTCAATGCAAGATCTTATAAGGATGCTTATGCGCTGTTGGTGGGAGTGATCAATGAGGAAGTCAGTCGTTTTCAGTTCTTATTGGAAAGTGATAGGCTTACAAAATTTGATAAAACACGTTTGGAGGCACTTCTTGATGATCAGATGACAAAAAGTACATTGATAGGCAGTTTGCGTAAGCTTACGATATTACTGGAGAAATATTATGGTCAGCAGGTTATTGTTCTGATTGATGAGTACGATGTGCCATTAGCGAAAGCCAACGACAATGGTTATTATGATGAAATGGTGTTTTTAATTCGTGGTCTCTTTGAGAATGTATTAAAAACGAACGATAGTTTGAAATTTGCTGTACTGACTGGATGTCTGAGAGTTGCAAAGGAGAGCATTTTTACCGGATTAAATAATTTTAAGGTTTGTTCGATTACGGATAGTGATTTTGATGAGGCATTTGGATTTACAGACAGTGAGGTGAAGTCAATATTGCAATATTATGGGCAGGAGACACACTATACTGAAATGAAAGAATGGTATGATGGATATCGTTTTGGAAAAGCAGATGTGTATTGCCCATGGGATGTGATCAATTATTGCCGGGATCTTTTAAAGGATGCACAAGCAACCCCCAAAAATTATTGGTTAAATACGAGTGGAAACGATGTGATTACGCATTTTATTGACAGTGTGAATGGTCAGCAGACGCTTACAAAGGTTGAGTTGGAACGGTTGATCAGTGGAGAAACAGTGCAGAAAGAGATTAACGAATCCATCACTTACAAGGAATTGTATGATACAGACGAAAATTTATGGAGCACTCTTTTTATGACAGGCTATCTTACGCAGCGAGGAAAGGCTGACGGAAATCGTTATCATCTTGTAATACCGAATCGGGAAGTGCGAGATATCATCACGGAACATATATTGGTTAAGTTTCGGCAAGACATTAAGAAAGATGGTCAGATGGTGCAGCGATTTTGTCAGGCATTGGCGAATGGGCAAGCACAACAGGTTGAGCAGCTTTTTGCCGCATATATGTCAAAGACGGTCAGTGTAAGAGATACTTTTGTTAGAAAGGCAATCCGAGAGAATTTTTATCATGGTATTTTGCTTGGTATTTTAAGCTTCAAGGATGGATGGACGGTAACATCAAATCGAGAATCTGGCAATGGCTTCAGTGATATACTGATTCAAATTGATGATTCTGATACTGGAATTGTAATTGAAGTGAAGTATACTGAGGAGGGAAAGTCATTGGAGAGTGACTGTAAGGCAGCGTTAAAACAGATAGATAAGAAAAATTATACGGAAGCATTGCATCAGGCTGGTGTAAAGCGGATTCTTAAATATGGAATTGCCTGCCAAATCAAAGATTGTAGAGTGATGTTGAAAGAGGAATAGAGAGAAAATTATGGAAATCAAAACAGTCGCAATATTGGGAGCAGGAGCAGTAGGCTCTTATGTAATAGAAGGAATTTCAAAATGCAAGGAGATTCGTCTTGGCATAATCGCAGAGGGCGAACGAAATACACGCTTGAAAAGTACAGGCTGTATAATTAATGGAGTGACTTATCATCCAGAGGTATGGACTTCTCAGGAAGTCAATAATATTGATCTTTTAATCGTATCACTAAAATATGGCGCATTGCCGACTGCGTTAGACACAATCAAGCAGGCAACTAGCCCAAACACAATTGTCATGAGTTTGATGAATGGTGTGGATAGCGAAGAAATCATAGGTGCAGAGATTGGCATGTCCCATATTCTTCCGGCTCTGATTAAAGTAGCTTCCCACAAAGAGCCAGATGGCTATCATTTTGACCGCAAGTCTACTGTTGGCATTATTTTCGGGGAGTACAAATCACCATTCCAAAGTGAACGCGTTCAGGCGGTCAGTGATCTTTTTGAAAAGAGCGATATTAACTATCGTGTAACAGAATGTATCCAGGAGGAGATTTGGAGCAAGTTTCGTCTGAATGTCTGCAACAATCTTCCGCAGGCAATTCTCGGTGCAGGTGTAGGCTGCTATCGTGATAGTGTTCATATGAAAGCGATCAGCGATGGTCTTCGCAGTGAAATCGAGGCAATTGCTGCAGCAAAAGGCATTGAATTTAGTAAAGTCGCAGCATCCACAAAAGGTTCTCCTGTCATGCCATCGGCTCGATATTCCACGCTTCAGGATTTGGATGCGAAACGTCATACAGAGATTGATATGTTTTCCGGTGCGCTGATGCGCATGGGCAAAGAACTGGGTATTCCAACTCCATATAATGAATACACGTATCATATGATCAAGGCACTGGAAGAAAAGAACGATGGACTGTTTGATTATAATGGAAAGGACGAAACTCCAATCTGTTCAAAATAAAAATGGTGAGCAATAGATAAATAATGATGTTGGGGGCAAAAGGCTTTCTGACCTTTTGACCCTGGTATCATAAATAATCATTGAACGAAAAATGACCATATCATCGGAGAAATAAGTTCTCTTTTGATATGGTCATTTTATAGTGAATGTTCTAGCTGAATATTTGTAGTCTACCTAGGTGCTGAGACGATATGCTTTACGAGGTGGATCGTAGCAGCGACACACGGAACGGGTGATTTTGCGAAGGGCGTCCCGTGAACGTTTAAATAGTCATTCGTCGAAGCACCCTTTGCAGACCCCGTGGGTAGCATAATCGTCGAAGCGCCTGTCGTAGAGCACGCGGGTAGCATAATCGTCGAAGCACCTTCGTAGACCACGTGGGTAGCATAATCGTCGAAGCACCCTTTGCAGCCCCCGCGGGTAGCATAATCGTCGAAGCACCCTTTGCAGACCCCGCGGGTAGCATGTCGCACCATCAGAACTTCAACTGATACTCCCACTCAAATTCCTTGTCATCCATGCGATATTGCGGCAACAGCATCGGGCCACAGGAGTTGCTTCCCACACCACTGTTCTTGTAGTCAATGTGCATGGTAACAAAATCACTTGCTTCGAGTTCATAATTATGCATTTTTGCTGCCAGTTCATAATCAGAATAATTGGAAACAGAGAAATCAAAGCTGGTTGCGGCATAAGCAGTCACACCATTTGTTCCATTTCCGACAGAAGCTTTGCGGCAGTGGTAATGATTTCCATTTTCCTGAGGCTTGATATAATCCTCATGAAGCTCATCAACGGTAGCAGTAAATGCATCAAACCATGCCAGATGGTGCTTGTCGATGTAGCATTCCTGTGGACCATAGCCCAGATAGGAAACCTGCTGCCAGCTCTTTGGAAGTGTCAGCTCAACACCAAATCTTGGCAGATATGGCATCTCAGTGTTGCGCTTTGCATCAATCTTGCAAGTGATTGCGCCGGCACCATCAATGGTCCATACAACAGTAAACTTCATGATCCACTGAACGGTAACAGCACACAGATTTACATCACTGGTGATCTGAACGGTTTGTCCGTCAACAGCATAAGCAGTAGTATAAGCGCGTGTCTGGCTGTGATGGTAATTTGCACGCTCCCACTCGATACGGATGTTGCGGTCATTATCAGTCGGTGCACGGAAAATGCTATAATCCATGGAAATGGTGTCCTTGCCGCGCTCCAAGGAAGAGAAGATACCGGTAAAGGTGTCATACTGATAGGTGAAGCCCTCACCACTTACAGTCAGGAAACGATCATCCACGGTAACAGTCGGTGCAGCAGCCTCGTTGGTAACGGTGCTTAAGCGATGAACAGCAGTCTCGGACAGTAAGAACTGATCGAAACCAACCTCATGACCTGCAGGTACCAACTCGTGAGCTGTCTTTGTAAAGTAGGTCAGCTTCAAATAGCAGTCAGCAGATGTCCTTGGCAGAGTAACCGGAATGGTAACTTCAGACTCAGCATGCGGTGCAGTAGAAGGAACTGCAATCGCACCAGAGCAAAGAAGCTCGCCGTCTGCCTTACACTCATAGGAGATGGTAACGGCATCGGCCATATCGGTAAAGTCAAGCATGTTCTTTAATGCAAGTGTTACCTTGTGAGCATCAACGAGTCTTGCGCGTACCGGACGAACAACATTCTTCCATTCATAAACACCGGTATGAGGTGTGCGATCCGGATATACCAGTCCGTCCATACAGAAGTTTCCATCATGCGGATACTCGCCGAAGTCACCGCCGTAGCCATACATGGTCTTGCCGTTTTCAGCCACACCCTGATTGATGGCGTGGTCACACCATTCCCATACAAAGCCGCCGCAGAAGCCATCGTATTTCATGATCTGCTGATAATAATCTTCGATATCTCCTGGGCCGTTCCCCATTGCATGAACAAATTCACACTGAATGAATGGCTTCTTCGGACCTTCTTCGGCAAAGTAGTTGTCAATATCCTCAGTGGAAGCATACATACGGCTGTAGAGGTCAAGCATGCTCTTATCAAAGCGATTGGAGTGATCCCATGTAGAGGACTCATAGTGAGTCAGACGGCTTGGATCATACTCCTTTACCCAGCGGCCAGCATTCTGGTAAGCATAGCCAAAGCCAGCTTCATTACCAAGAGACCAGATCAGGATAGACGGATGGTTCTTGTCACGGATGACATTTCTCTGAACACGGTCTAAGACAGCTTCCGTGAAGACACCGCCCTCATCCAACAGACCAAGTGTGTTTTCACGGTCACTGTGGTAGGTGCTTAAATATCCATGCATTTCGATATCCGATTCGGCAATCATATAAAAACCGTAGCGGTCGCACAGTTCCGGGAACCACGGTGCGTTCGGATAATGGCTGGTACGGATTGCGTTGAAGTTAAACTGCTTCATCAAAGTCAGATCACGGATTGCCTGCTCTTTGGAGATGGTATATCCGGTAACAGGGTCAGAGTCATGACGGTTGGTTCCGCGAAATTTCAGATTCTGTCCGTTTACGTAAACAATACCATCCTTAATGCAAACCTCACGGATACCGACTGCCTGTGTGATCACCTCATCGCCGGCAGTGATTGTCAGCGTATACAGATATGGAGTCTCAGCAGTCCAAAGCTTTGCATCGGAAACAGTAAAATCATAGATGCCATCTGTGACAACAGCATCGCCAACAGAGTTTCCATCTGCATCGCACAGAGTAAGGGCAGGAGCAACATCACCCTCTATCTCAACAGAAACGCTTATAACACCAGCGCCGCCATCCAGCAGGGAGGTGTGAACGGTGAAGTCGCGAACGAAAGACTGCGGACGGGTCAAAAGCAGTACGTCACGGAAAATGCCGGACATACGAAGCTTGTCCTGATCCTCCAGATAAGTTCCATCACACCATTTTAATACAAGAACGGCGAGTGTGTTGGTGCCTTCCTGTACAACAGAAGAAATCTCAAACTCACTTGAAGAGTGGGAAACCTGACTGTAGCCGACAAATTGTCCATTTACCCATACATAGAAGCAGGAATCAACACCCTCAAAATATAAGAAATTACGCTGCTTTGCAGCCTCAGCAGAGATAGTAAAGGTGGTGCGGTATGCGCCGCTTGCGTTTTCCTTTGGAACATACGGCGGGTCAAAAGGAATCGGATAATTTACATTGGTATACTGATGATAGTCGTATCCCTGACACTGCCAACAGGACGGAACCGGTATGGTATCCATTGCAGAATCATCAAAATCCGGGTTGACAAACTCAGCCGGAACAGCCTCCGGGTAAGGATAATAGCCAAAATGCCAGTCACCGGAAAGCGATGCTGCGCGGCTTGCATGATCCAAACCATACGGAATGAAGTAGCTGCGGTTCTCACAGGTGCCTACGTGGAGCGTATGAGGATCCTCGTAGTAATTCGGTAATTTCATAACGAAATCTCCTTTCGCAAAGAATAAATTAGAATAATGTTGGGGTCAAAAGGCATTTTGCCCCTGGTATCATTAGAATATAAAAATGAAATAAGAAATGATCGTAACTGTGAAGGTACTGAATAGTTACAATGTTTCCTATAACATAATCAGATAGATAAGTGCCACAGACAGAATGATCTGAATGATTGCAAAACGGAAAACAGTCTGTGTGTTGGACCAGCCCTTTGTCTTGCGGACAAAATCGTGGATTGGCGTGCGAATATTCTTTAAGATATGAACGTGTACTGTCTTAATCAATGTCAGCTTTACAAGACCAAGACCGCCATCGATGATCAGCACCAGTGCTGCCGGAATGTAGAGAAACGGGTCGCCGCATTTGAGTGCTGCAATCGCAATGAAAAGTCCCATTGCACGGGAACCGGCATCACCCATTAACATTTTACTCGGAGTAGCGTTAAACCACAGATAGCCGAGCAGGCAGACAACAAACATTAGGCTCAGATAATCAAAATCGTCTGTATGTCCCAGAACCTGATTCACAAAATAGAAAGTCATGATCGTGGTGATCGTCAGTGTGCCGGAAAGACCATCCACTCCATCTGCGCAGTTTGTAACATTGATGGAGATCCAGATCAGCGCGATGGAGAGAATCGCAAATACCGGAACCGGGATAGAAAAGGTGGTGCCGGTCATTGCAAGTGTTACCTGATTCCCATTGAAATGAAGATACGTAAAGGTTACTAAAAATGCAACCAGAAAATCAAGGATTCCCTTCTTTAAGCGTCCCCATGAAGTCTTGGCGGCATCGTCAAGATAGCCTGTCATCATGCAGCAGATCAAAAGAAGAAGATAGATAATCATCTCCGGGTCTACATGGGCAAATAGTACGGCGGCAACGGCAAATACAAGTATAAAAATCAGTCCGGCACCGCGTGGTTTTCCAGCGGAAAGTGCGCCTCCTACAGCAAATTCACGCCCCTGATCCTTTGGAAGATAGGTACTGCCTTTTGCAAGTGACACGCAGGTAAAAAAGAATGCGGCCAGTATGCCGATGAAGGCAATGACGGGGCTGGCAGACTCCCCAAGTAACTGTTGAAACATGGTAAAAAACTCCTTTCATTCCCAGACGAAAGACTTTTCGCCTGTTTTGTAAAACTATTTTCAGTTTAGCACACTTCTGGCATTTTGGAAAGAAGATAATCAAAAGGAATCTTTTGTTGATACGAGTAAAAAAAAGGAAAAGAGTGGAAAGGAATTGTATCATTTTGGAAACTGTGCTATACTCGTCGGAGGGAGTATCCTGTAAAAAGATATCGAAAAATACCCCAAAATATAGAAAAGATATCATTGCAAAGCAGGTAGGATATGAAAACAATATGAAAGGGCAATGGCAAGATGGCATATTTATTTACACATTTTATCGGAGAGCAGCCACAGGGCGAACAGATCTACTTTTCTTTGAGTAAGGACGGTCTGCACTGGAACGATCTGCATAATGGAAAGCCGGTAATTTGTTCAACAGTTGGCGAGTGTGGTCTGCGTGATCCGTTTTTAATTCGCAAGGAGGATGGCAGTGGTTTTGTGATCATTGCAACTGATCTTTGCATCGCAGCCGGAAAGGGTTGGGATGCGGCTGTTACCACAGGCAGCAGAAAGTTAGCAATCATGGAGTCAGAGGATCTCGTTCATTGGAGTGATACGGTATTAGTTGAGGTAGCAGTGCCAGAGGCAGGATGTGCATGGGCACCGGAAGCAATTTATGACAGAGAGCAGGATAATTATCTTGTATTTTGGGCTTCCATGGTAAAGCTAGCGGGTGATGCAGAGCCAAAACAGCGCATCTATGCAGCCAGAACAAAGGATTTCCATGAGTTTACAAAGGCTGAGATCTATCTGGAAAAAGAGAATCACGTTATCGATTCCACAATGGTGTATGATGACGGTGTGTATTATCGATTTTCAAAGGATGAGACAACAAAGAATATCCGCACCGATGCGGCAGCGGATTTAAAGAAGGAATCCTTTAAAGATGTGTCTATTCCCAACCTTGAAGCAATTTACGGAGTGGAGGGACCGGAAATTTATTATCTGGAAGAGCAAAAGAAGTGGTGTCTGATCGTTGACCGTTTTGCTGCACACAAGGGGTATCTTCCACTTGTGTGCGACAGCTTAAAGACAATGGATTTTGTGCCTCTTGACGATTCTGAATTTGACATGGGCAAGACCATGAAGCGTCATGGAAGTGTTGTTGCTATCAGCGATGAGGAATATAGTCGCATGGCAGAGGTATTTGGTTTGTAACTATTCCGAAAGCTGGAGGAATCCTCGGTTATGAGCAAGCAATGAAGCAGATTGCAAATATCCGCTTGACTGTCCGGGGAGTTTTCGGCTATCGCATTATTGTAAATTTAGAAAGTATTTATAGGCAGGAAAGAAAAGTGGCAGGTAAGAGAAAAAAAAGAAAAAAGGCCCGTCTTCGATGGTGGGTGACTTCCAGAATTATTGTAGTAGTCGTAATTGTAGTCGGTGTGTGCGGAATTATTTCTTTTATGGATCGACTATATCATACGAAGATGCATGAAGAAAATGCAAAGGCACCGCTTCCGAAAATGATGGAGAGTGTAAGCGCAGATTCAAAGTGGGCATATGCATATCGAAACGAATCACAGACCGAGACTGAATTGCAGACCGAGACTGAATCACAGACTGAGGCTGAATCACAGACCGAGACTGAATTGCAGACCGAGACTGAATTGCAGACTGAGGCTCAATCACAGCCAGGCAGCGAAGAATTGAATGGCACGCAGGGAGTGAGCGTCACGGAACAGACGGACGTCTCAGCAGCTTCTAGTGTCGAGCCAGCGCAAAGTGTCGTAGTTGGAGATGTGCAAGCTGAGGAACCATCGTATGTCAGTCTGGTGGCAGTGGGAGACAACCTGATGCACTATGATGTGTCAATGAGCGGCTGGCAGCCGGACGGCAGCTACAATTACGATTATAATTTTGCTTATGTGAAAGATATCGTGCAGGCAGCCGATTTGGCAGTAATCAATCAGGAATGTGTCATTGGCGGTGACGAGTGGGGCATCCGAGATTATCCGTGCTTTAATGTGCGTACTGAGGTGGCAGCGGCCATTGCAAATGCAGGATTTGATGTCGTATTAGCAGCGACCAATCATGTGCTCGACATCGGAAAAGTCGGCAGCTTATATATGGTTAATTTTTTTAGAACCAATTATCCGCAGCTGACACTTCTTGGCATTCACGACAGCTGGGAGACAAGAGACGAGATTCATGTTGTCGAAAAGAATGGCATTCGCATCGGTATGATTAACTACACCGATATTTTAAATTGCAGGAGTGATTACGATGCGGATGGTCAGTATCTGGTGGATATGCTTGATTATGACCGTCTGGCAAGGCTGATTCAGCGAACGAAGGAGGCATCTGATTTTGTAATCGTATTTCCGCACTGGGGTACTGAGTACAATCTGGGCACAGATGATTCCCAGGCCGAGCAGGCAGCTTTTCTGGCAGCACAGGGCGTTGATCTTGTTATCGGAACACATCCTCATGTCGTAGAGCCGATTGATTACATAGACCGTCCGGACGGCGGCAAGATGCTGATTTATTATTCACTTGGAAATTTTCAGTCCTTGCAGCGAAAAGAGGCGACACTCCTTGGCGGCATGGCAAAGGTTACGATCAAGAAGGATTTCAAGGGAGCAAGAATCGTTGATTTTGATATGGAAACGCTTGTGACGGATTATCGCCTCGGCGGAGTACGTGTTACCGATTATTTTGATATCATTACAACGTATCCATGGAGTAAATATTCCAGAGCGATTGCCGAATCAAGCAATATCGGCAATGGCAATGCGGATTTTAACTTAGATTATATGTTCCAGTTACAGGCCGAGCAGGCAGCACAGGTACACGAGGCACGCCATAAAGCAGGACTGGAGTAGAGAATGCAGGATGCAGAAAGGGAGGATATTGAAAATGGACAGCAAGAAGTTCAGCAAACCGATCAGCTTAAAGCGAATCCGGTTAGAGGATGGTTTCTGGAAGCCAGAGATGGAACTGGTACGAAAAGAAGTAATCCCATATCAATGGGAAACATTAAATGACCGGGTACCGGAGGCAGCACCGAGCTACTGTATGCATAATTTTAAAGTAGCAGGCAAGATGAATCAGGAAAAGAGAGAGCAGGGAAACAGCTATCAGGAGCCTGTCTATACATTTCGTGGCTTTGAAGCACTTCCGGATGATCCGAGAAATCCGGATGATGATAAGTTTTATGGCTTTGTTTTTCAGGACAGCGATTTTTCAAAGTGGATCGAGGCAGTAGCCTATTCACTAACACAGCACCCGGATACGGAACTTGAGAAGATCGCAGATGGTGCGATTGATATCGTATGCGCCGCTCAGTTGGAAAATGGCTATCTGGACACCTACTATATCATCAACGGTATGGACAGGATGTTCACAAATTTAAAGGACCATCATGAGTTGTACTGCTTCGGTCATCTGACTGAGGGAGCGGTTGCCTACTATCAGGCAACAGGCAAGGACAAGCTGTTAAAGGCTGCGATGCGTTTCGCTGATTTTATTGCTTCCTATTTTGGAACAGAGGAAGGCAAGTGCAAGGGTTATCCGGGTCATGAGATCGCAGAGATGGCACTCGTTCGTCTGTACGAGGTGACTGGCGAGGAGAAGTACAAAAAATTGGCTGAATATTTTGTCAACCAGCGCGGTACCCAGCCATACTATTTCGACAGTGAGGGCAATGTACCGGAGCGAGAGAAGAAAACAAAGATTCGCTACCAGTATTATCAGGCGCACCTGCCGGTAAGAGAGCAGACTGTGGCAACGGGTCATGCGGTTCGTGCCGTTTATCTGTATTCCGGTATGGCAGATGTTGCCCGACTGACAGGCGATGATTCCTTATATCAGGCTTGTGAGACGTTGTGGAACAATATCACGACAAAGCAGATGTATGTAACCGGTGGAATCGGACAGACCCATCACGGTGAGGCATTTACATTTGATTACGATATGCCGAACGACACAAACTATGCAGAGACTTGCGCGTCCATCGGTCTTGTGTTCTTTGCACGCCGTATGCTTGAGATGAAGCCAGATTCCAAATATGCAGATGTCATGGAGCTTGCGCTTCACAATGGTGTGCTCAGCGGCATGGCACTCGATGGAAAGAGCTTCTTCTATGTCAATCCGCTTTCTGTCAATCCGAGAAGCTGCCATGAAGATCCGGGCAAGCAGCACGTAAAGCCTGTTCGTCAGAAGTGGTTTGGCTGTGCATGCTGCCCACCGAATCTGGCGCGTGTGATCAGTTCCATCGGTTCCTACGCATATACGGAAAACGAAGATACACTGTGGGTACATCTGTATGCAGGCGGCACCATTGAGAAGGAAGTAGACGGACAGAAGGTAAACGTTGTCATTACCTCTGGCTTCCCGTGGAATGGTGATGTCACTTTGAAGGTAGAAAGTGAGCAGCCGGTGACGATGACAGTAGCGCTTCGTATTCCGGGCTGGTGCGGCGAGGACTTTGAACTGGAGGGTGCTGTCGGCAAGGAATGCCGCATGGAGGATGGTTATCTGTATGTAACAGGCGAGTGGAAAAAGGAAGATCTGTTAAAGCTTCGCTTTGCAATGAAGGTAAAGGTACTTCAGGCAGACAGCAAAGTCCGTCAGGATGAGGGCAAGGTCGCTGTTATGAGAGGACCGGTTGTCTATTGTCTGGAAGAAGCCGATAATGGCAAAGGACTTCCACTTGTCCGCATGAAACCAGATGCTGTCTTTAGTGAAGAAGAGACAAACGAGCTTGGCTTCCCAATGGTAATGCTGCGCGTAAATGCAAAGGCAAAGAAGCCAGTTACCGTAGAGAATGGATTGTATCAGACATGGCAGAAGCCGGTATATGAGGAAAAGGAACTTCGTTTCATCCCTTACTATGCGTGGGCAAACCGCGGCGAGGGCGAGATGGAGGTATGGGTAAATCAGCTATGATCACAGTACAGGCAGTAAAGAAAGATGGAAGCGTTATTGCAGAGGCATCCGGGGCAAAGGAGGTAAATTTACCTCTGTCCCATATCTATGAGGAAGGCGACTGCATTGTATTTACGGTAGATGAGATGCCGGCATTTTATGTATTTCAGGCAGATGATGCGCTGGGGGAGGCACTTGTCTATGTGACAGGAGAAGTTTCCTATGAGATTCCGTTCGGGGAGAAGAAGGTGTGCTACTCGCCAAAGATCTTTTCAGGCGAGAGTCATTTGATTACAGCGCGAAAGGCAAGAGCATGGGAGTATGAGGCATACCGCAATCTGGCTGTCAATGTGATGGATCAGCATGGTGATACTCGTTGCTATCCGCATGCGAGTGCAAATGTGGAGACACGCGGCGAATCGGTTTTTGCAGCGCGCAACGCGATAGATGGTGTAACGGCGAACCATTCGCATGGCTTCTGGCCGTATGGTTCCTGGGGCATCAATCAGAATCCGAAGGCGACAATCTGTATTGATTTCGGAAGAGAAGTGATCACAGACCGCATTGAGATTTATACACGCGCAGATTTTCCGCATGATGCATGGTGGACAAAAGCAACCGTTCGTTTCTCGGATGATACCACGATGGTGTGTGACCTTGTCAAGACGGATGAGGGTCAGGAGTTTACATTTCCACCGAAGAAGGTTCGCTGGGTGCAGCTTGAAGAGCTGATTAAGGCAGATGATCCGTCACCGTTTCCGGCGCTGTCGCAGCTGAAAGTGTACGGCAAGTGATGCGATCCCGGTAGTTTCACGAAGGAGGATTTGGCAAAGTGTTTGTTCGGCTTTGTAAATCACTGTTGCCGCACCCACCGTTTGCCATATGAAAAGGGCATCTCACCAAACTACTTTATCAGCAGCTTGGCAAGTGCCCTTTTAAAGGATAGAGATTAGTATTTTCTCTTCTTATAATCTTCACCGAAACGGCGGATACGCTTGCGGCGTCTGCTGTTTGCTGTAAGAGCAGCAGTGAGAAGGAAAACAACAAATAAGATCAAGATAATCGCAGCGGCAGAAAACAGTCCGGTCATAAATTTGTGATCGCTCTCAATGACTGGCGCTGCGCTTTCATTTGGCTCATCGAGGGAAGCAATTTCACTTTCGCTCTCAGCAGATTCATCCTCAAGAGAGTGATCTGTATTGGACTCAATTGCTTCACCAGAATTGTCTTCGGATACGGATTCGACCGATTCTTTCTGCGAAGCTGCATTTGCAGCAGCTTTGCCTGCAACGATGCCGGCTTCCGTGTTTGGCGAGATGTCAAGCAGCATTCCTGTTACAATGGCACTTGCATCGTGGAGATTTTTCTGAACGCGGCCCGGAAGAAGCTCATTTAAACGATTCAAATCGTCAAACTCGGTATGCATGATCTGACCGCCTGTAGAAGCAAATGCTTCATTGGCTGTCTGATAATGGCAGGTCAGGTGCGTCTCATCATTGCCGCCTGTGCCGTCGTCATTGCACCAAAGACTTGCTTCCATATATAAATACGGAATGCCTTCTTTTGCAAAGTAGTAACTGTCGCTTCCGAGTAATCTTGTCGGAGATTGAAACTCTTCGACCTGCTCAGGAAGCGTATACAGGTCAAGTCCGAGATCATCTGCGATCAGATTTGCCTCATCATAGACCCACTCGCGTGTCAGCTCGCCGTTTTCATTGTATTCGCCGCCGTATCCATAGAGACGGTCACCGGCACCGATGGAATCTACGTTGATGCAGCACAGCACATTGTCAAGCAGATTATTTGGAATCAGATAGGTATAGACAAAGCAGCTGGAACCGGCATAAGCACCATATTCTTCCGTATCGAAGAATACAAACTGGAGAGTGCATGGTGTTTCAAGATCATGGAAACGATGAGCCAGTTCAAGAAGCAAAGAAACACCGGAGCCATTGTCATCGACACCGGCAGTCGGCATGCTGTCGTAGTGTGCGCCGATTATGATTGTTTTTTCAGAGTTGCCTGGCTTTGTGACAAAGTAGTTGATTCCGGTAAAATCAAAATGAGTAAATTCGTGAGTGGAAACCTCATAGCCGTAGCTTTCAAGCTGAGACTGAATCCACAGTCCGGCATTGGTTACGTTCTCAGAACGATTATTTTCCTCATTGATGCGCTGAGGAAAATTTTGATAAAGTGCATCAAGATTCGCATAGGCTTCGACTCCGTATAGGTCTTCCGAAACTGTTTCTTGTGTTTCCGGTACAGATTCTGTTTCCGTCTGTGTGCCCTGAAATTCAACAGAACTGGATTCTGGCGGTGTATCAGCGCCAAAAGCGGAGACTGGGGACAAAAAAACTGCTGTTGACAGCATACAGACAGCCGCTTTTTCAAAAAATGTGCGGATGTGCATAGTGTAACTCCCTTCGTAATGTAGTAACTATTCAGAGCCATGCAAAATTGCCTGCGGTGAATGCTTGCATTCAGATAGCATGGCAATTTTATATGGCGAAGTAACCACATGAGCAAAATGGGCGCATTGAAAATGCGTTTGCCTCGCAGAGGCGATTTTGCGAATGGGGGTTTGAATAGTTACGTAATGTGGTATAATAAGTTCGGTATCATTATAAAAAAAAATACAGGAAATTTCAACTGATAGTTGTGTGTGAATTTTTGCAAACAGAAACGAACAGATGAGATTACCGTATTTCGAGAAAGGAAAAAACATATGAAATTAGTAATTGCATCCGACATTCACGGCTCTGCATATTGGTGCAGCCGCCTGATGGAAGCATATGAAAATGAAAAGGCAGACAGAATGATTCTGCTGGGCGATATTTTGTACCATGGCCCACGAAACGCACTTCCAAAGGAATACGATCCGCAGCGCGTTTGTGATTTGTTAAATCCAATCAGCGATCGCATTCTCTGTGTCAGAGGAAACTGTGACGCAGATGTCGATCAGTGGTTGTTACATTTTCCAATCTTGGCAGACTATAGCTGGATACTTGAGGGAGACCGCATAATTTATCTGACACACGGTCATGTGTACGGAAAGGATTTCAGAAAAAATGAGAGTTTTCCACCGCTCCGAAAGGAAGATGTCGTTTTGTCAGGCCATACCCATATCCCGATCACAGAGCCAACCGATGGCGGTCTGTTCTTTAATCCGGGTTCCGTTTCCATTCCAAAGAATGGAAGCAAAAATGGCTACATGACATTGGAAAATGGATTGTTTATCTGGAAAAGCTTTGATGAGGGTGAGTACGCAAGATATCAATTGCAATAGGATACTGTTTCAATGAGACAGATTGGATGATTAAGATAGAAAAGAGGTAGTTCAAATGAGTGAATGCAGCAGCAAAGGCACTTGTGGAAAAAGTTCCTGCGAGGGATGCAGCCAAAAGTCTGCGAATGGACCACAGAGTATGCAGGCAAAGGAAAATGCACATAGCCACGTAAAGAAAGTAATCGGTGTTGTCAGCGGCAAGGGCGGTGTAGGAAAGTCTATGGTGACCTCCCTTCTGGCGGTTGCAATGAATCGCAAAGGTTATAAGACGGCTATCATGGATGCCGATATCACAGGCCCATCCATCCCGACCGCATTTGGTTTAAAGGAGCATGCAGTAGCAGATGACAATGGACTTCTGCCAGAGATAACGGAAAAGGGCATCAAGGTTATGTCCTTAAATCTTCTTTTGGAGAACGAGACCGATCCGGTTGTCTGGAGAGGACCGATCATCTCCGGAACCGTATCCCAGTTCTGGACAGAGGTTTGCTGGGGAGATGTCGATTACATGTTTGTCGATATGCCGCCGGGAACAGGGGATGTTGCCCTAACGGTATTCCAGTCTTTACCGCTTGCCGGAATCGTCATCGTTACTTCTCCTCAGGAGTTGGTATCTATGATCGTAACCAAGGCAGTGAAGATGGCAGAGATGATGCATGTTCCGGTACTTGGAATTGTCGAGAATATGTCTTATTTTGTATGTCCGGACTGCAAAAAGAAGCATTTTTTGTTTGGAACCAGCAGCATCGAAAAGGTGGCAGCCGAGCATGGTATTTCTGTAATTGATTATCTGCCGCTTGATCCGAAAATGGCTGCTCTGTGCGATGCCGGCAAGATGGAGGACGCACCAGAAGGACTGCTTGAAGTAATGAGCAATTCTTTATGATAGGAGCGTAAAATCACTACCCTTGGGTGGTGGGATGTAATTTCGCAGGTCATTGTTTTTTGCATCGAAAACAGGCAGCGAAAGGAGAAAAATGAGAAAAAGGACAACGACATCGATTAACGAAATGAGTTGTCCTTTTTTGAATTACCATGTTAGGAGAAGCTGGTCATCTACTTTTTTATCTCTCATTTCCTTTCCTGTATTTTGGAGACGATCGATCATGGATGTTCCACAATTAACAAGTAATTTGCGTTTAAAAAGACCTTCAGGAGGCGTGATCGAGATATCCTTCTTTTTAGAATCACGCATACCATTGATTGATAGGATTACCATAGCACCGCGATCCTTGCATTCATCGATTTTTTTCCACAATGTTTCAATATTAAAATCTTGAGCCCCATAAATAATGCTTTGGGAATGCGTATAAGGTGGATCACAATAAACAAGATCTCCGTCACCAGCTCGATCCATAGCGGTGGTGTAGCTCTCACAATTAAAAGTTGATTTTTGAAGTAATGTGTGCCATTTTTGGAGTCTTTTTTCAAATGTATCCGGTTTGATTGGTTTATGAGGACCTCGTGGGGTGCTCATATAGCCATCGGCTTTTCTAAAACGAATAACGCCGGAATAACATGTTCTAGACAATAACAAAAAATCATAAGGGTTATGTTCCTTATTAAATCTGTCTTTGATAATATCGTATTGTTGAATAGGATCTTCATAATAAAGGTCGATTTCTTTACGATAATAATCAGATAGTCTTTCTGGTTCGTTTTTTGCTAATTCAAAAATATCAACGAGAAAAGGAAGAATATCACTTCCGTATGCGTGCTCGAAATGCGGAAAAAAATTGGTGGCATCTGAATTTAATAACTCAGCCATGACAGCACCACTTCCAAGAAAAGGCTCGTAGTAATTTCGAAAATTTTGTGGCATATAGGAAACGATGGTTTCGGCAAAACGTTGTTTATTACCAATCCATTTTAATAACGATGGAATCATAATCAGTCACCTTTCTGTAACTTAAAGTCTGTAGACTTATAATCAACATGCTAATTATAATAATTTTATATGGAGGTGTCAAGCGATGAGTGTTGATATCAGCTCTGACGAGTAAACTTCTCGTTTTTTTCTTTTACTGAATTTCAACCAA